>JAAYKL010000083.1 GCA_012522445.1 Myxococcales bacterium | reverse complement strand
GCGTTGTTGGCTTTGGCGGCGCTTCGTTTCGCCTAGGCGTCGTCTTCGCTGTCGGCGCTTACGCGCTCCCAATGGAAGCCAAACAGGCCCCGGACATCTTCGACGATGAGGTAGAGCGAGGGCACGATGAGCAGGGTGATAAAGGTGGCGAACATCACGCCGAAGCCCAGGCTGATGGCCATGGGGATGAGAAAGCGGGCCTGCAGCGAGCGCTCGAGGATCATGGGCATGAGCCCTAGGAACGTGGTGAGGGACGTGAGCAAAATGGGGCGCAGGCGCCGCATGGCCCCCTCGACAATCGCCTCCCGGGGATGGACGCCGCCGTCGCGGATGCGGTTGGTGGCCTCCACCAAAACGATGGCGTTGTTCACCACCACGCCGGCCAGGGCCACGAGCCCAAACAGGCTCATGAGGGTGAAGTTGTAGCCCAGCAGTATGTGGCCCAGCAGGGCGCCCACAAAACCAAAGGGAATGGACGACATCACGATGACCGGCTGGATGTAGCTGCGAAAGGGCACGGCGATGAGGGCGAACACAATGGCCATGGCGATGGCGAAGTAGTGCCCCAGTGCGCCGAGCATCTCCGCTTGTTCGCGCTGTTCTCCGGCCATCTCGTAGGTGAGGCCCGGGTACTTTTCGATTAAGGCGGGCAGGGTTTCGGCGTGCAGGGCGGCGATGACCGTGGCCGGCGATAGGATGGCGGGTTTGAGCTCGGCCTTTACGTTGACGACGCGTCTCCCCTCCTCGCGGCGGATGGACGTGGGCGAGCGGTCGCGCTCGATGTGCGCCACGTAGGACAGGGGCACGTGGCCGCCTTCGGGGGTGCGGATTTGCAGTTGCTCCAAGTCGAACTCGGATTCGCGCTCCGGCTTGGGGTAGCGCACCATCACCTTGAGTTCGTTGCGGCCGCGCTGTTCGCGGATGGCCTCGCGACCGTAAAAGGCCGAGCGGATTTGGGTGGCGATCTCTTGGGAGGTGAGCCCCAGGGCCCGGCCTTCGGGCAGGAGTTGAAAGCTCATCTGCTCCTTGCCCTGGGCCGCGGTGTTTTCGAAGTCGGTGAGCTCGGCGTAGCCCTTGAGGCGCTCGGTGAGGTCGTGGGCGGCGTCCTCCAAGGTGCGGGGATCGCGGTGGGAGAGCAGCACGTCGACGGCGGCGCCGGCCGAGGGACCGGTCTGCGACTTGAAGGTGATGGTTTTGAGGCCGGGGATGGGGGGCGTGTTGCGGTTCCACATCTGGGCGATTTGGTGGGCGCCGATCTCGCGCTCGTCGGCGGAGGTGAGGGACATCTCCACGGTGAGCAAGTGACTGCCGCTAGAGGGGACCGCTCCGGCGGCGGCTCCCCGACGTCCCATGGGCGCAGAGCCCACCATGGTGTACATGCCGCGCAAAATGGAGGCGTCGCCAATTTCGTCGATGGTTTGCCGCGCCGAGGTTTCGAGGATGCGCCGCACTTCGTAGGTGCGGGTGAGGGCGGTGCCCGGCGGCAACTCCACGGCCACGTGAATGCGGTCGCTCTCGAGCTGCGGAAAGAGCTTGAAGGGCATTTGCCCGCTCTGCATGTAGCCCACGCCCAGCATCAAGGAGGCGATGGCCAGGCTGATCACCAGGTAGCGCCAGTTGAGCAGGCGGCGCAGAAAGGGCTCGTAAATGCGGCGGATGAAGCGCGTCAGGAGGGCGTTAACCCTGTCTTGTACCCAGCGGATGGGATGGCGTTTTTTGGGGCCGTCCTTGGGATCGCGGCGGATGACGTAGTAAAGGTGCGCGGGCAGGATGCCGAAGGACTCGACCAGCGACATGGCCAGCACCGCGATGACCACCAGGGGCACGTACTTAAAGGTTTGGCCCAGGGTGCCCGGAATGAAGAGCATGGGGATAAAGGCGATCATCGTGGTGAGCACCGAGGTGGTGACCGGCAAGAGCATTTCCTTGGTGCCGGTGATGACCGCGCGCATCTGGGACATGCCCGCGTTGATTTTGAAGTACACGTTTTCGCCGATGATGATCGCGTTGTCCACCAGGATGCCCAGGGAGATGATGAGGGCAAACGTGGAGATCATATTGATGGAGATGCCCAGCACCGGCATGAGCAGAAACGTGCCCAGGAAGCTCAAGGGGATGCTCACGGCCACGCGCAGGGCCAGGCGCAATCGCAGGAAGAGCGACAGCAGCAGCACGACGAGCAAGAAGCCCATCTGGGCGTTGCCGGTCAACAGATCGATGCGGTCGCGCAGGCGCTCGGATTCGTCCTGCCACGGCACGATGGAGATGTCCTGGGGTAGGCGTGCCTGCAGGGTGGGAGCGTACTCATTGACCGCTTTGGCCACGGAGGTGGGCGTCTCTTCGCCGATGCGGTAGGCCGTGACCCGCACCGCGCGCTGGCCGTTGTAGTAGGCGGCGTTGTCGGTTTCGGCGTACCCGTCGGTGATGGTGGCGATGTCACCCAAGCGCACCTTGGCGCCGTCCACGCTGCTGCGCAAAATGAGTTCGGCGAATTCGTCGGCCCGCTGTCGTCGGTCGGCGACGCGCACCAGCACCTCTCCGCCCGGCGTTTTCACCGCACCGCCGGGGAGCTCCACCGAGGCCGCCCGCACCTCTGCGGCGATTTGCGCCAGCGTGATGCCGTAAGACTCCAACGCCGCCCGCGGCACCTCAATGGCGATCTCCAGCGGCGGGACGCCCTCGATTTCGACCTGGGTGATGCCCTCCAAGGACAACAGCTCGTCGCGGGTCATCTCGGCGATTTGGTGAAGCTCGGACAAGTCGCGCTCCCCGGTGATAACCAACGAGATGACGCGGCTGCGCCGGGAGATGAGCTGCACCGTGGGGCGCTCGGCGTTTTCGGGAAAGGACGTGATGCGATCGACGGCGTTTTTGACGTTGGCCAGCACCTCGTAAGCGTCGGCGTCGTGGAGCAGCTCGACCGCGCACACCCCGCTGCCCTCGGCCGCTGTGGAGGTCACCCGCTTGACGCCGTCCACGCCGCGCACCGCTTCTTCGATGGCGAGCACGATGCCCTGTTCGGTTTCTTCGGGGCTCGCGCCGGGGTAGGGCACGGAGATGGCCACGGTGTCGAGCTCGTACTCGGGGTACACCTCTTGGCGGATGCTGAAGGCCCCGATGATGCCGCCGAGCACCAGGAGCGCCACCAGCAGGTTGACGGCCACGTGGTTGCGGGCCATCCAGGCGATGAAGCCCCGGTGCGTTGAGTCAGGGGACATCGGCGGTTTGTCTCTCTTGCGGGGCGACGTGCATGCCCGACACCGGGAAGGCCAAGGGGCTGACGATGAGGCGGTCGCCGTCCTGGAGTTCGCCCTGGAGCACGGCGGTGTCGCGGTCGCTGAACAGCACGGTTACGTCGGTGCGCTCGAGGAGATTGTCGGCGGTGGCGCGCCACACAAAGCGGCCCTCCTGCAATGCCTCGCGCGGCACGGGAAATACATCGCGTAGCGGATGCCCCTGGATTTCGACCTGCACGTAGGCCCCGGCCAAGAGCGGCAATCCGGCGTCGCTGCCAAAGGGATCAGGCACCGACAAGAGCAGGCGGGCGGTACGGCTCTTGGCGTCGAGGGCGCCCTGCAAGCGGATGACCGCGCCCTGCCGCGAGATGGTTTGGTCGCCCACGCGCTGGGCAATCGTCGCGGTGGAGCCCTCCTCAGCGGTGGTGTTCACGCCGGGAATGTCGATGGCGCGGAGCTGCCCCACCGGCACGGAGACATCTACCCAGAGCTCGTCGGTGCCCATCAGGTGCAGCAGGGGCGTCGTGGGGTTGACGTACTGGCCCACGTCGACGTTTTTGGCGAGCACAATGCCGGCGAAGGGCGCGCGAATTTCGGTGCGGTTGAGGTTGAGCTTGGCCTGGGCCACGCTGTTTTCGACCGTGGTTTTTTGCTGCTCCGCCACGGCCATCTGGGGTTTGCGCAGGGCCAGGTCGCTGGTTTCGGCGCCGCCTTGCAAGCCACCGCCCAGGAGCTCCCACTCTTTCTGGGCGATCTGGCCGCGCGTGGTTTCGAGCTGGTAGTCGAGCTGGGCTTGTTGCATGCGGCCTTGCTCTTGCACCAGGGCGATGCGGTAGTCCCGCGGGTCGATGCGGGCGATGAAGGCGCCCTTGTCGAGGCGCGTGCCGGGCACCAGGTTGGGGTTGACGCGGATGATGCGGCCGTTGATCTCCGGGGCCAGGCGAATCTCCCGGGCGGCCACCACGTGTCCGGTGGCGGCGATGCGCATGGTGACGTCCTGCTGGCGGATGGCAATGACCTCCACCGGGAGGGCGCGGTCCCGGGTGTCCTTGGCCTTGGTGGTGGGCTTTTGCTGGCGGACAAACGCCGCGCCGACCAATCCGACCGCGATGATCAGCAGGGGCAATACGATTTTTAAAATGGTTTTCATCATGGGTTTTCGCCTTCAACAGAGAGCATGTGGCGGCTCCAATCGCCTCCGAGCGCGCTTAAGAATTGCACGTGGGCGTCGACGACGTCGCGCTCAGCCTGCAGGGTGCTCAGCTCCACCGCTTGCAGGCCGTTGAGGGCAGAGAGCACGTTGAGGTAATCGGCGAGCCCCACCAGGTAGTTGTTTTTGGCTTGTTCGAGCACGGTGGTGGCCACCTCCTGTTGTTGCCGAAGGGCGTCGAGGCGCGCGCGGTGCCCCTGGGCCTGGGCGTGGGCGATGTCCGCCTTGGCGACCGCTTCGAGCTGTGCGGCCTGCAGGCTGTGGTCTTGGGCGCGAGCCGCTGCCTCTGCGGCGTGTTTTTGGGCCCGCAACACCCCGCCCTGATACAGGGGAACACTGAGCAAGGCGCCGATATTCCAGTTTTCGCCGTCGTCGAAGCGATTGCCGTAATTCGCCATCCACCCCACCTGGCCGGTGAGCGAGAGGCTGGGCATGAGGGCGCGCTTGGCGCTTTTGGCGCGGTGCTGAAGGGCGGCGCTGCGCAACTGGGCGGCGCGCAGGTGGGGCAGGTGGTCGACCGCCTCGCCCGGGGGCGCCTCATCGGGCACCGCGATGTCGGGCAGGGACGCGGGCAGCGCGGGCAATTGGCGGTGGTCGGCGGCGCCGATCAACACGGCGAGTTGGCGCAGGGCGGTCTCGTGCAGCGCGAGGACCAGGGGGCGGTTGGCCCGGGTGGCGGCCAGGAGCTGGCGCTGTTGCAACACCTCTAGGGCGCTGGAGGTCCCGGCCTGGAAGCGCGTCTCCAGCAGTTCGAGGAGCTGCGCGTTGCTTTGGATTTGCGCGTCGATGACCTGCACGCGGATGTGGGCGCTCACGGCGTCGTAGTAGGCCTGGATAATTTGTGTCACCAGGGTGAGGGCCAGGGCGTTGGCGTCTTCGGCTGTGGCGCGGGCCTCTTCGAGGGCGGCCTTGCGCAGGGCGGTTTGCCGAGCGGCCAGATCGACCACGTAGGACGCCTTGAGCAACGCCGACAGATTGTGCTGGGTGTCGGGGTTGTCCACCAGGCGCTGCGATGCGGGCAGGGTGACCCCGGGGCCCACGCGGTTGTACGCGCCCCAACGCCAGCTCCCCTCCAGCCACACCGCGGGCAACAGGGGCGCCAGGTGCTGGGCGGCCACGGCCTGCGCTTGTTCGATGCGGGCGCGGGCGGCGTCCATGTCGCGGTTGTCGTGCAGGGCCTGCGCGATGAGGCCGTCGAGCACGGGGTCGTTGAGCTGGTGCCAGAAGGGCGTCTCCGAAGGCGTTGATTGTGCCGCGAGTGTGGGGGACAGCGCTGCGGCCACGCCCAGGCAGAGGGCCCATACGGCGGCGCGCATCCCCCGATGTGCGGGCGGGCGTGAGCAGTTCGCCGTGCGCGGAGTGACCATTGCGGCCCCGCTGTTGCGCTGCTTTGTCGCCGTGGGGATGCTGTTTTTTTGCATGTGCGAAAATCCTTTCCAGCGTAGGATGGCGGCCATGAAACGCCTGATACTCATGGGATGGTTGCTGCTGCTCTTGTCGCCCTTGTCGGCGCGTCCGGTCTTGGCCGACGACGGCGCGCCCGGTCGCCACACGATTCACCTGTTGACCTTTGGCCGCGGCGAAGACCTGTTTTCGCGGTTCGGGCACATCGCGCTGGTGGTGGACGACCACCACAAAGGCACCCGGCTCATTTACAACTTCGGCACCTTCGACTTCTCCGATCCCGCGCTTCAGTTTAAGTATGCGCGCGGATTTCTCAACTATTGGCTGTCCGTCGATGCATTTCAGCCCATGGTCGATTTCTACCGCTACCTGGATCGCGACATCTGGATGCACACGCTGAACTTTACCAATGCAGAGGCCGACCAGGTGGCCGAGCGCCTGCGCATTAACGCGCGCCCCGAAAATCGCGTCTACGCCTACCGCCACTACCTCGACAACTGCTGCACGCGCATCCGCGACATCATCGACGACACCGCCCAGGGCGCCCTGCGGCGGCACACCGACACCGAACCCACGGGCCGCACCTTCCGCGACTGGACGCGCCAAAGCCTGAGCGGGCTGCCGGTGTTTCAGCGCATCATCCTCTACTCGCTGGGGCCGGCCATCGACCATCCCCTCACCCGCTGGCAGGAGGCCTTCTTGCCCGAGGCGCTCATGGCGGATGTAGCGGGCCTGAGCCTGCCGGACGGGCGTCCGTTGGTGCGCCGCGAGACCCGTCTCCACCGAAGGCAGGGGCCGCCCATCGGCGTCGTGGTGCCCACCGTCGACAAAATCGTGCTCGGCGCGTTGGGGCTGCTGTTGGGCTTGGGATTGCTCGTGCCGCTGCTGGCGCCCCGCTGGAGGCCGTCGCGACGTCTGTTGGGACTCGGGATGAGCGTCTGGGGTCTCTTTGTCGGGCTCAGCGGGCTCATGCTGGTGCTCTACTGGACCGTCACCACCCACTACGACACCCATTACAACGAAAACCTGCTGCTCTCGCCGGCGACCCACCTGTGGCTGCTCGGCCCGGGGATGCGCCTGCTGCGAAACCGCCCCTTGGCGCCGCGCACCTCCCGTTGGCTGCGCGGGTACCTCGTCTTCTCGCTGGGTCTGTGCGCCCTCGACTTGCTGCTCAAGGCCGGGCCCTTTATCCAGTTCAATTACGACATTTTGGCGCTCTCCGCCCTGGGCAACGCGCTGCTCCTGGCGGCTTTGTTGCGCCACCCCGCCCTCGCCCCTCACGCGTCCGAACCCGACCCGGCGCCGCAAAAAAATACCGCCCAAAAACAACGCCGAACTTGAAACACCGCGTTTCGAATTTAGGTTGAAGGTTAAGTCCACCAGATTACTGGGGATTGCCGCGGAGCCCCCGGGGCAAAGGAGAAGATTATGCGCAGGTTCAGCCATGTAGTTCATTGGATTGGGATGGCGGCGTTGGTGCTGGCCATTTCGTGTAGCAGCAAAAATGACGACGCGGAGGCCACAGCGACCATTGGTCCGAGGGGCGGTGTGGTGGCCGGACCCGATGGGGCGTCCCTCGACATTCCCAAGGGGGCCCTCGACGAAGAGGTGCGCTTCTCGATTCACCGCCGTTCCACCGCGCCAGCAGCAGGCGGTGGCGTGGTGCCCGCTGGCAATATGTATGAGTTCTTGCCCCACGGCGTGGCCTTTAAAAAGGATGTCGTCGTCACGGTGCCGTTCGACGAGTCCAAGGTGGCGGACGCGGCAGCGGCCCTAGCGGTCTACTGGGCGAACCAGGAAGAGGGTCCCTATGCGGCGCTGGCCGGCACCCAGGTCGACGGCTTTAAAAGGCAAGTCTCTGGGTTTACCCGGCATCTCTCCTTCGGCGTGGCGGGCCTGCCCGCGGAAGGCGATGCGAACGACACCGACGACACAGGCGGCACCGATGACATCACCGACACCGCTGTCAAGGACACCGACACCGGTGACCCAGCAGACACCGAGACCGACGATCCGGCAGATACCGACACCGGTGACCCAGCAGACACCGCTGACCCAGCAGACACCGACGATACCGACGATACCGACGACACCGACGACCCGACAGACACCGACAACAACGTGCCCGTGGCCGGATGCGATTTGTCCTCCTGGTCCGTGGCGCAGTCGGGCGGCACCGAGCCACTCGGAGATGCCACGGCGTGCCTCACCTTGCCCGATGGCCTCGTCTTGGCGCCGGGAGAGTCGCTGGTCATCTCCGCCGCGCTGGAGCCGAGCCTCTTCTTCGGTTTCTACAACCTCGAGGAGTTCACCGGCATGAAGTGGTGGCCCGCCGAGTGGGCGGATATGCCCAACCAACAAGCGTGGCACATCTCGGAAGCGGGGCATCACTACATCAACGTCGAGGGAGCGCCCTATGGATTTTCCAACAGCGTCTTTCCACGGGTTGCCCAAGACATGGTGTTTGCGCTGCACAAGGGCACCTGCACGGGAAATTCGCTGGGCTTCAAGAGCTCGGGAACCGGCAGCGTGGGATCCGGAGCGGTCATCGATGGCCCGACGCCGCCGATCACGGGCGATCCCGTAAACTTAACGCGAAGGCACCCGCCCGGTGACAGCGCCTCGCTGGAATCGTGGGATGTGCTGGTGGGCAAGGAGAGCCCCT
>JAAYKL010000082.1 GCA_012522445.1 Myxococcales bacterium | reverse complement strand
CCAATACGCCCGTATCGACTACATCATTCGCGCAAAACTCTTTAAAGGTCTGCGGACGAATACGATGAAAATCGGCTCTTTGTTGGATGATGAACGCTTCAAGTTGGTGCAACCCCGGGCCTGTGTTTACTGCGGCAGCGATCAACGTTTGTCTATGGATCACTTAGTCCCCAAATCCAAGGGCGGGCCTGATGATGCAGACAATATCGTTTGGGCATGCCGTAGTTGTAATAGTGCCAAAGGCAATCAGGACATGCTGTATTGGTATCGCAGCCGGGACTATTTTCCGCCTTTGATGCTTCTGCGTCGCTATTTAAAGCTCGCCATAAGAACAGCTTTTTCTGCGGATGGGCATAAACAAAAAGTCTTGGACCCAAATTGTGCATTGCCTCCCTTTGTTCTCTCAGAAGTGCCGCTTTCATTTCCAAACCCCGGCGCATTGTCGCTGCATTGAGGTGTTATCTTGAAGAAACGCACTATTGCTCGTTTGGTTGTGTTTGGGTGTGCGGAACTGTTACAGCTCATGGCGTGGTGGATGCGGCCCAACGAATTCTTGCGCCCTGATGACACCAACCCCTATCCATGACAGGCCACACGATATGACACCGCCATTGATTCGCTACGACATCGACGACCGCCCGCCTTTGGGCACCCTGCTGCTCTTCGGACTCCAATGGCTGGCCGTGGTCGGGGTCTCTACCATCGTCATGGGCAAGGTGCTGGCCGCCCTGCATTTCACCGCTCCCGCCGACCAGTTCCTCTACATGCAAAAGCTCTTCTTCGCGACGGGCATGGCCTTGCTGGCCCAGCTCTTTGTGGGACACCGCCTGCCCCTGGTGATTGGCCCCGCGGCGATTTTGCTGGTGGGCATCCTCGCTTCGGGCGCTCGCGACACCGCCGCCTTGTACAGCAGCATCATGATAGGCGGCGCGCTCCTGGCGCTGCTCTGCGCCACGGGACTCTTTCGCTATGTGGCCCGGCTCTTCACCTACCGGGTGGTGGCCACCATCCTCATGCTCATCGCCATCGCCATTACGCCGACGGTGCTCGCGCTCGTCGTGGACGCCCCGGAGCCCCGCGACGCGGTGCGACACCTGCTCTTTGCCCTGGGGCTTCTCGTGGCCATGGTGGCTGGCGATCGCCTGCTCAGAGGGGCCTGGCGCGCCACGCTGCTGCTGTGGGCCCTGGCCCTGGGAAGCGCGCTGTGCTTTTGGCTGCTGCCCGACACGGCGCCGTCCGCCGCACCCGCTGACCAACCGCTCTTTGCGTCGCTCTTTCGCGATGTCACCGCGCCCCTGCACTGGGACCTGGGCCTCATCCTCTCGTTTCTCATTTGCTTCATCGCGCTGGCGGTCAACGACCTGGGCTCCATCGAGTCGCTGGGCAAGCTCCTGCAACCCCCGGCCATGGCGCAACGCCTCACGCGCGGCATGACGGTGACCGGACTCGCCAATGTGCTGGCGGGTTTCCTCGGCGTCGTCGGCGTGGTCAACTTCTCGCTGAGCGCTGGCATCATCTCCGCCAACGGCAATGCCTCGCGCCTGAGCTTCTTGCCCGCGGCGCTGTGCCTCGTGCTCATGGCCTTTTCGCCGT
>JAAYKL010000081.1 GCA_012522445.1 Myxococcales bacterium | reverse complement strand
TTGTCGGTCTCTGTGCCGGTGTCATTGTCGGTCTCTGTGCCGGTGTCATTGTCGGTCTCTGTGCCGGTGTCATTGTCGGTCTCTGTGCCGGTGTCATTGCCGGTCTCTGTGCCGGTGTCATTGTCGGTCTCTGTGCCGGTGTCATTGCCGGTCTCTGTGCCGGTGTCGCTGTCCGAGGGCATGGGTGGAGCGGTGTCTACAGGGGTGGTGTCATGGGTGTCGAACCCGCTGTTATTGTTGTTGTGATCGGTGGGATTGGCGTCCACCGGCGGCGGCTGGGTGTCGGTGGTGTCACTGCTGTTATTGTTGGCGCTGTAACCGGGGGAGGGCGTTTCGTTTTTTTCGCAGGCTACGAGCCAGAGCAGCGCCAGACAAAGGCCGAAAATGCGGGCAGTCTTCATGTGTTAACCTCTTTGAACAAGCAGGGCGCGCGCTGGCGCAGCGTTTAATGTCACGAGAACTTTATCACGTGCCCCAAGGCGCAAAATAGACCGATGTGCCTTTTCGCATGTCGCTTTTCTTTATTTTGGAGGTGGGGTATGGTCGAAAAATGCTGAACAAGGGTGCAGCCAGTTTGGGGGAGCAAATCGCTTTGAAACCAACGCTTTCAAACCAAAGGATGCCACAGACATGAAGGTGATACTCGCTGGCCACAATCTCGACATTTCCGTGATCGCCGAAGCCCGCAACAAGGGGGTTGCGCCCGAGCGCCTCTCCCCGGAGGTGCTCTCGGCGGCCTATGCCCGCATCAGCCGCGATCCCCGGCCGGTCGACGAGTTGCGCCAGGCCGCCCTCGACGAGGTCGAAAAGGCCCGGGCCTCCAACCGGCGCATCATCTTTGGCATGGGGCACCACTCGGTGGCGGAGCACGCGGTGTTCAACTTCGACATCATCGGGTTGTCGCGGCTGGCCATCGAATCGCTGGAGCACTTTCGCCTGTGCTCGTTCACCGAGAAGAGCCAGCGCTACATCACCCTCGACCACGATTACGTCACCCCCGCCGAGTTGGATGAGCCGCCGTTTCGCGAGGCCCTGGGCGAATTGGTGACCCAGCAAGCGTCGGTTTACGCGCAACTGCACGCGGCCCTGCTGGCCCACCTCGAAGCCGAGTTTCCCGACATGGCGCAAAAAAAATCGACGCGCAACACCCTGGATGGCTGGGCCAAAGAAGACGCGCGCTACGCCACCCTGCTGTGTACCACGGGCCAACTCGGCATGACCACCAATGCCCGCAACCTCGAGCTGATGATCAAGCGCCTCAACGCCGCGCCCCTGCAAGAGCTGCGCGCGCTGGCCCGGGCCCTTTACGAGCCGGCGAGCCAGTCCGCTCCCTCCATCCTGCTCTTCACCGAGCCCACGCCCTACGACTTGTCCTCGGCCGTAAGCGACGCGCACCCCGCGCTGCAACAACTCCGCACCGCGCCCAACCCCTGCGACACCGAGGTCGCCTTGGTGCATGCCACAAAGGACGCCGATCGCCGGGTGGCCGCCGCGTTGCTCGCCGCGCAGAGTGGGCGCTCCTTCGAGGCTTGTTGGCAGGTGGTCTCCGCCATGCCCGACGAGGCGCTTCGCGGCATCTTCGTCGACGCCCTGCAGCACATGGAGTTTTACGACTCGGTGCCCCGGGCCTTTGAGCACGCCCAGCTCACCTTCGACGTGGTGGTCTCGGCCGCCTGCTATGGCCAGCTCAAGCGCCACCGGATGATGAGCCAAACCCCGGGCCCCTATTGCCCGTCCCTGGGGATTACCCTGCCGCCGCGCGTCGTTGAATTGGGGCTCTCGGAGGTCTTTACGGCCTTTGCCGACCGCGCCGCCGCCCTCTTCGAAACCGTACAGGCCGTGCGCCCCGAGGCCGCTCCTTACGCGCTCACCAACGCCCACCGGCGCCGGGTGTTGCTCACGATGAACCTGCGCGACCTCTACCACTTCTGCCGGCTGCGCGAAGACGCCCACGCCCAGTGGGACATCCAGCACCTGGCCGCCCGCATGCGCGAAGCCGCCGAAAAAGTCATGCCCCTGGGCACCTTGCTGCTCTGCGGAAAAGACGCCTACGTCGCGCGCTACACCGCCGTGTACGGCCGCAAACCCGCCATGGACCCCGCCCAGCCGACGCTCTTGTAGCGAAAGAAAAAGGACCAGCGCCCGTGTCGCCGTCCGACCCTCGCCAGTTCCTCGCCTTGCTCGAAGGCGTGCTGTCGCGGTTGCACATCGATCTGCGCCGCGAAGCCTTAAACCCGGACCCCGCGTTGCCGTCCTCCCCTGGCGGGCTCTGCCGCATCCAGGGGCGAACGGTGCTCTTTGTCGACGCCGCCCTGCCGCCCCCTGTGGCCAGCGCGGTCATTTTGGAGGCGCTGTGCACATTGGACTTGAGCGCGGTGTACCTGCCGCCCGTGGTGCGCGAACACCTCGAGCGCTGCGCGGCGCGCCAGGCGATGGAGCGCGATCGCGGTTGAGCGGGCGCAATGGTGCGCGGCCGAAGACGCGACCTGGTTTCATTTAGAAGAGATGGGGAGAAGGCGTGCGCGGGGTGCGCAGTCGGGCGGGGTTATTTTTTGGACATAACCGCGATGAGGTCGAGGACTTTGTTGGAGTAGCCCCACTCGTTGTCGTACCAGGAGACCACTTTGACGAAGGTGCCGTCCAGTGCGATGCCGGCCTTGGCGTCGAACACGGAGGTGCAGACTTCGCCGACAAAGTCGGTGGCGACGACGGCCTCTTCGGTGTAGCCGAGGATGCCCTTGAGCGCGCCTTCGGAGGCGGACTTCATGGTGGCGCAGATGGTGTCGTAGGAGGCTTCTTTTTCGAGCTCAACCGTGAGGTCGACCACCGATACGTTGGAGGTGGGGACGCGGAAGGCCATGCCGGTGAGCTTGCCGTTGAGGGCCGGGAGGACCTTGCCCACGGCTTTGGCAGCGCCCGTGGAGGACGGGATGATGTTTTCGAGGATGCCGCGACCGCCGCGCCAGTCTTTCATGGAGGGGCTGTCAACGGTTTTTTGGGTGGCCGTGGCGGCGTGCACCGTGGTCATGAGACCGCGCTTGATGCCGAAGTTATCTTGGAGGACTTTGGCCACCGGGGCCAAGCAGTTGGTGGTGCAAGAGGCGTTGGAGACGATGTCTTGTCCCGCGTAGGTTTCGCAGTTGACGCCGACGACGAACATGGGGGTGGCGTCCTTGGAGGGGGCCGACATGACCACGCGCTTGGCGCCGCCTTGGATGTGCTTGCGGGCACCGGCGTCATCGAGGAAGAGACCGGTGGACTCTACGACGTACTCAGCGCCGACCGCGTCCCATTTGAGGGCAGCGGGGTCTCTCTCTTGGGTGGCGCGGATCGTTTTGCCGTTGACGATCAGGTTGCCGCCTTCGACTTTGACATCGCCCTTGAAGCGGCCGTGTACCGAGTCGAACTTGAGCATGTAGGCCAAGTATGCGGGGTCGAGCAGGTCGTTGATGGCGACGATTTCGATGTCCGAACGCCCTTGGGCAGCGCGGAAAACCATGCGGCCGATGCGGCCAAAACCATTGATACCGACTTTGATTGCCATGATGCGAGATCCTTTCAAATTGGGGCCATGGGAATGGCGGTTTGTTGGGTTGTGCATGCGATTTGCGCCGCGTTTTGGAAGCGGCATTTCGCTGCAAAATTCGAGGCCTCACATACCACGTTGCCCGAATGCATTCAATGTATTCTGTATGTATTTGGTATCGTTCGATGGCGCGCGAGGCGGGGTGGCGGATTCAGTGGGCGCGGGGCAAGAGGCTTTGAAAGTCGCTGCCCGAGGGGTTTTGAAAAATTTCGAGCTCAAATTCGGGGATGCTGGCCAGCACGTGATCGAAGAGGTCGGCTTGGATGCCCTCGTAGGCCACCCAGGCGGTGTTGCTCGAGAAGCAGTAAATCTCCACGGGGATGCCGCGCTCGGTGGGCTGCAGGTGCCGGACCATGTAGGTGGTTTTGGTGTTGATGTTGGGATTGGCCTGCAGATAGGCCTCGAGGTATTGGCGGAAGATGCCCAGGTTGGTCAGGCGTCGGCCGTTGACCGGCATGCGGGTGTCGTAGCCCATCTCCTCGTTGAAGGCGGCGATTTCGGCGGAGCGGGTCTCGATGTGCTCCTTGACGAGCTGGATGCGCTTGAGCTTTTCGAGCAGTTCGTCGGAGCAAAATTTAACGCTGTGCATGTCGATGTAGATGGCGCGCTTGATGCGGCGGCCGTTGGACTCGAACATGCCCTGCCAGTTGGTGAAGCTCTCCGAGATGAGGGCGTAGGTGGGGAAGGTGCTGATGGTGCGGTCCCAGTTTTGCACCTTGACCGTGTTCAGCGTGATCTCGAGCACCGTGCCGTCGGCGCCGCGTCCGGGCATCTCTATCCAGTCGCCGGGCTTCACCATGTTGTTGACCGAGGCCTGGATGGAGGCCACGAGCCCCAGGAGGGTGTCCTTGAAGACCAGGGTGAGGATGGCGGCGGAGGCCCCCATGCCCACGAGGAGTTTGAAGGGGCTCTTCTCGATGAGGATGGCGATGAACACGATGATCCCGAAGCAATAGATCACGATTTTGGCGAGCTGGACGTAGCCCTTGATCGAGCGGGTCTTGGCGATCTCCAGCGTGCTGTAGATGTCGTGCAGGGCGTCGAAAAAGGAGGCCAGCACCATGGTCCAGACGACCACCATGTAGGCATAAGTCAGCTTTTCAATGATGAGGGTGATGGCGGGGCTGTAGTCGTAAAGCGCGAGCCCGATGGTGAATTGAATGACCAGGGCCGGGGCCAGGTGCGAGAGCTTGTGAAAGACTTTGCGCTCGACCAGGGCGTCGTCCCAGGTGGTCTTGGTGCGCTGCGTGGCGGCGGTGAGGGCCACGACGATGATTTTTTTGGCGATGTAATTGGCGGCCACGGCCAGGACGGCGATGACGAACAACGCCGAAACGATTTTGACGAGCTGGGCGGTGCTGTCCGCTAGCCCGACGTGGCACAACCACTGTTCGTAGCGTTCGAGCCAGGCGCTGATTTGCACGGGGGATTCTTGCATCGGTATCTCCTCCTTTAACGAATTGTGGGTGTGGCCCGGTGGCGTTGGTGTCCGGCGTCACACCCGAAACCGGCGGCGCTCACTCGCCGTACCACTGTCGGCTGCGGATGTTTTGCAGTTGCCAGGGGTTTTGCACATCGAGCTTTTCGGGGAAGAATTTGCCACGGCCATCCAAGGGCGTCCAGTGGGTGTACTCGCCCACCAGGGGACCCAAGTAGGGGGCGGCGGCGGTGAGGCACAGGGCGAAGTCGAGGTCCTCGGGTTCGACCAGGCCGCGGCGGGGGTTTTGAAGGGCCCAGATGATGGCGGCGATGGCGCCGGCCACGACCTGCATGGTGGTGGCGCTGGCGTACGGGACCTGGGCGCGGGCGGTCTCGATGCAGAGCTGCGAGCCGTACCAGTAGGCGTTGCGCTCGTGTCCGGCCAGCAGGACGCCGAGCTCGTCCATGCCCTCGGCGATGGTGGGGCCCAGCAGGCGAAAGACCGATTGGCGCTTCCAGCCCCGTCCCTCCAGCTCGAGTGCCGACAACATGGCGTCGTCGCAGGGGTGGTAGACGAACATGACGGTGGGGCGGTAGGTGAATTTGTCGTCCGCGCGAACCGAGAGGTAGTCGGCCAGGGCCAGGACCTCGTCGTGGGTGACCAGCATGCCCTGAAAGCCGCCGATGGAGGGCACCCAACTGAGGGCAAAGGTGCTGGCGCCGGGCCGCTGCAGGTAGATGGTGCCGGAGCCGGGCTGGTGTTCGCGCGCGCCCCGGGGCAGGCGTTTCTCGAAGGTGCCCACCGAGAGTTCCGCCGGTTGCATCAGCTCGTCGATGAAGCCGTCGATGGACCAGGTGTTGATGAACTCCCCTTGGCGCTTGGGGCGCTGGCTGGCCTGGGTGTCGCGCTCGGAGATTTGGATGGTGCAGATGCCGAGCTCCTGGGCGAGGGCGGCCCATTCGCCGCGGGTTTGGGGCACCGCGGTGTCGCCCGAGATGTCGCGGCGCAGGTCGAGCAGGGCGCGTTTGACAAAGTGGGAGACCATGCCGGGATTGGCGCCGTGATCCATTACGGCGGTGGGGGCTTCGGGGCCGAACTCTTGGGCGAGGGCCAGGGCCTCTTGGCGGATGACGTAGTTGGTGCGGGCGTCGAGCTCGAGCATGGGGTTGTCGAAGATGTCGGGCCAGGGCTCGATGGAGGTGTCGACGTATAGGGCTCCGGTTTCGGCGCAGAAGCGGATGAGATCGAGGCTCGCGACGCCGACGGAGACGTTGATCATGAGGTCGCCCGGGGCCACGTACTTGGCCAGCAGTTTGCGGTAGTTGCCCGGGGTCAGGTTGCAGTGGATGAACTGGGCGCCGCAACGCTGGGCCACGCTGCGTCCGGATTCGTCGGCGGAGAGCACCGTGGTGCGGGGGTAGATGTTTTCGAGGTGGCGGCCGAGGACGGGGAGGAGGGCCTGGCCGATGCTGCCACAGCCGATCATGATGACGCGTCCGTCAAAAGGAGTGGTGATGATGGTGGCGGTGGATGGGGGCGTGTTGGTCATGTTGGGAACCTCCTGTTGGCGCGCGCGGCAACCGCTGCTTCTGCAAATTCGTTTTGGGTGTGACTTTACAACCGCAGATGAAAACGTTAGCATTCGCGCGCACTAAAACGTTGAATAAGGTGTTTTGCGGCGATGCTTCTTGCAGAGTGATATGAAACGAATTTCTTTTCGAACAATATATATACAGGCCAATATATGAGTTTAGCGAAAGTTAGCATTGTTGTACCCGTTTACAAGGTTGAAAAATATTTGCGACAGTGCTTGGACAGTTTGGTCGCGCAAACCTATCCCGATATTGAAGTCGTCGTGGTCAACGATGGCAGCCCCGATAAAAGCCACCTGATTCTGGCGGAGTACGAGGCGCAGCACCCGCATTTGTTTCGCGTGTTTACCACGCCAAATCGCGGGGTTGGGCACGCGCGAAATTTCGGTGCTCAGCAGTCCACCGGCGATTACATTCTTTTTGTCGACAGCGATGATTGGGTTGAACCCGAGATCTGCGAGCGCCTGGTGGAAAAGGCGCAGCGAGATGACAACGACATTGTCCTTTGCGGTCGCTACGACTGTACGGAGGAAGCGGGCGGCGAGGTGAAGCGCAAGGCGGCTGTGGTGGTGCCGGTGAACCACGACTTTTGCCTCTGCGATTATCCGTTTGAATTGGCCAAAATCACCCCCTTTCCTTGGGACAAGCTCTTCAAACGCTCATTGGCGCTGGCGAACCCCTTCGACGAAAAGCTGCGCTTTGAAGACATGCTTTTTGTGTACACCCTGCTGCCGCAGGCGACGCGCATTGGGGTTGTTGAGGCGCCGCTATACAATTATCGGCGGAGCAATGTTCACGGGTTCCTCAACAATTTTTCGGCTGCGACTTTTGATGTCCTCATCGTCTGTCGCCAAATTGTTGCGTGGTATCAGGAGCACGGGCACTTTGATGCTTTTGCCGACGAACTCGAATACGTCTGCACGCGCCACATCTTTTTTCGCTTTGCCTCGTTTTTTAAACTTCGCCAGCGCCGCACTGCGCTGGACGAAAAAATGCGGCTAATAACGGAAGCACACGACCTGCTGGACACGCTCTTTCCGCATTGGCGCAACAATCGGTATTTGCGTTATTCTGCCACTGCGGCCATGCGCGAAAAGGTGCCGCTCTACGCTTCGAAATCCCGCCTAAAACGGCACCTGCGCTGGTGGTCTGTGGCGCCGAAATCTGTCTTGACTGCCGCGAGAACTGCGCCCGCCAAAAAAGTCAAGAAGGCCCCTGCGAAGAAAAAAACCTCCCTAGCGAGCAGGTTGAAAAAAAGGCTGCGCGTCTTGACACGCTGGTACAAACCCGTCGGTAGTTTGCGCTACCTCGGTTATAGCGCGTCGCTGCCCATCGCCTCCGATGCCATTCTATTCGAGTCCAAGCACGGAGATGATTTGGCGGGCAATATTTTCCGCATGATTTTGGCCTTGCACAACGATGCGTCCCACACCCCGGTCTTTCAAAATTACCGCATTTTCTTGGCGGTGCGCCCGGGGCGTGTCGTGCGCATTTCTGCCTTATTGCAACGCTATGAATTAAACCGCGTGCAGTTGATATTGATGCGTTCCGAAGACTATTACCGCACCTTGGCCACGGCGGGAACTCTGGTAACCGACACCAGTTTTCCGCCTTGGTTTATCAAGCGTCCGGACCAAACGTACCTCAATACCTGGCACGGCACGCCGCTGAAACTGATGGGGCGCGTTGTGCCCAAGCGCGAATATGCGTTGGGCAATGTGCAGCGCAACTTTGCGATGGCCGATTACTTGCTGTACCAACAGTCGTTTTCCCACGAGGTCTTTTTTAATGGGTACATGCTGAAGGGCTTGCACGACGGCAAGGTGTTGGTGTCCGGCTATCCGCGAAATAGCGCGTTTTTCGATGTCGACCGGCGCCAGCAGATACGCGCGGAGTGCGGCATCTCGGAGGACACGCAAATTATCGTGTACATGCCCACGTGGCGGGGGCTGCTCACCAAAAAGGAAAATGCCAAGCAAGTTCGAACCTTGCAGGCCTTCTTCGATAGCATTGAGCTGGAGCTCTCCGAAACGCAGCGCATGTTTGTGAAGCTGCATCCATACGTGAAGGGGAGATTGCGATACGGTGAATACATCCGCATTCAACCCTTTCCCGACGAATACGAAACGTACGATTTTTTAAACGCGAGCGACGCACTGGTGACCGATTACTCCAGCATCATGTTCGATTATGCGGTCTCGCAGAAAAAAATCGTTTTGTTCACTTACGACAAAGAGGAGTACCTCGAGCAGCGCGGTATGTACCTGTCGCTAGATGAATTGGGGCTGCCCATGGCCGCAGATGTCCCGGAGCTCATCGATGCCCTCAATGCGCCGATGCGTCCCTACGATTCATTTCGCCAGCGGTTTTGTCCCCACGACAGCGCGGACACGGCGTCCCGCGTCTGCGAAACCATCTTGACGCACGGGGATGTGGGGCTGCCCACCGTCGAGAGCCAGGCCAATCACCATCCCAAGGCCCTGGTGCACTTGCTAGATCTGAACCGACAAAACACCACCACGCGGATTTTCGATGCGCTCAACGAACTGGCAGAGACGCTCTCCTGGCGTTTGTTTGTCTCGTTTAAGCCTATCGGTGCGCGCGCGCAGACCCAGCAGCTTTCCTTGCTGCGACCGGAGGTGGGCTACATCCCCTTGGGCGGCGATACGTTGATGCTGCCGAATGAACGGCGTTTTTGGCGGCGCGTCCGAAACCGCATGTCTCACCGCGACGACGATGCGCTGTTGTCCTTTGCCGAACGCGAGCGACGGCGGCACTTTGGCGCGGCGAATTTCGATGCGGTGTTTGTTTTTGGAAGTCTCGATCGCCTTTTGCTCAAGGTGTTTCAGCGTTTTTCAGCGGCGCCGTTGTTCTTTTGTTTTTCATGTTTCAACTCCGAGCGCTTCGAAAAATCCAAAAGCTATCGCCGCCTGGTGTTGCAAAACATTGCGCTCTTGCACGGCGCGAAAGCGGTTTGGGCGCCGGACATCATGGCGGAGATCCCAGAGATGAAGCGCCTCGCGACATCGGTTCCGGTTCGTTTTTGCGATGTGCAAAATGTGGACATAAAAGAGATATTTAAAGGATTGGCTGAACCATGAAAGTTGGCGTGGTCACGTTTCACAGCGCGTTCAATTTTGGCGCGTCTCTCCAAACATGGGCCCTGCAGCAAACGCTTAAGGCCTGCGGTGTCTCACCCTGTTTGGTGCATTATCATCCGCCGGCGTTGGATCGCCTGTACGACCCCATCAAGGTTTCGGCGCCCCTCGCGCGGTTTGTGCAACGGATGAAATTGAAGCGGCAGCATCCAGAGCGCTTGGAGCGCTATCGGCGTTATCGTGAATTTATCGCCACGCACTTCAATCTCCTGGGGGATTTCTCAGATTACGAGCAGTTGACGCAGGCGAAATGGGACCTCGATGCCTGCATTGTGGGCAGTGATCAAGTGTGGAATGTCGCGCACACCAAGGGGTATGACCCGGCTTACTTTTTGGAATTTTTGCCCGATACGACCAAGCGAATCGCCTATGCGGCCAGCGTTGGACGCGACTTTATTTTCCCCAAATACCACGAGCCCATGCGCGAGGGACTGCGCCGCTTCTCTGCGGTTTCGGTGCGCGAAGAGAGCATTCGCGATACAGTGCGCCACTTGTACGACGGCGATGTGGCGGTTACGCTTGATCCCACACTTCTGCTCGAGCGCCACCAATACGATGCGTTGCTGAAGCAGCCATGCACGCGCCCAGAACCCTATATTTTGGTGTACATGATGGAGAACAACAAGGCGCTGATAAGGTTGACCAACCGCATTTCCCGTTCGGTGGGGCTGCCGGTGATCCAGCGCCGGCCGTCGAAAATGTTTCAGCATGAGATTGAAAACTTTTTCACGGCGACCCCAGGCGAATTTCTCAGCCTTCTCGAAGGCGCCACCTACGTCATTACCAACTCATTTCACGGCACGGTGTTTGCGATCATTTACGAGAAGCCATTCTTCTCAATGTTGCACTCCAACACCGGCAGCCGCACTGCCAACCTGCTCACCACGCTGGGACTCGAAAAACACCTGCTCACCACCCCAGATGATTTTCGCGGCTTCGATCGGTTTCGCCTCGAAGATCCCGCAGCCACACAGCGCCGCATCCAGGAGCTCCGAGCGGATTCTATGCGCTTTCTCACGACCGCCTTGGGCTTGCCACCGACCGCTGCGCCGCACCACGACGCCACGCATTCCATTGCCCGTTAGGCCCTGCACATGAACACCACGCCCAAACTTGTCGCCCTGACGTTGTTAGATGCTCACGGCCCTTTGTCCTTGGCCCACAGCACCCGCTACATGGCCGGGAAGCCCCAGTTCGCTTGGTCCCTGCAGGCGGCCCTCGGGGCGGGCATCTTCGATGAGATCCACGTGATGACCGGCGATGTCCACGCGGCACAAATGGCCCGTGAGGTGTCGCCCGCAGTGCGCATTGCGTCACCGGCCAGCGATGGCGATGCGGCTTCAATTGATGCCGTGCAGGCGGCGCAGCGGTTTTGCGCCCAAACAACCCCAGATGCCCTCTGTCTCATTTCGCCGGCGGCGCCCCTCGTAACACCGGTGGATTTGGCGGCGGCCTGGCAGCGCTTTCGCGAGACCGGTGCCGACGTATTGAACGCGGCAGTGAACTGGACGCGCGCGGCTTGGCCCCAGGGCGCCTCTCCTTCACAGCCTTGCGCCTCGCCTTTCGCCCCGCCGCAAACCGGTGCGGGCCTGTGGCTGGAGAGCGGCGCGTTTTGCTTTGCCAAGCCCGGTGTCCTGGCTTCCGGTACGCCGTCTGGCGCATCGCCCGAAGCCGCTCGAATCGAGGTGCATGCCCTGGACGCGTTGGCGCTCCTCGACACGGCGCACCCGGCGCATTGGCAGGCCGTCGAGCACCTGTTGCGGCACCGCGCGACCGCTGATAAGGACCTGGCGCTGCGAAACAGCCTGCGGGACATCCGCGCGCTGGTGGTGGACGTCGACGGCACCCTCACCGACGGTGGTATGTACTACGACGCCGACGGAGAGGCCCTCAAGAAGTTCAACACCAAGGACGCGCAGGGCATGAAGATGCTCGAAAAGCAGGGCACCATCATCGGCATCATCACGGCCGAAGACACGCCGCGGGTGCACAGCCGCATGAAAAAACTGCAATTCGACAACTACCACTTCGGCATCAAAGACAAACTCCCGCTGCTCAAATCCTTGTGCCAGCGCTGGGGCATCGAGATGTCGCAGGTGGCCTATGTCGGCGATGACTTGGGCGACCAAGCGTGCATTCAGGCCGCGGGGTTCAGCGCGTGTCCGGCGGATGCCGAAGCGTGTGTGCGGCCCTACGCCACTTACATCACGCGGCGCCGAGCGGGGGAGGGCGCGGTGCGCGAGGTGTGCGATCTCATTTTGGCGGCGCAGTCCCCACCCAGCACCCCACCCGACACGCCCCAAGGACGCCCCTGAAAAGCGATTGACATTCCCGCAGGCGGCGCGGAATCTTCGGACCCATGCGAAAGCGAACCATCGTCCGCATCATCGGCGTGCTGAACATCGGCCTGGGCGCAGCCATGCTCCTGTGCGCCCTGATGGCGCATCTGTACCGCGAAGAGGACCTCTTTGCCCTGTTGGCGGCGGGCGTGGTTGCCCTGCTCGTCGGCGGCGTGGTCGCGGTGCTCCCGGGTCGCATCGAACGCCCCATCGCCATCACCCACCGGGGGGCCTTTGCCATCGTCGCGTTGGGGTGGCTCTCGGCCTGTCTGCTGGGCGCGCTGCCCTATTACTTTTACGCCCACCTGCCTTGGGTGTGGCACGCCGATGCCCCGGCCCGGGTTGCCGACGCCCAGGTGCCCGCCGAGCTCGTGTCTCCGGCGAATTGCGGACAAGGCACGGGATTGGGCGCCGCGTTTTGCGCTTACACCAACAGCGCCTTTGAGTCGGCCTCGGGCTTCACCACCACCGGGGCCACCATTCTCGAAGCCGGCCTGTGGCACGACCCCGCGAGCCGCAAGGGCGGACTGCCCCACGCCCTGTTGTTCTGGCGCGCCCTGACGCAGTTCTTGGGCGGCATGGGCATCATCTTGTTGGGGGTGACCATCTTGCCCCTGCTCGGCGTGGGCGGCATGCAGCTCTTCAAGGCCGAGGTGACCGGTCCCGTGAAGGACAAAATGGCCCCACGGGTGGCGGACACCGCGGTGATTTTGTGGGCGATGTACGCGATCTTCACGGTGGCGCAAATCGCCTCGCTCTGGCTGTCGGGGCTGCGCCCTTACTTAGCGGTGAGCCACGCCTTAACCACCATGGCCACCGGTGGCTTCAGCCCGCTGGCCCATTCGATAGCGGCCCTGCACAGCCCCGTCGTCGAGTGGATCACCATCGCTTTCATGTTCCTGGGCGGCGCGCGCTTCAGCTTGCACTACAAGCTCTGGCACCAGCGCACCCTGGCCCACTGGCGCGACAGCGAGTTCCGCTTTTACACGGGCATCATCTTGAGCATGGGCGTCCTGCTCGCCGCGGTGCTCTTTGCGCGGCAGGGCTTTTCAGTCCACGACAGCGTGCGCGGCGGGCTCTTCCAGGTCGTTTCGATTCTCACCACCACGGGCTACGCTTCCTCGGACTTCGCCGCCTGGGCACCGGGGGCGCAGCTCTTGCTCTTCGTGCTCTTCTTCATCGGCGGTTGCGCGGGCTCCACCAGCGGCGGCATCAAGGTCGTCCGCATTTACCTGATGTTGCGCCTGGCCGGACGCGAACTGCGGCGCCTGCTGCACCCCCACGCCGTGATCCAGACGCGCCTCTCGGGTAGCGTTGTCCCCACGGATGTCACCAGCGCTGTGGCGGGATTCGTACTGCTTTACCTGGCCATTTACTTCGTCTCGGTGTTGCTTTTTGCCCTGGCCGACTGCGATTTCACCACGTCGATTACGGCGGTGGGGGCCACGCTGGGCAACGTGGGACCGGGGCTGGGCAAGGTGGGACCGCTGGCCAATTACCACGGCTTTGCGGCGGGCCTCAAATGGCACATGATTCTGCTGATGATCGCCGGGCGCCTCGAGCTGTACTCGCTCGTCATCCTGCTGCTGCCCGAATACTGGAAAAAATAATCACTTCCATGATATGAGCGTCAAAACGAAACGCGGAGGCCAAATGGACAAATACCCCATGACCCTCAAGGGCAAGCAAAAACTCGAAGCCGAACTCAAGCACATCCGCGAGGTGACGCGCCCCGAAAACGTCAAGGCCATTGAAACGGCGCGGGAACACGGCGATCTCAAGGAGAACGCGGAGTACAAGGCCGCCAAGGA
Source organism: Myxococcales bacterium (assembly GCA_012522445.1). GTDB lineage: Bacteria > Myxococcota_A > Polyangia > JAAYKL01 > JAAYKL01 > JAAYKL01. Next base: position 11,039 of record JAAYKL010000081.1, on the reverse strand, counting down.
ACAGCAAAGCCTCATCGCGGCGCGCATGGAATACTTGGAGGACCGCATCTCCCGCGCGCAGGTCATTGATGTTTCGAAGCTCTCGGGAGACCGCGTGGTATTCGGTGCCACCGTGACGCTCGAAAATATCGACACCGGCGAGACGCGCACCTACCGCATTTTGGGCGACGACGAGGCCGACATCGACGCCGGATCCATCTCCATTAGCTCGCCCATCGCCCGGGGCCTCATCGGCAAGGAAGTGGGCGACGAAGTGGCCATTCGCACCCCCGCGGGCATGCGCCACTTTGAAATCAGCGATGTCACATTCTGACGCATCTCTTTCTCTCCCATGCTGCAGGCCCCGTGACGCTTCCCGCTGAATCCCATATTGCGGCGGCCATTCGCCGACTGCGCCACCTCATCGCCGACGCCCTGGCGGGTGGACCGGATCCCTCTGCGCTCGCCGAGACCCCGGAACACGTCGCGTTGCTGCGCCGCATTTTGGACGACGTCGACGACCCCAAGGCCCTCGCTGCCGCCCTGGACGCCCTGTGCGATCCCACCCGCTTTGCCGCGCTCTCCCGCCGCGTTGTCCTGGCGCGGGCCCAGCGCTTCTTGCTCGCGTTGGCCATTGCGCGCGAAACAAAACGCCCATCCCAGGGCAAGTCCGCTGCGCCACCGCCTGCGAATACCGCTGCGCCGCCGCTGGAAAGGGCTTCTGACACTGCAGGCCTGGAGGATTTAATGACTCTGAAGGGGGTGGGGCCCAAGACCGCTGCGCGATTGGCGGCTCGGGGCATTGAGACCCCCAAGGACCTGCTGTACTTCTTGCCGCGCCGTTACGAGGACCGCCGTCACATCACGCCGATGTCGGCGCTGCGACCGGGTATGCGCGTCGTCACCAGCGGCACCGTGCAGAAGGCGCGCTACTTTGGACCGCCCTGGAAGCGCATGCTCGAAGTGGCGCTCGTCGACGATGAGCACACGCTGTACGCCATGTGGTTTACGCGTCACCACCCGCCCCTGGAGCGCTTTGAAGTCGGCGCCCCCCTGCGTTTGGCCGGTCTGGTGGGCACCTACCGCGACAAGCCGCAGATGGCGCATCCCGTGCTGCTGCCCCCCGAAGATGACCCGGCGGCCCAGCGCATCGTGCCCGTGTATCCCGAGGTGCCCGGCGTGCCGGGGCGCACCATTGAGAAGGCCGTGACCAGTGCCCTGGACCGCATCGCGGAGTTCGCCGCAGACCCGCTGCCCGAAGCGCTTCGCCAGCGGCGCGCGTTGCCCCCGTTGGTGCAGGCGTTGCAACAGCTCCACAGCCCGCCGCGCGACATGGACGACGACGCCCTGGACGCCTGGATGTCCGGGACTTCGCCCGCCCACCAGCGCTTGGCCTACGACGAGTTTCTCTTCATTCAACTGGCCCTGCTGGGACGCCGCCAACAGGACCGCGCCCACGATGCCCCGCCCTTGTCCCGCGACAATGCGCAGTTGTCCGCCCTGTACGCGCAGTTTGGCTTTGCGCCCACCGCGGCCCAGGCGCGCGTCATCGGGGAGATCTCCGCTGAGCTCGCCCAGCCCCAACCCATGCGGCGGCTCTTGCTCGGCGACGTGGGATCCGGCAAGACGCTGGTAGCGGCCTGTGCCTTGGTGCAAGCGGCCCAGGCGGGGTTTCAGGCGGCGTTCATGGCGCCCACAGAGCTTCTGGCCGAGCAGCACATGGAGACCCTGTATCCGATTTTGTCGCAGATGGGCATCCGCTGCGCCCTGTACATCGGCAATGCCCGGGCGGCCCACAAAAAAAAGACGCTGTCGGAGATGGCCCTGGGGCAGGCGCAGGTGCTCATCGGGACCCACGCGCTGATTCAGGAGGGGGTGCAGTTTCACAACCTGGGGCTGGCCATTGTCGACGAGCAACACCGCTTTGGCGTGGCCCAGCGCCTGGGGCTCGTGGGCAAGGGACAAGCCGGAAAGACGCCGCACCTGCTGGTGATGACCGCCACGCCCATCCCGCGCACGCTGGCGTTGACGCTGCACGGCGACCTCGACCTATCGGTGCTAGACGGCTTGCCGCCGGGGCGCCAGCCGGTGGCCACCCACGCCTTGTCCGAGACCGAGCGGGAGCAGGCCTTCGCCGCAGTGGACCGCGCGGTGGCGGCCGGGGAGCAGGCGTACATCGTCTCGCCCATCATCGAAGACTCCGAAAAACTCGACGTGACGGCGGCGACGGCGCTCTTTGCGGAGGTGTCGACGCGCTATCCCGAGGGCCGGGCGGCGCTGTTGCACGGGCGCATTCCCGCGACCGAGCGCGCGCAGATTATGACGGCCTTTCAGCGCGGGGAGGTGGCGGTGCTCGTCGCTACCACGGTGATCGAAGTGGGCATCAATGTGCCCAAGGCCACGGTGATGGTGGTGCAGGACGCCCAGCGATTCGGTCTCGCGCAGTTGCACCAGTTGCGCGGACGGGTGGGGCGCAGCCACCGGCCCTCGTCGTGCTACCTGATCGCCAACAGCAGCCACGAGGACGCCTGGGAGCGCATGAACACGCTGGTGGCGTCCGGCGACGGCTTTCACATCGCCGAGGCCGATCTGCAGCAGCGCGGTCCGGGCGAGATTTACGGCTTTAAGCAGGCGGGGCTCCCGGGGTTTCGCTTCGGGCACATCCTGCGGGATGCGGCGCTGCTCGAGTGGGCTTGCGAAGACGCGCGCCAGATTTACGACGCGCTCGGCACCAGCGACGCACCGGCGATGCGCGAACTGCGCGAAGAGTTGATGCGGCGTCTGCGCGCGGGGGACGCGCCGGTGGCAGAGGAGGCGGGATGAGAGAGTCCCTGGGCAAGTGGGTGTGGGCAGGCTTGCTGGCCGCCGGGGTTTACGGCGTGCTCGACGCGCTGTGGATCCTCGTGGCGGGCCGGACGATGTTCTTTTCGATCTCGGAGATGCTCAAGACCGCGCTGTGGGCCACCCTGAGCACCGCCGGTGTCGGGGGGCTCTTTGGCGCCTTGGCCTTTGTCGGCTTCGAGCCCGCTGCCCGCTGGTTGGGACGCCCCGCATTGCAACGGCGCAAGGTGTTGCCCCGCAGCCTGTTGGCCTTGCCCTTGGCAGCGCTGCTCTTCGCGCTCTTTTACGCCCTCACCCAGGGGCCCCAAGCCAGCCGCATCCCCTTTCGCCTCTGGATTATCTCGGCCCTGGCCCTCGTCATCGGCGCCGCGCTCTCCTGGTCGCTCCACGCCCTTTGCGCCCCGCACCGACGTCGCTTGGCCTTGGCCTTGGGCATCGCGGTCTTCGCCGCCAGTTGGCTCGCCGACGCCTTCTTGCTGGTGCGCCTCTACCCCGTCTTTCACCACGCCCTGGCCCTGCTGGGCGCCGTGTCCTTGGCCGGGGGCATCCGCCTCGTTTGGCGCCGTCCCCTCTCGTTTCGCGCGGGCCTCATGGGGGGCATTGTCGCGCTGGTGTTGCTCGCCGCAGCCGTGACGAGCGTCGCCTTCATCCGCCAGTCCCTCAACCCCGCCTACGTGATCGCGCAGCAAACCCTCAACAGCCGCCGCCTGGTCCGCCTGTCGCACCGTATGTTTCCCGCAGTGCGCGCCACTGACGCCGCCCCGCTGACCGCGCCGTCCCCTGGCACCGCGCCCGCCGACGCCCCACAACTTGCGCCCCTCTCGCGCCCCTCGGCCTCGGTCTTCTTGCTCTCGGTGGACGCCATGCGCCGCGACCGCCTGAAGCCGGGCTCCGACGATCCCGTGGCCCCGCACCTCAATCGCTTGGCCGCGCGGTCCGTCGTCTTCGAACGGGCTTACACGCCCACGCCCCACACCTCCTACGCGCTCTCGTCGCTGCTCACGGGCAAGTACACCGCCGCGCTCTTCAACGTCCCCGGCGCCCCGGAGGTCCACGAGACCTGGCCCCAAATCATGAAGCGCTTCGGTTACGCCACCGCGGGGTTCTTCACGCGGGCGGTCTTCTTCATTGATCGGCCCCGCTTCGAGCCCTACCTGCGCGCGCGCTACGGCTTCGACACGGCGGACATGGAGTACGCGCCCACCGCTGCCGAGCGCGTCCAGCAGACGATGGACTTCGCCGCGCTGCAGAAACGCGCGGGGCGCCCGGTGTTTTCGTGGACGCATTTCTTCGAGCCCCACGAGCCCTACGACAAAGACTGCACGCGCTTTGGCACGGCGGACGAGCGCCGCTACGACTGCGAGATCCACACCGTGGACGCGGCCCTGGGCACCTTGTTCGCCTACATTGATGCCGAGTACCCCGAGGCGATTGTCATTGTGATTTCGGATCACGGCGAGGAGTTCGGCGACCACGGCGGGCGCTACCACGGCACGACGCTCTACGAAGAACAGGCCGGGGTGGTGCTCTTCATCCATGTGCCGCAGCTCGCGCCGAAGCGGGTGCGAGAGCCGGTGAACCTGGTCGACCTCTTGGGCACGGTGCTCTCCCTGGTGGACATCCCGGTGCCGGCCCGGGTGCGCTCGCAATCCCTGGACCCGCTGCTGCAAGGGGTGCCCGTGCCGGGGCGGATGGCCTTCGCGCAGCTCCACGACCAGCGCATGGCGGTGCGCGGCGACCACAAGCTCATCTGGGACAAGGCCGCGGACACCGTGGCGCTCTACGACTTAGCGGCGGACCCGGCGGAGACGCGCTCGGCGGCGGCGCAGCACCCCGAAGTGGTGGCGCAGCTCCAGCGGGAGATTCAGCGCTGGGAGGCCAGTCACGCGCCCTGGGAACTGCGGCCCATCGAAACGAATGCGGCGGTGGCGGGGGAGGGGAGCGAGGCCCGCACCGGGGGGTGGCCCGTGGCGATTCGGCAGGCCCTGGCCAACGACCCTTTGGCGGTGCCGGGATTGGTGGCGCTGTTGGACGCGGCACAGCCCTTGCCCGTGCGGCAAAAGGCGGCGTCGCTCTTGTTCGCGCTGGCGCCCTTGGCCCCTTCGGGCGCGCTGCCGTCCCTGGACGCGGAAGACGACCCGGTGGTCCGCAGCTGGCTCTTGGTGCACCCGAGCGGTCCCCCACGGGATGAGGCCGCGCGGCAACTGGCGACACTGGGCGACGCGTTGCCCCGCTTTGGCGAGCTCTGGATGCACGGCGCGTTGCTGCGCATGGCACAGGGGGAGCGGGCGGCGGTGCCAGATCTGCTGGAAGCCGTGGCCCACCCCGAGGTTTCCGGCGAGGCCAAGGTGGAGGCCATCCGCTTGTTGGGCGAACAGCGCGTGTCCGAGGCCCGCGCCGTCCTCGGCGAGCAAATCGACAACTACCCGCTGGCCCTGGCGGTCTGCACGGCCCTGGGGCAAATCGGTCACCGCGCCGATGTGCCGAAGCTCGTCGCCCGGCTCAAGCGCGAGCGCTTTGTGGAGCGCCGTTGGGTGGTGGCCCAAGCCCTGGCCCAACTGCCGAACTCCCCGGATGTCGTACGGGCCCTGGTCGCCGAGTTGTCGCGTCCTGAGCCCGTGCCCGCGGTGCTGTCGCTTTTGTCGAAGATGCCCGTGGGGCGCGGCGCGGTGTCCGAGTTTCGCGACGCCGACAGCGAGGGGCGCGCGGCGATCTTTCGGCGGGCGTCGGTGCGCTTGCAGGCGCGGCGTCTTTCGGCCCTGGTCCTATCGGGGCTCGACGAGAGCGCAGCGGTGTGGTGCGGCGACCGACAGGTGGCCCGTGTGGACGCGCCCGCAGATGTCCGTGAATCCCCGGAAGCCCCGGTGTGGCTTTCCCTGTCGGACTGCGCGGCCCAGGGACCCGCCACCCACATCGAACTGCGCCTCACCCAAGCGGACGACCACCGCAAAACCCCGGTGATTTCCCGCGGCTTTATCGCTGCGGCGCTGCTTGAGTAAAGCGGCCTTTCGTGCTACCTACGCGCCCATGCCGCTCCTGAAAATCCTCAAACTGGCGCGCCCCGAACACTGGCTGAAAAACGGCTTTGTCTTCGTCGCGCTCATCTTCTCGGGCAACCTCTTCTCGCTGCCTTCGCTGCGCGATTCCCTCATCGCCTTTGCCGCCTTTTGCCTGGCCTCCAGCGCCGTTTACTTCCTCAACGATTACCGCGACCGCGCGGCCGACGCCCTGCACCCCACCAAGCAGCACCGCCCCTTGGCCAGCGGCGCCCTGCCACCCTGGGTGGGCCCCGTGGGCTTTGTTATCCTCTGCGGGACGGCTGTCTTCGTGGCGCTCCATTTCCTGGGGGTGCTCTCTACGGCGATCCTGGTGGCCTACCTGCTGCTCAACATCGGCTACAGCCTGGGCCTCAAGCGCCTGGTCATCATCGACGTGCTGATCATCGCGACGGGCTTCGTCCTGCGCGTGCTCGCCGGTGCCGCGGCCATCGGCGTAATGCCCTCGCGCTGGCTCGTCCTTTGCACCATCACCATCTCGCTCTTCTTGGGCTTCACCAAGCGGCGCTCCGAGGTGCTGCAGCTCGGCGACAGCCGGGTCTCGCACCGCAGCGTGCTGGCGCACTACAGCGCGGCCTTCCTCGACCAAATGATCTCCGTGGTCACCGCCGCCACCGTGGTCTGCTACATCCTGTACACCGTGGACGCCGCCACCGTGCGGATGGTGGGCTCCTCCATGCTCATCTTCACCGTGCCCCTGGTGCTCTACGGCATGTTTCGCTACCTCTACCTCGTGTACCACACGCGCGACGCCGACGACCCCACCCGCACGCTCTACGCCGATGTGCCCCTGCTGATTACGGGCGGGGCCTGGGTGGTGATGTGCGCGGTCATCATTTTTTACGGAAAGGACCTGTTGTCCCTGGCCAACAGGCTGTTTTAAATGACACGCGGATTTTTGTTTCTCGCCATTGCCGTGCTCTTCAACGGGGCGGCCAACGTGTTGATGAAGAAGGGCATGTCCACCGCACCCGCGGGCACTGCCTGGCGCGACATCGTCGGGCACTACCTCACGTCGTGGCCGTTGCTGGTGGGCCTGGCGCTCTTCGCCCTCAACGTGGTGGCCTATACCCAGGCCCTGAGCCGCTTGCCCCTCTCCGTGGCCTACCCGGTGATGGTCTCGTTGACGGGCGTCATCGTGATCTCCACTTCGCTCATCTGGTTTAAAGAGAACATCTCCTGGATGCAGTGGTCGGGCTTCGCCTTCATCATCTGCGGTGTGGTGCTGGTGACGCGATGAGTGAAACAGCGCGCAAAACCCCCATGCGCAAATCCCCGCTGTGGCGCGGTCCGTTGGCGTTATCCGCCCTGCTGGCATGGGGCGCCCTGGGTGCCTTGGGAACACCGGGCTGTACCGCCCCTGACATCCAACCCGACACCATGCCGGACAGCGCGCAGCGCCAGGAGCGATTCGACGCGGTCTCGGCCGCCCTGCAACACCTCGAGACCGAGGGCCTAGACGAAGTGCTCTCCCGGTTGTCCCACGCGGATTTCCGGGTGCGCCGCGCCGCCTTGCTCCGCTTGCCGCTGTTGGCGCAGAGCGACGACCAAAAGAACACCGCGACGCCCGCGGTCATCGCCTTGCTCGGCACCGAGGAACACACGCGCGTGCGAACCGCGGCGGTGCGCAGCCTGCGGACCCTGGCGGCACCAGCGGCCGACGTCGCGCTCATCGACGCCCTCTGCGATCGCGCCTACAACGCGCGCCTCTACGCTTGGAAATCCCTGCTGGGGCGCCTGAACACCGCCACCTCACCGCTGTTGGACGCCCTCAAAGACGGGGCCGAGGGGGCTGATCGCGACTGTCCTTCCGACGGACACCGCCCGCAACACACGCTCGCCGCCGAGGTGCGCCGCTTCTTCGAAGAGAGCGGGGCGCGCCCGGTTCCATTCCTGGGCCAGGCCCTCGAAGCGCAAGACACCGCGGGGAAAATCCTGGCGTTCCAGTTGCTCGCCGCGCTGCCCAGCGAGGACGCCCAGTCGCAACTGCCTCGGGTGTTCGACCACCTGCACGCCGACGAGCCGGCCCTGCGCTTGGCAGCCCTGGAGGCGCTGCGGGGCATCGGCGACGTCCACCCCGATGTCATGCCGCTCTTGGTCCACTTGGGCGCTGACGACGACGCTGAGATGGCCGAGGCCGCCGCCAAGAGCATCGCCCACATCCACAAACACCACGCCGCCAGGCCCGAACCGCCAAAGCCCCAGACGCCGCCGAGCCGCGGCTTAATCCAGCCGACGCCTCCCGCCCCCAAGGCGCCCTAAGCCAATCGCTCACAGCGCGCGGACACCCCGGGCCTTCGTTGACGGCTGCGGTTGGCGGGACGCGTTTTAGCGGGACGTGTTGACGATCTGCGAGATGTCCATGACTTCGTCGCAGTAGTGGCAGCGGACGCTGTGGCTCGCGGTGCGGAGCATCTTGGGCATTACGGCCTCGAGGTGCTCGGGGCGGGAGATGCAGCCCTTGTTGGTGCACATCATGCCCGGGACGTTTTGGATGCGGTTGGGCAACTGCAGGCGCTGCTTGCGGATCACCTGGGCGTTTTCAATCGTGTTCACCGTGCAGCCCGGAGACACCGAGGCGATGGCGCGGAGATCGTCGTCGGTTAGGGTGCGGTTCTCGATCATCAGCATGCCCTTAATGGAATCCGGGCGAGAGCGAGACTTCACCGTGGCCGCGCGGTAGATGTCGCGGCGCTGTCGCACCTTTAAGATGGTGAGCAGCAGATCTTCGGTGTAGGGCGCCATGTGGTCGATGACGACGCCGTTGGTGCGAATTGGGAGGATGGAGAGGTTTTCGCGCACCGGGCTGTTGCGGATTTCGCGCTCTTCGAAATAGATGTCGTCCTCGGAGGGCTCCTGCCAGCGCTCCCCCGCGAAGTCGCTGCCCAGCAGGTTGAGGGACAGGGCCAACTCGGTGAGCCGCGTGGGGACGCCGTTGCCCGCCTGGCGCTTGTACAGGGCCTTGGGGTGGGCGTCGACCTCGGTGGTGATGGAGGGGGCGGTTTTGTCGATGGGCAAGGGGTGCATCAGGCCGAAGTGCGGGCGCGTCAGTTGCATCATCTTGAGCGAGAACTGGCTGCGGGCCTTGGCCTTGTCGAACTCGGAGAGATCGGGCATCCGCTCTTTTTGGATGCGCGTCTGGTAGAGGATGTCGGTGGCCGCGACGATGTCCTCCATGCTGTCGTGCTCGATGACCTGGGCGCCGCTCTCTTGGGCCAGGCGGATGAGCTCCTTGGGCAGGGCCAGGTCGGGGTGGGAGAAGAGGTGGACGCGGTTGCCCGGGAATTTGGTCAGGGCCACCACCAAGGAGTGGGCGGTGCGGCCGTACTTCAGGTCGCCGGAGACACCCACGTCGAGGTCGTGCAGGCGGCCGATGTGCTCCTGGATGGTGAAGAGGTCGAGGATGGTTTGCGTGGGGTGTTCGTGCTTGCCGTCGCCGGCGTTGAACACCGGTATTTGCAGGTGTTCGGCGGCAAAGCGGGCCGAGCCGTCCAGGGGGTGCCGCATGATCACGCAGTCGCACAGATAGGCTTCGTACATGTCGAGGGTGTGGCGCAGGGACTCGCCCTTGCTCACCGAGGTGCCCTCCATGCTGGCAAAGCCGGTGGTGCGCATGCCCAGGCGCATGGCCGCGATCTCGAAACTGGTGCGCGTGCGGGTGGAGTTTTCGTAGAAGAGCAGGGCGGCGAGCAGATCGCGTTGGTCGGCCAGGCAGTATCCCGCGGGATTGCGGGTTTGGAGCGCCGTTTTGATCTCGTGAGACTTCGCGAGAACGTAGCGCAGCTCGTCGGCGGTAAAGCGGTGAATGTCGGTGAGGTCGCGTCCGGCAAACGCCATGTCTTCACGTCCTTTCGCAGGGGTGGAACGGGGGTGCGTTGTGGGGGACAATGTTACTTGAACTTTCGCAAAGACACCAACAGCTCTTTGGCCGGGGCGACGATTTCGGGCTCTTCATCTAAGGAGATGATGTTGCGCAAGCGCTGCTCCAAGACGGGCTTGTTTTTGGGCACCCGGTTGGCCTCGACCATTTCGGTGAGCTCCTGGAGCGCCGCTGCCACGTGGGAGGTGTCGCCGCAGCGCAGCAACTCGGCGAGGAGCTCGTAGTCGGCGGGCAGGGACCACTGGGCCATGAAGGCGTCGACGGCGGCGTCGCGATCGGCGGTGGTGCGGGCCGCGGAGATGCGGTCGATGGCGGTCTTGCGCGCCTTGCCGCGGTCGTTGTCGGATAGGGCTTCGAGTTTGTCCTTGATGGCGGCCGGGGGTGGTGCGGCGCCGTCAAAGAAGGCGTCGAGCTTGGCCTTGTAGGAGCGCGAGGCGGCTTGGGCGCGTGCTTGCCGAAAGGGCGAGCCGGTGGGGGCGTCGTTTTGGCGGTGCGCGGAGCGATCTTTGTTTTGGTCGATCTCGCGCCAGGTTTTTTTGGGTTTGTCGTAGTCGCGTGGCATGGTTCCCCCATTTATCACTGGTGTTGGGCAGGGTCAAACTGCAGCGGTAATCCGCTAAGACAATCCGCTGGCGCACTGCTGCTCGGGCAGTTAGGTAGATGTTCACTTTTGGGCGATGTCATGGCGGTTTTGTCTTTCATTCACAGCCGTCGGCAGCAATGTGTTTTATTGGTACAAACCCACAAAACAAACAGCGCCTTTTTTCGGGCTTTCAACGCGAGCGTCACAGCTCTCTAGCATGGAGAAAACATGGACAACGACACGTATTCAACACGCAACACATTGGCCCCCCACATCTCCCCGCCCCGGAGGTGGCGCGCATTCTGCGGCTGCCTCGCGATGGTGGTGGCGCTCGTTGCGGCGTGCGACAAGGACAGCGAATCGCCGGATGAAACCGGTACTCCAAACGGCACCAACAACGCGGGGAAGTGCGCTCCTCAGGGGGCGTCCTGCAAAACGCTGGACTGCTGCCAAGGGATCTGTGCACGGGATGAGAGCGGCGCATCGATTTGTAGTAGCGCCGACACCAAAAACTGCTCAGAGGTGGGGGAGTCTTGCGCCAACAGGGACTGCTGCGACGCTCCCTGTGTGGGGGAAGCGAGCGGCAAATCGATTTGCGGCGGTGTCCCATTGCCCTGCTCAGAGGTGGGGGAGTCTTGTGTGGACAACAATTGCTGCCAAGGGCTGTTCTGCGTATCCACCGATGTAAAGGGAGAACATA
>JAAYKL010000011.1 GCA_012522445.1 Myxococcales bacterium | reverse complement strand
GTAGTGCGAGGCAGCTCCCGACGGAGATTGATTATGTCGGCGCGTCGAAAAACGCGATCCACGAATATCAGGGTGATCAACCGTCGTAACAGCTCCGTTGACCGCCGGCTTCTCTGCTACGCGTCAAAATATGGATAATGCGCTGAACGAAAAAAAATTACTGCGGTTGACAGGTCGCTCCATATCAGGGGCGGACCTGCGTGTCCGCCCTGGTAACGACGGGCAGACACGGGACAAAGGGCAGACACATAGGTCTGCCCCTACGGCGATTATTTCAATAAAAACAGGGTGTTGGGTGGTTTGTGGGCGGCGGGGAAATGGGACCCGTGGGACCGGTGGGACCGGTGGGATGCCGCGGGGAAACGAAAGGGCGGTTTGTTGAGCGCGGGGGATTGCATGTGATACAATGGCATCTTCAATGCCGCGAAATGGGGTGGCGCGGCGGTCTTTGACAAGGGGCGTTTTCTCTGGCCAGGAGCTGCTGGATGCAGGGCTGGCCGTTGCGCGTTAGACGCACAGGAGAGAACAGGTCTGCACATATGTGCAGAGGTTAACCCCTTGAAATCATTACATATTATTTTAGGTTTTTGAAATTCGGCCAAATACTGTCCCGTCGCGAGACAGATATTGTCCCGTTTTTCACACGGGGCCAGTTGTCGTCTTTGATGGCTTTTGGGGGCTTACGGGATGGAGAGACGCCAGATGGAGACGTAGCGGAAGATGTCCGCGTCAGGGAGGTTTTCGGCGTAGTCGTCCCAGTTTTGGAGGCTGAATTCGTAGCTGCCGTGGGGGATGGTGTAGGCGGTGGTGTCGTCGTCGCAAGACAGGCCAAAGTCGACCACCTCGTTGGTCTTTAAGTGGCGGATGAAGACCCGCGCCAGCCGGTTTTGGGGCCCGCAGTACGAGACGGGCACGAGGGGTTCGCTGTTGACCGTGGCGCGCAATTTTAGGGTCTCCAGCGGGATGTCGATGGGCACGTCCATGTCGCGGTTCACCGTCAGTTTTTCGTGGGCCAGGTACCACATGATCTCTGGGAGGTTGGTGGCGTTCCAGTTGTTGTTGCGGATCATGATTTGGTAATCGCCTTTGGGAAGCGTGTAAATCCGCGTGCCGTTGCTGCAGGATAAGTTTTGGAGGGTCTCGGCGCCGGTGAGCAGATTTTTGATGGATACGGTGGCGATTCCATTGCAACTGGCACTCGGCACCAAGGCCTCGCCGTTCACCGTGGCGCTAAACTTGAGGGTCGCCAGGGGGATGTCGATGGGGAGCGCCTGATCGCCGGTGACCTCCAGTTCGGCGTAGGCGAGGTGGGGGAGAATGTCGGGCAGGTTTTGGGCGTTGCCGGAGTTGTTTTGAATGCTCACCCGGTAGGTGCCGTGGGGGATTTTGTAAGTTCTTGTGTTGCCGCCGGCGCAGTACAGGCCGACCGTCCTTTGTTCGGCGGTGCGGAGGTTTTCGAAGATGATGTCGGCGAGGTTGTAATTTTTGCAAGACGATGCGGGTATGAGGGGTTCGCCGTTGACCGTGGCGCTCAGGGTGAGGGTGGCCACTGGGATGTCGATGGGCACGTCCATGTCGCCGCTCACTTCCAGTTTGTCGTAGGCCTCGTAGCGCATGAGGTCGTAGGGCAGGTTGGCGGTGGCGCCGTTGGGATCGGCGATGGAGATTTCGTAGGTGCCGTGGGGCACGACGTAACGCGCGGGATAGTCGCAGGGGAGGGTTACTTCGTCTGTCTCGCCCGTTTGTTGGTTGGTGACATAGATCGTTGCGAGTTTGTGGATGCTGTTGCAGTGGGGGTCGGCGACCAGGGGCTCGCCATTTGTGCTGGCGCGGAACGTGAGTTCGGCCAGGGGAATGTTGATCGGCACGTCGCGATCGCCGCTGACGGTGAGCGCTTCATAGGCGATGTAGGTCAAGATATCTGGCAGATTGGGCGGTGAGAGCCAGTTCCCGCGGGAGATGCCCACGGAGTAGGTGCCGTGGGGAACGATGTATTCTAGGGTGTAGTTGTAGAAACACTCGAGCTCCAGAACGGTGGATTCGCCGGTTTGTTTGTTTTGGAGGGTTATCCAAACATAGCGGTTTGCGCAGCCATTGCCGCTTTCCAAGGGTTCGCCGTTCACCGTGGCGCTGAAGCGCAGCGTCGCCAACTTTAGATCGATGGGGAGCGTCATGTCGCCGGTGACTTCGAGCTCTTCGTGCACCACGTAGCGCATGATGTCGGGGATGTCGCGGGCGTAGTCGTACCAGTTTTTCACGGTTACTTCGTAGGTGCCGTGGGGGAGGATGTAGGTCGTGATGGGGTCTTCGCATTCGAGTTGAAATTCGATTTGCTCGCTGGTTTTGAGGTTGCGCATGATGACGGAGACCAGTCCCGGTCCTACGCAAAAGCCGCTTGGCCGGGCGGTCTCACCGTTTAGGGTGAACGAAATCGACAGGGTGGCGAGGGGGACATTGAGCACCAGGTTGCTGAGGTCGCCGCCCGCGCAGACCCCCTGGAGGGAGCAGGTGAAGCCCTCGGGGCAGCCGTCGCCGCAGGTCGTCCCGCAGACATTGGGCAGGCCCGCGCCGCCGCAGGTCAATTCGCCCTCACAGGTGCCGCACTGCAGGGGGGCGCCGCAGCCGTCGTCGAGTTCGCCGCAGTTGGCGTCGTGATCCAAGCAGGTCTTCGGCACGCACGGGGCTTCGGTGTCGCCGCCCGGAGGCGTCCCGGTGCAGGCCGAGGTATCGAATTTGATGCAGTTCGCCGCGCAGGCCAAGGTGCCGCCGGTATATCCCAGGGATGTGCAGGTCTCCCCGCCCAGGTCGTCGCCGTCGCAGGTTTCGGGGGGCTCCAAGGCACCGTTTCCACAGGTCAAGATGGGGGCGGCATCGGTTCCATCGCCACTGTCGCTGTCGCCAGTGGGATTGTCGGTGTCGCCAGTAGGATTGTCGGTGTTGCTGTCGGCGCCATCATCGTCGCTGTCACTGGCATTGTCAGCACCACAGGCCACCATCGCCAGCGCTAGCGCCATAAGAGTGCAGAATAACAGGGGAGTCAGGATTTGTTTTTCCATTGTTTCCTCTTTGATGCAGCGTTGCCGCCTGGGCGACATCGCGATCCGTTTGAACGCACTTCCGCTCATAACACTGGGCCATTCTTCTGTCACGTTTGGAAGGCTTGTCTGTGGAGCGTTTGTCGCGCAGAGACGCGAGAGAAAACGGATATAAAATCGATAGAAAACGGCCATTTTCGCGTCGGAAACTTTTGTGCACCGCGCCTCTAACTACATACAGTCTCACTGTAGCTAGCGCTGTCGAATTACAGACGCAGTGAATATTGTGCCCTGAGTGCGCACAACAAAAGAGAGGGTTGTATGAAACGAACAGGTATTTTACAGACATGGCTCATCTTCTTTTCCATCGCGATATCCATTGCCTTGGTGGGGTGTGACGAAAACGTCAACGATGCCATCTTCGATGATGGCAATTCGCAAAACGATTACGCCAATAACAACAATGCTGCCAACAATGGCGATGACAGCAATAACAACAATGATTTCACGAACAATCTCAACAACAACAACAACGCGAACAACGCCCACGGCGATACCGACACCGGGGACACGCCCATCGATACCGGGGACTCGCCCATCGACACCGGAGACGCGCCCATCGACACCAGCGGCGACGATACCGGCGACCCACCGCTGCCCGACACCGACACACTGGCGGCGGGGCAATTCCTGATCACGCTGAACCAAAACTACACCGGCGCCCCGCGCAACATGATTGTGACAACCGACGCATACGGCACGCTGGTCGGCGATGCCAACGCCCCGCTGGTGCTGCCGTCCCCCACGCGCAGCGGTCATGACTTTCGCGGCTGGTTCACGACGAGCGCGGCCACGGGCGGCGACCGGGTGCTGTCGGGCGCCACCGGCACAAAATTCACCGAGAGCACAACGATTTACGCGCGGTGGACCACCCAAACCAAGCGCACGTTAAATGACATCCCGGCGTATGAAAAAGAGGTCTTCGATTGGGTCAAAAACGTCCGCAACGAATGCGAAGTCGTGATCACCGGTTCGGGTGGCAGCGGCGGGAACTTAATTTTCCATCAACTCTACGCGGGCGGCGGTTCCATCAACTGGGCGGTGCGCTGGGAGTCCAACAACACGGTGACGCTGCAACAGCGCCGGCAGATCGCGGGGATGCTGTACGACGGCATCAACGAGTGGATTCGCCCCCTCATGGGCTACGAGGATTTTCCCTTTGGGGAGATCCCCGTCAACGTGGTGGGTTGGGCGGTGCAAAACGAAAACTTAGTGCTCGACCGACAGCCCAACGAAAACATCTGGGTCAATTCCACCAACGATGGCCCCATTAGTGGTTACGAAACCGGTTTCATCTGTTCGGCGCCGAGGGAGCGTTCGCGCTTTCTCAACTACAACGCCATTAACAATACCTCTGGCGGACACATCAATTACGTGTGGCCCGAGGCCATTGGCGGGCGCAACGGCCGCTTCGACATGTATTTGTGGCTGACGCAAGACAAAGAAGGCGGCAATGGCTCGGCCGAGGGCGGCGACTGGGGCTTTCGCTGGGGCAATCACGGCACCAACGGCGCGGCGATGCAAGCGGCGGCCTCCCACAGCAACAACGGCACAATCCACGGCACGATGACGCACGAAATCGGACACGGCTACGGCTTTTACGACTGGTACGGCGGCCCGTGCTGCGGCTGCACGCAGCGCAATCCAACCGTTTACGGAAACCAGAGCCAGTCGATGATGCATTATACGTACAACACCGGCATCCCCGAGCGCCCCGGAGTCAATCAGTTCGATCAATGGCAAATCCGCTACTACTACAGTTGGGTCAGAGACAAATCCCCGGCCAACCGGTGGGAATACGACCCCATTCCGTGGGTGCCCTACGGCAATTGATCTGTTCTCTGAGATGCCTTCCAGGCCCGCCACGCCGCGTTTGGCGTCCGTGTTCCAACCCTAAATAGCCTCAGTCATCTTCCAGAACATCCGGGGATTCGCGGTCATCGTCTGGGGATTCGCGGTCATCGTCCGGGGATTCGCGGTCGTCGTCTGGGGATTCATGGTCGTCGTCCGGGGATTCGTGGTCGTCGTCTAAGTCGTCGGGGCGCGCGCCCCCAGGAGAGACGCCATTGCCGTCGGCAGGAGACAAGCCCCGGAAGTAGCGGGGATCGTCGGGCGTGACATAGATGGCCTTTTCGCCGCGCCCGGAGACATCGGTCCACAGGTATTTTTTGTCGCGGACATCCAGGTGTACGTGGACGGAGTTGGGGTAGTAACCCGCGCCGACGCGGTCGAAGCGGCGGATGTAGTCGTAGAGCACTTCGTTGGCGATGCCCTGCAGGCGAAAGTCCACCGCCACACCGCGGGCATGGGGACCGGGCTTCTTTTTCGTTTTGGGATTGTGTTTGCGGTAGCCCGAGATGATCTCCACCGCGTGCCCGGGAAAGCGCTCGGCGATCTGCTGAAAGAGCTCGAGGAGCCGGGGGTGCATGTTGCGGTATCCCAAAAGGCGCGACAGGGCAGCGCGGCTCTGGGGGCGGATGCGGCCGTCGGGGAAGGTGAGCACCAACTTCATGCGCTGGGTCTTTTTGAGCCGGATGAACTGCACCGGGTGCGGGCGGTAAGCCGCAGTGCGCACCGGGACCGCCTCGACCGCGCCGGGGATGCGCAGCACCTGTCCCGCGTTCAGCTTGGCGCGCCGCGCGATGCCGTTGGCCCGAGCGAGCGGCCCCTCGTCCACGCCGTAGGCCCGGGCGATCATGGCCAGGCTCTGGGTGGGCTGCACGGTGTGATCCACGCCGTCCGCCACCGCGACACCGGAGACCACCAGACCGCGCACGCCGCCGGCAAAGGGCAGGGCGGGCTGTTTGTCGGCGCCTTTGGGTGTCGCTGCGTCGTCGGGCACACAGTCGCCATCGCTGCGGGGGATCTGCAGCAACTGTCCCAGCTTGAGCAAGTCCTTGGGCCCCAGATCGTTTAGGCCGCGCAGGTCGTCTTGCTGGACGCCGTACTTGCGGGCGATGCGGGCCACGGTATCCCCGGACTTCACGAGGTGGGTCTGGCGCGCGTTTTTGCCCACTGGTGGCGGGATGTCTAGCTCGGTGCCCACCCGCAGTTCATCCGGGGACTTGATGCGGTTGCGCTGCATCAGCACGTTGGGATCGACCCGGTACTTGCGGGCGATGCGGGCCACGGTGTCACCGGGTTGGACGCGGTGCGTGCGCGCCTCAAGGCCCAGCGTCACCAGCAGCAAGGCCAGGGCCAACACGGGCGGCACCAGGGAGCGAAACAGGCGATGCGGCGCGTGGTTCATGGCGACTGGGGGGACGCAGGCTGGTCGGCGCGAGCGGTCTGGGGCGGGGACGGGGCTTGGGTGCTGCCACGCGGCAGGCCCCGGGGGGTGAGGCTGGGCTTGGGTTCGTCTCGGGCTGCGCGCCACCGGCGATCGGCTTGTGCGCCCTGTTCGGCGAAGACGCGCCGCATGCAGGAGGGCTTGCCCGGCCCCGAGGGATCGATCCAAAAATAGGACGGCGTCTCCCGCACATCGAGGTGGATGAAGCCCGATGTGGGGTACAGCCCAACGCCCACGCGTCCCAGGGTGCGCGCATACTGGGCCACCGGCGGCAGGTTCACCCCGGGGATCATGAAGTCAACGGCCGCCCCGTCGGCGTGGTGGCTCTCCTTGCCCTTGGATTCGTCGGGCGTGCGGTAGCCCGAGATGACGTTGATTTGGCGCGCGTTGAAGCGCACGGCGATTTTGTACAGCAGCTTGAGCAGGCGCGGATGGGGCGGGCAGGTGTCCCCGGTTTTTTTGTCGGCCATGGCGGTGGCCAGGTGCTCGAGGGCATCGGGGGCCATGCTGCCGTCGGCCTCAAAGGGAAAGAAGCGGACGCGCTTGCCGGTGTTGATGGCGTAAAGGGTGAGATCGCGGTAGCCGTCGCGCCACTTGGGGGCGGGGATGGCCGGCATTTTTTGCCAGTTGAGTTTCATTTGGCGGTAGGCCGGGGTGGTGGCACGGGAGCAGGGGGGCGGCGCCTTCTTTTTGGGCGGTGCTTTTTTGGGCGGTGCTTTTTTGGGCGGTGCTTTTTTGGGCGGTGCCTTTTTGGGCGGTGCCTTTTGGGGTGGGGCAGCAGGGGCAGCAGGTGTAGCGGTTGCTTTTTGGGCTTGGGGCGCGGGCGTCTCGTTTGCCAGGGCCGTGCCCATTGGCGTGAGGCAGAGCGAGAGGGCGCAGAGCGACGCGGACAAGATGCGCCACGGCCTCGTGCCCGGTTTCCCCTGGGGCTGTGGGGTGAAAACAGACAAGGTTACTTCTTGCGGGATGCCGCCTTGCTCGGTGGGGTGCCGGCGTAGACCCGGAGCTGGTTGATGCCCATGTCGAAGGTCGTCCACAACTGGGTTTGGCGGTACAGGCGGATGCGCACCTGGCCGCTGTCATCTAAGTAGGCCGCGGCGTTTTGGCGGGTCAGGGTGATGTTGGTGTCGGTGGTGCCGAATTGGCCGTTGCCGATGGTGTCCCAACGCCCGGTTTTGTGGTTCCAAAAATAGACCGTCACCGCGGCTTGGGCTTCGTAGTAGCGCCCGTCCACGCTCAGCGAGATGGTGGTGGTGCCCGTGGGCAGGGTGGCCCAGAACTCCACGTCGAGGGCGCGCGCCCGGCCGCTTTCGACGCTGCGCAGGATGAGCAGTTGGTCGTCGAGGGCAAAGGTGGCGCCGCTGGACTCCTTGAGGACGCGGCCGCTGTGCTGTTTGTAGCCCGCGATGGTAACGCCTTGTGCCGGGGCGGGTGCGGGCGTGGGGGTGGGTTGCGGTTGGGCCACTTGGCTCGGCGGTGCGGTTGTCACAGGTGGCGTCACGGGGGCAGGGGTCGGTGCGGACAGGGGCTTGCCCGGTTGTACGCTCTTGACTGCGGCGGCCATATCGACGCGCCCCTTGCCCAGGCCGGTGCCCACGGAGACGGCGGTGTTGACAATGGCGGCGCGCACGTTTTTGGGCGTGGCCGAGGTGCCCATACGGCTGACGAGGAGACCGGCGAGGCCCGCGACAAAGGGCGTGGCCATGGAGGTGCCGTTCATGTTGGCGTAACCGCCCTTGGGCATGGTGCTGTAGATGGTTTCGCCCGGGGCCGCCACGTCGACCCAATTGCCGTAGTTGCTAAAGGAGGCGCGGCGGTTGCTGGAGTTGATGGCCCCCACCGAAATGACGTTGTCGTAATAGGCGGGGTAGTGCGGCATGTCGATGTTGTCGTTGCCCGCGGCGGCGATGAGGATAACGCCCTTGCTGGCGGCGTACTCGATGGCCTGCTGCTGCGTGAAAGAGGGGAAGTAACCGCCCAGGCTCATGGAGATGACCTTGGCGCCGTTGTCGGTGGCCCAGATGATGCCCCGGGCCACGTCGGAGGCGAGTCCGCTGCCGTTGTCGAGGGCCTTGATGGGCATAATGGCGCAGTTGGAGCACACGCCCGCCACGCCGACGCCGTTGTTGGCCAGGGCCGCTGCCACGCCCGCGCAGTGGGTGCCGTGGCCGTCGTTGTCGGTGACGTTGGTGTTTTCGTGCACGAAGTTATAGCCGGGCACCATTTTCATTTTTAGGTCGGGGTGGTTCACATCGACGCCGGTGTCGATGATGGCGATCACGGTGGTTTTTTTGCCGGTCTCCACGCCCCAGGCGCCGGCCACATTGGCATTGGTCATGCCCCATTGGCGATTCCAGTGCGGATCGGAGGGCGCCCAGGCCACGGCCTTTTGAATGTAGTTGGGCTCGACAAATTCGACGAAGGGCAACTTGGAGAGCTGCGCCATGGCTTGTTCCACCGTGAGGTTATTGGGCAATTTGATGCGGGAGACATCGATGCGCGACAGCTTTTCGAGCAAGCGCGCGCCCAGCTTTTGGATGGCTTCTTGCCCCTTGGGAGACATGTTGGCCTTGAAGCGGATGAGCATCTCTTGGCGATCGTAATCGACGCCGGGCTTGGCCTTGGCAGGCGCTTTTTGGGCCGATGCGGCCAAGGGCAGCGCGAGCAATGCAGCAATGGCCAGGGTGGTGATCCAGTGTCGCAAGTGGGATAATGTCATTTTATATGCCTCCATATCATTAAATAGTCATGTCGCCGCCCGAGGGCGTCGGGTATTCAGTCCTTGGGTATCACGAAAAACGAGCGTTTCGGGGCGAATATTCGACTTGCGAGGCTTTTTTTTTTGGGTTACCGTGGCGACATGGTTCGCAAAACGCCCAGCCACACTTCCCCGATGAGCCCCGCGGCACCCCCGCGCTTTCCCATCCTCGCCTGGGTGGTGGGCCTCTTGTTGGTGGGCCTGATGTCCACCCTGTTCGCGCTCTCGTTGGCGGATGTGCGCGAGGCATCCGCCCAGGCGCGCCACCGCTTTGCCGCGCCAAATTTTGAGGCCTCGGCCACCCACGCAGCGGCGGTTCCCGACTTTGCGCTCACCGATCGCTTCGGCCAAGAGGTGCTCCTATCGCGCTTTGCATCGCTGGATTACCTCCTCGTCCACATCTGGACCCCGGATTGCGACACCTGCTTGGCGGAGCTGCCCGCCCTGGCCGAGTTGGACCACCAGCTCTCCCAAGAGGGACGCGCCGCGCTGCTCACCATCGCCGTGGCCGACAACTGGGAGCGCGTGGCCCCCGCCCTGTCGCAAGGCGCAGATCTGCGCGTGTTCTTGGATCCCGAAGACCGCGTGGCCAAGGGGATTTTCGGCGCCCAGCAATATCCCGAGATGTTCGTGCTCGACAAACAGCGGCGAATCCGGGCGCGCTTCGACGGCTCTCGCCCCTGGAATACGGCCTCCGTGAGGCAATTTCTCGCACAATGTGCGCAAAATTAGGCTACCATTTTCAGCGCGCTGCGTATCGATGCCTCGCACCCGCTTGACTATTGCGAAAGCATCACCATATTTAAAGCCACAAAAAATATGATGATATTATAATTAAATACCCACACTGAACAAAACACGCCGAGAGGGAAAAACAATATTGGAGGGATTCATGCCATCACAACGGAGAGTATTTCAACTTGCGAGTTTTTCCGCATTGCTGCTGCTGTTGTTCAGCGCCACGCTGTGGGCTGAGGGCACCACGCAACTGGGGGCACGCCAACGCCTGGATGGTGGCAAAACAAACATCTATGTCGATATTTTAGACGTTGGCGAGGTTATCAATATCTCGGCTTCCACGAATTCGTCGATAACCGTGACGGCCCCCGATGGCACCGTGGCGGTGCCCAGCACCGCCCTGACGCTTGCGGCAGGGGGCGGCCGCATCTCCCCACAAAGCAACTTGCCCCGGTGCCCCATTGAGAGCAACCGCGCCTTTCGCGTGGTAACCACAATGACCGGCAAGTGGCTTGTACAGTTTACGGGTGCAACCATCGACGTTTTTGATGTGACCGTGACGGCCACGAGCACCGAGGATGTGTACCCCTGCGCCACCGATACCAATGACGATGGTTTCATCGATCAGGCGCCTTCGCAGCAATACTTCGGCGGTCGGGTGCACTCCAAAAAATGGGTGCTGAATGCCGGAAGTTTTACCAACCGGACGGATGCCAAAATTTTTGTGTTGGTGCCCGCTGGCAAACCTAACGAAAACTATGTGTGGCTCCTCGACATGAACGGCATGGGTGGCTTCCAATACGACATTAGTGCCAATGCCACCGGCGTCGACAGCCCCAACCTGGATGGCGTTGAGGTGGCGGGCTTCAGCGTGCCTGAAAACCGCAACTCCCTCACGCCGGAGTTCGACATTTACCTCAACCATCCGGCTGTGGCGCAGCCCCCCCTTACCATGCCCGAGGTGACCAATTTCTACTTTCTAGACGATGAGGGCACAGACAACCAGATATCCCCTGGCGATGAAAACGGCGTGCAGGATACCGGCTCCTTTTTCTTCGACTCTAACGTGACGGGCACTTACGCCATCTTCATCGACGGCAACGACGACGAAATTTTCGATCCCACGGTGCCCGGCGACATCATGTTGGTGGGGCGCGCCCATGAAGGCACCAATGAGGTGGTTTTTAATGGCCTCGACAACACCGGTGCGCCCATGCGCCGCGGCGTGCACCTGGCCAAAGTTTCGCTGCGCGTCGGCGAGTACCACTTTGTGGGGCGCGACATTGAGTCGTGCATCCCGGGTCTTCGCATCTTCGATGCCAATGATCCTTTGGACATTCAGCCCACCTACAACTTCTGGAACGACACCATGTTGCCGCGCACCAACACCATCGATCCGGTCGAAACTTATCCCGATGGCTTGTGGCCCGGGGATTGGGGTTCAGCGGCGATTCAAGGGGTGAACACCCACTCCTGGGGTACGGCGGCAAGCAATTCCGAAACCAACGATACTTTTATCGACACCTATGTTTACGGCGATGACTCCATTGATGTGTTCACCGTTGTGGTCTCTTACGAATCCAACGCCAACCTCTCGCTGACCACCATGACGGTGTCGTTTCCGGGGCCCGGCAATCCCCGCCCCGGCGACGAGTTAACTTACACGGTTACCTTTTACAACACCGCTGTTGGCGCCGATGCCAACGACGTGGTGCTTAGCAATCTGATCCCGCCGGGCACCACCTATGTGCCGAACAGTGTGGGATCTCCGTGGGATGCACATTTTGACGAAACCACGCAGAGTATTACCGGCATCACGGTGGATGGTGCGACGGCCCCGGTCAATCCGGGTGACCCAGCCACGCCGGGTGAGACGACCATCACGTTCAAGGTAAAGGTGGATCCCGGCGGGACGACCCGCGAGATCAAGGCCCAAGCCACCTACACCTACGATATCGATCCGGATGGCGTGGGTACGTCGAGCGTGACCGACGGCATCCCCGGCACCCCTGCGAAGGAGACCACCGATATTTTGGTGATCAACAATGCGCCGGTGGCTGTTGATGACAAACTATTGATCCCCGGCAGTGGCAGCTACCCCATTGATGTGCTCGATAACGACAGCGACGATACGGGCCTGGATCCCAGCACGGTGGTCATTGTGGACCCGCCGCTTTACGGCAGCGTTGATATCGATCCGGTCACCGGCATGATCACCTACACCCCCAACACACCGGTGCAAGTGCACGACTCTTTTTCGTACCAGGTCACGGATGTCAACGGAATGCACTCCAACGTCGCCACGGTCGCCATCTTCCTCGACTCGGATGGCGACGGCGTGCCCGACAATGTCGACAACTGCCCGTTTGTGGCCAACGCCAACCAGGCCGACGCGGATGGCGATGGCGTGGGCGATG
>JAAYKL010000080.1 GCA_012522445.1 Myxococcales bacterium | reverse complement strand
CGGGGCTGGGGGTGCCGCAGTTGGTGCGTCGCAGCGGGGCGTTGCGCGTGGCCGAGGTGGTATCGGAAGTGCCGGGACAAGCGGGGGCGGTGGTGCTGGACTTGGGGTTCGAGACGCGGGTGCAGGTGAAGCTTACGGGCGTGGGCGGGGCGCTTGCGGCAGGAGACCTGGTGCAGGTGGCGGTGTCTGGAACGCGGGGGACGCGGGTGAATGCGGCGCAGCGCGGTTATTTTTATGACGGCGTGCTGGAGCGCGTGGTGGACGGGGACACGGTGATCGCGGTGGTGGCGCTGGGGTGCGGGGTGACGCGCCGGATGCGGGTGCGGCTCAAGGGAGTGGACGCGGCGCCCATCGAGACGGCGTCGGGGAGGGAGGCCGATGCGTTGGTGTGCAAACGGCTGAAGCCGGGGGACCCTGTTGTTCTGGAGACCTTCCGGGCGGATCCCTATGGACGGTACCTGGCACATGTGTTCTACTGGGGCTCTCGACGTCGCGAAAAAGCCAGCGCCGAGACGATCCTTGACAAGGGGTGTTTTCTCAACCAGGAGCTGCTAGACGCAGGGCTGGCCGTGGCGCGTTAGACGCACGGGAGAAAAAGTCAGTGCACATATGTGCACTGCGCAACCCATTGAAATCATTACATATTATTTTGCGCTTTGTGAAGATCGGTCAAAAAGTGTCCCGCTTCGAGACAGATATTGTCCCGTTTTGGACGACAAAAAACGGGGCGAAATTGAGGCGTTCAGAGTGATTCGGGGCGGCATTTGGGAGGGGTCGCATTTCGGCAATTGTCACGGGAGCGCGCCCTGGCGCATAATTGGCAAACCAAAGCCCCAACGCGCGCCAAAGGATAACCACATGGAAGAACTGCAATACGACGAAAACGGCCAAGTGATTTTGCCGCAACCCGACGACATCCCCGGAAAGGACCGCGACCACGCCGCCGGCGCCTACATCATGATGTTTGCCTCGCAGTACTTTCCCCTGCCCTTTGCCAACCTCATCGCCGCCCTCATCTACCACTTGGTGAGCCGCAAAAAGTCGCGCTTCATCGCGTTTCACACCTGGCAATCCTTGATTTCGCAAATTCCCACCACGCTCATTTCGTGGGGCTACGTCGCCGCCATCATCGGCACCCTGGTGGCCTATCCGGCCCAAGAATGGGGCGATCGCATCTTGGGACCCCTCTTTCTCGGTGCCCTGGCCTTCTTGATTGTGTGGAACATCCTCTACATCGTGTTCTCCATCATCGCCTTTCGGCGCGCTGGCAGGGGCCGCCTTTACTACCTGCCGCTGTTCGGAAAGCTGGCCTACAACAAGTACTTCGGGACACGCGCCCTGCCCGCCTCCCGCACTGTTTATCAGTCTCCGGTGAACCGCCCGCCGGGCGCCGCCAGCCCTTCGGCCAACACTTCTAAAGAATACTAAGCGAACGCCCGCGCACCGCGCACACCGCGCCCCCGCAGCGCCATTTTACGGATCGCAGCTTGTGGTTGGGAAAGGCGTTGGGCGTTGGGCGTTGGGGCGTTGGGCGTTGGGGCGTTGGGGTGCTCAGACGTTGAAGCGGATGTGGCAGATGTCGCCGTCCTGGATGATGTAGTCGCGCCCCTCGACGCGAAACACGCCGGCCTCGCGACAAGCGGCCTCGGACTCGTAGCGATCGAAATCGGCGAAGGCGATGACCTCGGCACGGATGAACCCGCGGGCGAGATCCGAGTGAATGCTGTGGGCGGCGTCCACCGCTGTAGAGCCGCAGCGCAAGGGCCAGGCGCGACACTCGGTGGGGCCGAAGGTCAAAAATGTAATGAGGTTGAGCATCCGATAGGCCGCCTGCACGAAGCGCGTAACCGCTGGCTCGCCAAGCCCCAAGTCGGCCAAAAACTCCGCTTGATCCGCTGGATCGAGGGCGGCGATCTCGGCCTCAATGGCGGTGCAAATGGGCACGACGAGGGCGTTTTTTTCATCGGCGACGCGCGCCAAGTCCTCGGGCAAGGCGTCGACAGGAGCGCCTTCGGGGAGGCTGAGCACAAACAAAATGGGTTTGAGCGACAAGAAGGTGAAGCCCGTAATGGCGGCTTTTTCCTCGTCGGAGAGCGCCAGGGTGCGCAGGGGTTGCTCGGTTTCCAGGTGCGCCAGGCAGCGCTCCAAAATCGCCAACTGGTGGGCGTCCGAGCGGCTCTTTCGCAGCCTCTCAATGACTTTCTCGATGATGCCCATGTCCGACAGGATCAACTCGGCCTCAAAAGAACGCAGCTCGCTGGCGGGGTTGGGCGGCGTCCCGTCGTCTGAGAAGCCGCGGATCACCTGCACCAGGGCATCCATTTCGCGAATTTTGCCCAGGGTTTGTGGATCGAGGCTGGCGCTGCCGCGACCACCGGGCACATCGGCGAACAGCACTTCGGCGTAGTTGACGCGCCGCGGATTGCCAATTTGGGCCAGGCGATCGACCCGGCTGTCCGGTACCTTGATGGTGCCCAGGTTGACCTTGCTCCCAAAACCGATGGGCACGTTTTGTCCCGTCAATGCGTTGAAGAGTGTGGTTTTTCCAGAACCGGGAAACCCGACAATGCCTATTTTCATCTGTGTCTCTCTCCGCTTGCTTTCTTTTCCCGAACGGCGCCGCGCCGCTCTTGGGTGCTCCATTAGCAGATGTTCAAAAGTGTTGCATCGAAAAAGACTCCGACTATAATGGCGCGCGCTGGCTTTGGGGCCTGTAGCTCAACTAGGTCAGAGCTCCCGGCTCATAACCGGGTGGTTTCCGGTTCGATTCCGGACGGGCCCACCACCGGCGACGCGTTCACCAGCCAGCCGCACCGCACTGCGCCACCCCAAGGAGTGCCATGCAAATACCAACCCGCAAAACAACCGACTGCCACGCGAGGAGATAACGTGACCGTGCAACAAGAACTCGCCTCCCTTCAATCCCTTCAAACGCTCGACCTTCAAAACTTTAGTACCCAACAAGAACTCAACGACATCCCCAAGGCCATCAAAGAGAAGCAGCAAAATGTCGAGTTCATGCGCAACTTGCTGCAAAAGGACAAAGGCCGTTTAGACGAAGCCGAAAACTGGCGCGTTGAAACCGAACGCGACTTGCAACTGCAAGGGGACATGCTCGCCAACAGCCGCAACAAATTGCAGGCGGCGCGCAACGAACGCGAGAACAAGGCCGCCCAACGCGAAATTGATTCCTTCCGCAAGCGCATCGCCGACGGCGAAAAAGAGATGCTCAAAATTCTCGAGGCCATCGAGCAGTGTCGCCTCGCTTACGAAGAGCACGCCCGCGAGTTCTCCGAGCTCGAAGCCGCGCTGCACATCGAAGAGGAAAACGCCAAGACGAGAATCGCCGAGCTGCAGGCGCGCGTCGACGACTCTGCGGCCGAACGCTCCTCCCTGGCCGCCAAAATAGACACCCCGTTGCTGCGGCGCTACGAGCGCATTCAAAGCCGTCTCGGCCGTGCGTTGGTCGAGGTGGTGGACGGCAAGTGTACGGGCTGTCACTTTACCGTGTTGCCCCAGCTCTTAATCGAATTGGAGCGCGGCGAAAAAATTATCAGTTGCACCAATTGCAAGCGCATGCTGTACCTCAAGCCCAGCGAGCCCGCCGACGCGGACAACACCGACGCGGGCGACACCAACGCAGACGACGCCAACAACACCGCGAATTAGCGGTTCAAATTTAATGTTGCAGTGGCACAGACAATCGCTGGCAACCCTTGGGTTGCGGGAGGAAAGTCCGAGCTCCGCAGGGCAGGATGCCGGGTAACGCCCGGTGGGAGTGATCCCGAGGATAGCGCCACAGAAAACAAACCGCCTCGTTCGCTTTGCGCACGGGGTAAGGGTGAAAAGGTGCGGTAAGAGCGCACCGGGCTCTCAGCAATGAGGGTCGCACGGCAAGCCCCATCTGGAGCAAGGCCAAACAGGAGATGGACTGCCCGTCCCATATCTCCGGGTAGGCTGCTGGAGACGGCTGGTAACGGTCGTCCTAGATGAATGATTGTCGCCGCTGTTTTGGGCAACCGAGCAGCGGAACAGAACTCGGCTTACGGGCCACTGCAGCAGGGTCGTTTCTTTGTTTACAAAGGGACGACCTTTTTTTTTGCGCGCCACACAACACCCGGGGCGCGATACCCGGGCGAGGCGGCCTATGCGACGGACCGACCTATTCGCTCTGACGCCGCAAAAAGGTGGGGATGTCCAGGTCGCGCTCGGGCACCATGCTCGTGCGGGACACCGTGGTGCGCCCGGAGCTGATTTGCACCTGCTCGGTGGAGTCGCGGCCGGCGCTCACCGGAGAGGTCATCGAGGCGCGGCTGGTCAGGGGCGCCTGCACCTGCGACGGTGTGGAGATGCGGTTGCCGGAGTGCGAGTCCCGGGCGACGGCACCCGCGGTGCTGCGGAAATGCGTCGGCTGCGAGACGGGATCCTGAAAGCCCGTGGCGATCACGGTGACCTTCACCTCTTCGCAGGGTTCGGGGAGGTTGACGCAACCGAAGATCACGAGGACGTCTTCGTGGGCCGCCTCTTCGATCATGGCCACCGCTTCGCTGACCTCGTTGATGGTCATGTCGGAGCCGCCCGTGACGTTGATCAAAATGCCCGTGGCCCCATCGACCTTGATGTCTTCGAGCAGCGGGTTGTTGATGGCCGCCTGCGCCGCTTCCACAGCGCGGTTGTCGCCCTGGCCATAGCCGGTGCCCATCAAGGCGCGCCCGCGGTTGCCCATAATGGTTTTGACGTCGGCAAAGTCGACGTTGAGGGTGCCGTGAGCAGTGATGAGATCGGAGATGCCGCGCACCGCATTGCACAGCACGGTGTCGGCCATGGCAAAGGCCTCGGATACCGACAGCTTGTCTTCGAGGAGCAACAGGCGCTCGTTGGGGATGATAATTTGCGCGTCCACTTCCTCTTGGAGGTTGAGCACGCCTTCATCGGCAAAGCGCGCGCGCTTGCGCCCTTCGAATCGAAACGGCCGCGTGACCACGCTCACCGTCAGGGCGTTGACGTCCTTGGCTGCGGCTGCCACCACCGGCGCCGCACCCGTACCCGTGCCGCCGCCCATGCCCGCTGCGACAAACACCATGTCGGCGCCCCGCAGGGCCTCTTCGATTTTGGTGACGTCCTCGAGAGCGGCCTTGCGCCCCACCTCGGGCGTACCCCCAGCCCCCAATCCCTTGGTGGTGTTGGTGCCGATGAGGATCTTCGTCGGTGCCGGGTTGATATCCAGCGCCTGGTGATCGGTGTTGATCACGATGAAGTCGACACCTTCGATGCCCGCTTCCATCATGTTCGCAATGGCGTTGCAGCCGCCACCGCCCACGCCGACCACCTTGATGTTGGCCTGTTGTTTCAGTTTTTGTTCTGATCCCTCGAGTTCGAAACGCATGTTCCCTCCCTGAGTCTCGCGCGATGTGTGTGGCGCATGGCACCGCAGGTGTCACACCTGGCCTCTCGATGCCTGCGCAAATTTGACGCCCTTAAAAAATCTCCTTAAACCAGCCCGACACCCGCCCCAAAACCTTGGAATACCTTTTGTCGTCGCTGCGATGCCGCGATGCGTAGGTCGTGTTGTGGCTATCGTGATTGGCGCCATACTGCACGAGCCCAGCGCCCGTGGCATATATGGGGTTTGAAATCATGTCGGACATGCCGCCAAACGCATAGGGCACCCCCAGGCGAATCGGCATACCGGTGAACTCTTGTGCGGCCTCGCTGATGCCGTCGAGCAAGGTGGTGCCGCCGGTGATCACCAGCCCGGAGGCCAGGAGATCGGCGTAGCCCGTCTCGATGATGGATTGGTGTACCAGCGAGAAAATCTCATCGATGCGCGGCTCAATGATGTGGGCCAACATGCTGCGGGACTGCATCACCGGAGGACGGCCGCCCACGCTGGGCACTTGAATGGTTTCGTCGGCGTCGACCAGGCGCGCCAGGGCACAACCGTTGGTGCGCTTGATGCGCTCGGCTTCGGCGCGGGGTGTGCGCAGCCCCAAGGCCACGTCGTTGGTCAGGTGGTGTCCGCCGATGGGGATGACCGAGGTGTGGGCCACGGAGCCATCGAGGTAGATAATCAAGTCGGAGGTGCCGCCGCCGATGTCCACCAGGGCGACGCCGAGCTCTTTTTCGTCTTCGTGTAGCACGGACTCGGCCGAGGCGATCTGCTCCAGCACGATGCCCGCCACGCTGAGACCGCAGCGCTCGGTGCATTTGATGATGTTTTGGCTCGACAGGGCCGAACCGGTGACGATGTGCACGCGGCCTTCGAGGCGCATGCCGCTCATGCCGATGGGGTTGCGCACGCCGTCTTGGTCGTCGACCACAAACCCCTGGGGGATGGCGTGGATGATCTCGCGGTCCATGGCGATGGGTACGGCCTTGGCCTGCTCAATGACGCGCTCGAGATCGCTCTGGGCGATTTCACGCGCCTTCACGGCGACGATACCGTTGTTGTTAAACGATGAGATGTGGCTGCCGGCGATGCCGACATAGACCGTGGAGATCTCGACACCCGCCACGTGCTCGGCCTCTTCGATGGTGGCTGTGATGGCGGCGCAGGTCGCGTCGACGTTGACCACCACGCCCTTGTGCAAGCCAGCAGATGGATGGGAGCCGAAACCCATGATGTCGATGCCGTCGTCGGTAACCTCGCCGACAATGGCCGCAATCTTGGTTGTCCCAATATCCAAACCAACGATGATGTCACCTGACTTTGCCATGCGCTACCTGTCCTTCTCTGCGTTGCCTGACTCGCGGTATTGTTGCGATTCTGAATGACAGTTGCATGGAGCGTTCGGGCGAATCAAATTTTTGGCTTCTTTTTTTCTGTCGCCCGCCCCACGCGGTTTGAAGCGTTGCCAATGCCCCCGTGCGCGGGTATAGGTCGGGCATGAAATACCCCTCGTTTATCGGCGCCAGATACATCCGATCCAAAAAGAAACAAACCATCTCCGCCATCTCGGCGATCGCCATTGCTGGCGTGGCGTTGGGCGTGGCAGCGCTGGCCACCGTCATCTCCATTTCATCGGGTTTTCAGGACGAATTCACCCGCAAGGTGCTGGGGGTCAACGCCCATGTGCTGGTGATGAAATACGGCATGGACTTTCAGGAATACCGCGATGTGATGGACATGGTGCAACAGGTGGAGGGCGTCAAGTCCGTGGAGCCCTTTGTCATTCAAGAGATGATGATGGCCAAGGACGACCACACCGCGGGCGTCCTGCTCAAGGGCATTGATCCCCAACGGGTCGCCGGCGTGCTGGACCTCTCCAAGTACATCGTCGACGGCGGCATCGACGCGCTGCGCACCCCCGGGACGCGACCGCCGCCCCATCCACGAGATCGCGTGCGCGGTCTGGCCAGCCCCGATCGACTCCGCATTGCCGACACCAACGACACCAACGACAGCGCCGCCCCCGCCAACGCCGTCACCGACGACGACACCGCCGCCGACACCAACGACGACGCAAACCCATCCGCGCCGGAGACACCTTCGAGCGACGCGCTGCCCGGCATTGTCATCGGCAAAACCCTGGCCGAGACCCTCAACGCCCAGGTGGGTGACGAGGTGCAAATCATCACCCCGCTCATCGGCCTAAGCGTCCTGGGGTGGTCGCCCTCGGAGGACACGCCAAAGTTCATGCGTTTTCGCGTTACCGGCATTTTTTATGCGGGCTTTCACGAGTACGACAGCAAGCTCGTCTTCGTCGATTACTTCCGCGCCCAGCGCTTCTTCGAGCACGGCGATTCGGTCACCGGCATCGAGCTCACCGTCCACGACATCCACAAGGCGGCGGCCATTGCCGACACCATCCGCGACGCGCTCAAAGACGGCCCCTACCACACCATCCACTGGGAAAAGCTAAACGAGTCGCTCTTCACGGCGCTCAAGACGCAAAAGCTCGTGCTCACAGTGGTGCTGGCCATCATCGTGGGGCTGGCCTCGTTCAACATCATCGCCACCCTGGTGATGATGGTCTTCGACAAGCGCAAGGAGATCGCCATCCTCAAGAGCATGGGCGCCACACACGGCGGGGTTCTGCGCATTTTTGTGCACGTGGGAACCATGGTGGGCATCTACGGAATTGCGCTGGGGCTCGCCATCGGGTTTGCCATCTGCTTTGCGCTGTACCACATCGGCTGGCCGCTCGATCCCGAGGTGTACCTCATCGATCACCTGCCCGTGACCCTCGACTGGCGCGACTTCGTCGCCACCGCCGGCGTGGCCTTCTTCATCTGCATCGCCGCCACCATTTTTCCGTCGCTGCACGCGTCGCGCATGCGGCCAGTGGACGGCCTGCGTCAGGCGTAAACGCGCCGCTCTTTTTCGTTTGTTGCTTACAGCACTGTGAAGGTCAGTTGCGACACAGACGTCGTCTCAGCGCCCACCGCGGAAACGGTAAACCATGCCCATGTGTCTACTGCGCTGCCGACCAGATCAATCGTGTTGGTGCCGACGCGGATGGGCTGGCAGGGGCTGTTGCAATTGGCAATGTTGTGACGGCGCATGATGAGGCTGACGCCCGGCGACGACACCGACGTGACGCGGACAGTTTTGTTTACCAGCAGGAGCACATAAAACCAGGCATCTTTGTCGCCCTGGGTACAGGTGCCGCCGTTGAGGTTGTTATTGTAGAGCCGCCACGTGATGTTGCCGATGTACGGGAGAGCTTGCACCGCCCTGGGGTTGCCACACGAGTTGGGAAAAGTCTCATCTGCAGCGGCGTCTCCGGAGCGCTCGATGAGCGTGAGGGTGCCGAACTTCCGCGTGCTGGTATCGTTGGACGCGGTGCCCGACCACATCAGGCGCCCACTTTGCGCGGCGTCGACGTCGTAGTTGCCGAGGTCGAAGCCGATGGACATGCCCGTGTACGGCACGGCATCTAGCAAGGTCCAGGGCACGGCAAACTCCATGGCGTAGCCGTTGGCAGTGGTTCGCGCCGCGTGCAGCACACCGGTGTCAGAGCCGTTCAAGGAGAGCAGCGGAGACGCCGGTGACGCGCCCCGCACAAAGTGTTTGTCGTAGATGTCGTACGCTAGCGAAGCGCTGTGATCGCCATCGATGAAGATCTCAATCGCGTCGTTGTCGCGCGGGTCTGGGGCGCTGACATAGATGTAAGTGTCGCGGACCGTCACCCCGATGTAGAGGTAGTCGAGATCCCAGAGCGCATCGAAGGTGACGGTGTTGTCGCACTCGCCCGCGATGCACTGGGTGGCGGTGGTGTTCACGCGCCACATGGTTTCGTTGAGATCGCCGTCGATGGTGGGCGGTGCGAGGGTAAACGCGGCGTCATCTGTCGCGGTGGAGAACTCTGTGTCCGTGCCCGTGTCCGTGTCTTCGGTCTCGGTATCTTCGGTCTCGGTATCTTCGGTCTCGGTGTCGACGGGGTCGGTATCAATGGGAACTGTATCGATAGGGCCGGTGTCGACGGTCTCCGTGTCAACGGGATCGGTGTCGCCGGTCTCGGTGTCGACGGTCTCGGTGTCGACGGTCTCAGTGTCGACGGGGTCGGTATCAATGGGAACTGTATCGATAGGGCCGGTGTCGACGGTCTCCGTGTCAACGGGATCGGTGTCAACGGGATCGGTGTCTTCGGGGCCAGTGTCTTCGGGACCGGTGTCTTCGGGGCCGGTGTCTTCGGGATCGGTGTCCGTTTTCGCATCGGCGCCGACCACTGTTAGGGCACCGGGCAAGAGCACCGTGTGGCCATCGGGGGTTTGGAGTTGCACGTCGTAACGCCCCACCGGCCACGGCTTTTTGGCGGTTTGCGGCATGATGGTTGTCAAGCGTTCAAAATCTACCCAGGTCACCTTGGAAAGCGCCTGCCAAGCATCGTCGCTGTCGACAGGCCGCAGGCGGACGACAAAATCGGCATCCAATACCACGTGGCGACCGCCACAATCGACGTTGCGCGACACCAGTGGGTGAAACCCGCTGCCCTGCAGCTCGATGTCCACCGCCGCGCCTTGGGCCACCTCATCGGGCACGACGCGGTGCAATGTCGGCGCTGTCTCGCTGGTGACATCGCAGGCCGTCAACGCGCCAAAGCATGCGAGCAGCAGCGCAGCGCGCCAAATCAAAGTCGTGGAAGATCGATTGAACATACTGTGGGTTATCATAACAGATGTGCGCGTTTCGAAAGTTGAAAACACCTCAAACCCGCGGGAATGCCCCGCTGGGATGCGCACCAAGCCGTTTGATTTTGCCCAGCAAAGCGTGTACAAAATCAGCCACCATTCTTTTACAGCGAGGTGTGTCATGAGCGATATTCAAACCCGAGCCTTGGAAGCGTTTCCCCATTGGTTAAAGGCCCTCAGTGAAGATCTGGTGGCCCTGCACCGCGTCCTGGACTGCCGCGACGAGCGACCGGAGATCCGCCGCGCCGCCGCCGGTGGCATCAACTACTTTTTCAAATCACTCGACCTGATCCCCGACGGCATCGACGACATCGGCTATCTCGACGACGCCTTCATCATTCGCCTGGCCGCCAAGAGCATCATGAACGCCGACCCCGCGCACATCGACGACGACGCCCGCAGCCGCCTCAACCAACTGCGAGAAGACACCGGCCTCATGTACGAGCTGCTCGGCAACGACCTCTTTTTGCGCCTCGAAAAATACGCCAACGCCCTGAGCCACGGTGCGGTGCGCGGCCGCACAGTAGACGAAATGCTCTCCGATGACGAGGTCGCCGGCCAGGTCTCCATCGACGTCGCGGATTTCGCCAACACCTACGGCGCGCCAGCATTTTCCAACGACCCCAAAAACCTCATCAAACTCAAAGCCTTTCTCGACGCCAAGCTGCCCCAGTAGGGGCCTTTGCCGGGCCGTGCGCACCCGGCCGACCGGCGCGATGCGCTCCTTTTGCCCCGCATGACACCGCTCATCGCCACCCTCATTCTCGCCGTTGGCGTCGCCCTCTTTGGCGTCTCGGTCATTTATCGCGTCGCCCTGTGGCGCCATCTGCGGCCCAACCCACCGCGGGAGGGCGCGTCCTTGGGGCCGTCGCTGTGGCGCGTGCTGCGCTTCGGATTCCTCCAGCACCGGGTCTGGCGCCATCCCTTTGTCGGGGCGGCGCACCTGGTCATTATGTGGGGATTTTTTGCGCTCCTCGCCAACACCATCGTGCTGTGGGGGCGCTATTTTCACCCCGACTTCGACCTGCCCTTCTTCGCCGACACCGTGGCCCGAGGTGGGCTGCGCGTCGCCTCGCACATCGCTTCAGCCCTGGTGCTGGCGGCGGCCTTGGCGGTGCTCGGCCATCGATTGGTGCTGCGTCCCGCGCGCCTCAAAAACAACCGCGACGGCCTCCTCATCCCCCTGCTCATCGCGGCGATGATGGCCTGTGACCTGCTCTACTGGCTGCTGCACATCGAATGGGCGCGCAGTGCCCACGCCCTGGCGGTGCTGGTCTTTCTCAACTACCTGCCCTTCAGCAAGCACTTTCACGTGTTGTGCGCCTGGCCCCAGCTCTACGCCGCACGTCCCGAGACCGCGACCGTGCTCAGCCGCGACGCCGCCATCGAAGCCGCCCTGGCCCCCGATGCACACGACGGCGACAACGGCGATTCCCGCGGCGACATCCCCGAAGATTCCGCGACCTTTGGCGCGGGCACGTGGGCCGACCTCACGCGGCGGGATGCCCTCGAAGCCCTGTCCTGCACCGAATGCGGGCGATGCACCGAGCGGTGTCCGGCGGCCCAAGCGGGCAAGGCGCTCAGGCCCGGCGATGCGATGATGGCGATGCACCACGCGGCGCACCACGGCGTCCAGCACACCGCGCTGCTCCCCCAGGTGTTGGGCGAGGCCGCCCTCTGGGATTGCACCACCTGTCGCGCCTGCGAAGCCGAATGCCCGCTGCTCATCACCTTTGTCGACCGCTTTGTGCGCATGCGCCGCCACCAGGTCGAGGAGCGCGGTCAGCTCCCCCCAGAGCTGGCCCGGACATTGCGCGCCCTCGAGAGCACGGGCAACCCCTGGGGCCTGCCCCCAACGTCGCGCACCGACTGGACATCGGGGCTTTCGGTGCCGCGCTTCGATGCCGCCCAGCACGAGTACCTGCTCTTTGTCGGCTGCGCCGGGAGTTGCGATCCCGCTGCGATCCCGGCGACGGCGGCCCTGGTGCACCTGCTCACCCACGCGGGCGTGCGCTTTGGCACGCTGGGCGACGACGAAACATGCTGCGGCGACGTGGCGCGACGCCTGGGTGCCGAGTCGACTTTTTTAACGATGTCGCAACAACTGATGGCGCGGCTGTGCGAAGCAAACGCGCGGCGCATTATCACCGTCTGTCCCCATTGCCTGCACATGCTGGCCAGCGAATACACGTCGTTTGGCGCGCATTTCGAGGTCGTGCACCACAGCGTCTTGCTCGCCGCGTTGATCGACGAAGGGCGGCTCGTGCCCAAGGCCGGGGCCGCAATCGACGCATCCCGCATCGCCTTTCACGATCCCTGTTATGCGGCGCGTTACCAGGACATCGTCGCGGCACCCCGGCGCGTCTTGCAGGCCATCGGAGGGCTCAGCTTGTGCGAGGCCGCGCTGTCGGGGGCCCAAACCCAGTGCTGCGGAGCGGGTGGTGGCGGGGCCTTTCGCGACGCACCCAAGGGAGAGCGCCTGCAGGAGCGGCGCTACCACGACCTGGCGCAAACCGGAGCGACACAGGTGGGCACCGCTTGTCCCTGGTGCCTCGCCATGTTCGCCGACGCGCACACCAACGCCCCCGAGGCCCTAGGCGCTGCCCCGGTGGACATCGCCCAACTCCTGTGGCGCGCCATCCAACCCTAACCCACTATTTTTATTATCGTTTACAACCCCGTTTACAACCCATCAGAGTCATTAGAAAACCCATTAGAAAACCCGTCAGAATCATTAGAACAGGTCATTAGAACAGTTCTTTCCCAAACCACCTTCCCAAACTACTCTGAACTCCCCGTTGAACTCCCATGTCAGGAGGCCAGTCCTCTCATTCCATCTCTGATTGGTAAAAACGTCGATAAAAACGGGCGAGGATTGTGCAAATTTTTGCATGCGAGGCGACAAAAAGGTGCTGCGGATACACCCTGGCCATTCGGACAAGAAATCCGCTGTAAAAGCGCATGAACGAGTTGCCGTTGTGGCCGTTGTGAGTGCGACTTAGGCCGCGATGTCGGCAACGGGCCGCAGCACCGGAGGTCGCAATGACCCCGCGGGAAACGCCACCAGCCAGTGTCCCTGCAAGTAACGGCGAGAGGCTTCTCGATAAGCCGTTAGAAACGCCCGGTGCGCCACGCGAAACTGCGCACGCGTTAGCTCGCTCGCCCCGTGACACAGCGG
>JAAYKL010000079.1 GCA_012522445.1 Myxococcales bacterium | reverse complement strand
TTGTTGGGGCGACAACGAAAATGGCCAAGCCACGCCACCCGATGTGGTGTTCACCGCCATCGCTGCGGGCTACTATCATACCTGCGGTTTGGATGAAGACGGCGCAGCACATTGTTGGGGAAACTACTACCACGGCCTATCCGATCCCCCCGATGACGTGTTGTTTACCGACATCGCTGCAGGCCACTACCACTCCTGCGGCATTCGCGCAGGTGATCGCATTGTTGTTTGCTGGGGCGCCTTTGCCCGCAATTTGTGGCAATAGCAGCCATTGCCAAGGGCTCAAATTATTCACTCTGAGTGATTCGCTTCGCAACGACGCGGCGGGAAAAGTAGGACCGGTTGGACCTGTAGGACCAGTGGGATGCCGCGGGGAAAGTGGGACAGGTTGGACCTGTAGGACCAGTGGGATGCCGCGGGGGAAGCGAACGGCAACGTAGCGCGGCAAACAGCGGAAACGACGGGTTTTGTTGGCGCGTGAGTTGCCGACAAGCAGCGATGTGTCACATTGATCCACTTCGCACACACAAAAAGACCAACCAAAACCACATTGCGCGCGCAATGAAAACGCGATGCAGGAGGGCTTCACATGACTGAATTGATTCGAAAACATGGCGGTTATCGCCGTTTGAAAACCTTTATTGGCGCAGAGATTGTTTATGACGCCACAGTGGTGTTTTGCAATCGCTTCATCGATAGGCGTAGCCGTACGCATGACCAGATGGTTCAGGCCGCCCGGAGCGGTCGACAAAATATCGCCGAAGGCAGTGTGGTCTCGGGGACTTCAAAAAAGATCGAACTGAAGCTCACCAGCATTGCGCGGGCCAGCTTGGAAGAGTTGTTGCTCGATTATGAAGATTTTTTGCGCCATCGCGGATTGCCGCAATTTGATAAAGAGCATCCTTTTTCGCAAGAAATCCGATTGATAGGCTACCGGTCCAACAGGTCGTACGCGTCCTATGCCTGTTATTTTGAACAAACACCGCCAGAAATTGCGGCCAACGCAGCCA
The DNA here is from genome assembly GCA_012522445.1 of Myxococcales bacterium. Taxonomy (GTDB): domain Bacteria; phylum Myxococcota_A; class Polyangia; order JAAYKL01; family JAAYKL01; genus JAAYKL01. The sequence goes on along the minus strand of JAAYKL010000079.1, from coordinate 917 downwards.
TCTGCCTGATTCACCAGACCATCTTTTTGTTGCGGCGGCAGCTCGAAGTGCTGGCGCAGCGCTTTGAAACCGAAGGCGGTTTTACCGAACGGCTGTACCACGCCAGACAGAAGCGAAATTCATTTGAGCGGTGGGAAAAATAGGACCCGTGGGACCGGTGGACCGGTGGACGGACACAGGGGGAAAGTAAGGCGATCAGGGTGATTGCACACGCCAGCAAGATGCTGGCGCTACCATGGAGTGGGCCCGGTGGAAGGCCGCGGGCAAAGAAGGGCGGTTTGTTGAGCGCGAGGGCAAAATGCGCTACAGACAATTCACCCCACAATGCAACCCCTGTTAGGAGCGAACATGAACGCGAACCCCACCGCGAATATGAACGTGAAATCCACCGAGGACGCATCGTACAGCGCCCTCTTGACGGAGATATCCTCTATGGCCGAGACGGTGGAATCCATGTCGCGCGCGCGGCGCAACCAAGCGCTGTCGCGGTTGTACTGGCGCATCGGCGAGCGCATGGCGGCGATGCAGGTTTCGGAACAAGGACTGGTGGAGCGCCTGTCGCGGGACATGAACGCCAAGTTCGGCAGCGGATATTCGAGGCGCAATTTGTTTTACATGCAGAAGTTTTATCACCTGTTTGATGCGTCGGCGGTGCAGACGGGATTGTCGTGGAGTCACTTTCGCGCGCTGTTGCAAGTGGGGGACGACGCGGCGCGGGAGGCGTTGTTTGACCAGGCGGTGCAGGAGGAGCTCTCGAACATGGAGGTGTCGCTGCTGGCGCGGCGGGCGGCGGGGCTGGGGGTGCCGCAGTTGGTGCGTCGCAGCGGGGCGTTGCGCGTGGCCGAGGTGGTATCGGAAGTGCCGGGACAAGCGGGGGCGGTGGTGCTGGACTTGGGGTTCGAGACGCGGGTGCAGGT
>JAAYKL010000078.1 GCA_012522445.1 Myxococcales bacterium | reverse complement strand
CCTGCCACAGCTTCTGCCCTGCTAGATCAACAGCGCGCCCCACCGAAACCCTGCGCAAGTCGCCCCACACAAATCACCCGCCAAAAATCACCCGGGCCAATGCCCCCGCGCCATGAGATGAGTGGTTGCCTCGGATGCGCCATCTTTGCTATTTTGCCCCCAAATTTTGAACCGCTCCGCACAGTAACGAACGCAGACTGTGGCGCTGACCAACGCAATAGAAAAAGCAAGAGACATGAAAACAACCAATGAAATCCGCCGCGCCTTTCTCGACTACTTTCAGGCCAACGAACACCTCGTCATTAAGTCCGGTCCGCTGGTGCCCGGCAACGACCCCACGCTGATGTTTGCCAACGCGGGCATGGTGCAATTCAAAAACATCTTCATCGGCGAGAAGCAGGCACCGGGCAAACGCGCCACCACCGTGCAAAAGTGCATCCGCATCAGCGGCAAGCACAACGACCTCGAAAACGTGGGCCGCACCAGCCGCCACCACACCTTCTTCGAGATGCTGGGCAACTTCTCCTTTGGCGATTACTTCAAAGAAGGCGCCATCCGCTTTGCCTGGGAATTCCTCACCGATGTGCTGCAGCTCGACCGCTCGCGCCTGTGGGTGTCGATCTTCGCGGGCGACGACAACGCCCCGTTAGACGACGAAGCCCTGGCGATTTGGCGCGACAAAATCGGCGTGCCCGAGGAGCGCATCTTGCGGGGCAGCGCCGAAGACAATTTCTGGTCCATGGGCGACACCGGTCCCTGCGGTCCCTGCTCCGAAATCATGTACGACCGCGGCGAGGCCTTTGGCGAAGCGGCCCTCGAAAACGGCGAGCGCTTCTTCGAAATTTGGAACCTCGTGTTCATGCAGTACATGGTCGACACCCCCGGCGGCCCCATGCAAAAGCTCCCGGCCCCGTGCATCGACACCGGCGCGGGACTGGAGCGCCTCGCATCGGTGTTGCAAAACGTCGACTCCAACTACGACACCGACCAGTTCACACCGCTCATCGCTCTGGGCGCCGAGCTGGCGGGCAAGACGTACGGCGACGATCCCGAAGATGACGTCTCCGTCCGCGTCATCGCCGACCACGCGCGCATGGCCGCCCACTGCATCGCCGAGGGCATCTTCCCCGAGAAGAGCGCCCGCGAATACGTGCTGCGCCGGGTGATGCGCCGCGCCATTCGCCACGGCCACCGCTTGGGCATCCGCGACATCTTCTTTTACAAGGTGGTGGACCGCGTCGTCGCGCAGATGCAGGAGGCCTACCCCGAGCTGGCCGAGCGCCGCGCCCTCATCGAAAAGGTGTGCCACCAGGAAGAGAAGCAGTTCCGCATGACCCTGGACCGCGGCCTCGAATTGATCGCCAACAACACCACCTGGAAAAACACGGCCGACGGACAACGGCAACTGCCCGGGCACATCGCCTTCGACTTGTCCGCCACCTACGGCTTCCCGTTGGACCTGCTCGAAGTCATCGGCGAAGAACAGGGCTTTGGCATCGACCACGACGGCGTCGCCGAGGCCGAAGCTGCTCACCGCAGCGCATCGGGCGCAGGCAAAATCGGCAACGCGGCCATCGACAAAGTGTACCTGGCCCTCCACAACCGCCTGCAGGACACCGTGTTCACCGGCTACAACGACGTGCAGGG
>JAAYKL010000077.1 GCA_012522445.1 Myxococcales bacterium | reverse complement strand
TGGCCTCCTTTGCACCGCTTCGCGAGTGCGTTAGTTGGGAACATTCCCCAATTGGGTTCATCTAAATAGGTTTTGCCTAAATGAGCACCCGTTTCAGGAGGCCAGCCTTCTCATTCCATCTCTGAATCCCTGGCAATCTGCTGGCAATAATCCCGGCGAGTTCTTGGAAGAGGGCGATGGACGGGGCCAGGAGCCGCAGCATCGATTGTCGATTTCAAAACGTTTTCTGGAGAATGAAGAGCGTGGTACGGTCTGAATCTATGCCGGTATTATTGGGCTGTAGTCATTGCGTTTTGAAAAGGAGAGCGCGAGATGAAGGAATGTGAAAATCTGGTATCAAGCGTGAACACGGTCGTCTCGAGAATTGTGACATTGCTCCATGATCCCGAGTTCCGAACGGCGTTACGGGATGTTGCCACGGCCATCCTGAAAATATTGCCGGATGATCCCGCAGCCAAACAGGCGGTTGCGGCCACCGACACTTCAGAGGACAAAGCCACCAACACCGGAGATGACAAAGCGGATTTCCAGCAGCGCGTTGGTCAGATGCCATCAAGTGCTGGCCAGGCATCGCCAGGCGTTGACGACGAAGCCCCAAACGCACTTTTCGATCACCCGGCTCAGGAGTCTCTCGCCCTATCCACGGATATGGAACCGGCGGCAAACCAAAATCTTCACCACGGCCAAAGAGAATACAACCCCCCCACCAAACTCACGGCCAAGATGGCAGAGTTCATTCAATCTGCCTCCGTCATCGAAGGCGATCAGAGCCCTGCCCAAGTCGCCAGCCACCAACCTGAAGAGTCATCATTCGACACGTTGGAATTGATCACAAAACGGTGCTTGTTAAAAGCCGAGGCTGCGCGTTGGGCCGCCAAGAGACGGCGACTGATGCGCGAGGGTGCCAACTTCCAAACGGAAATTGCACCGCAGGATGCCGACATTATCCAGCGCGCCAAAGAGTTGAAACGGTGCTTCCTGTGGACCAATCACCCCCAGTGCCCGGAACCGCCGGATGAAAATTATTTCCCGCAACTCGCCGATACCTTTGACAATCTGGCGAACGCCGTCGCTCTGGCTACGATGATTGAATCCGACGGCAACTTGTCTACGTTTTTGAAAAGAGCAACGCTATTGATCGCAGAGGCGCAATCAGCCGTTCGATACGCCCGCGCCCTACTGCCGGATTCTGCTGGCTATGCCGGCTATGACACGGACCAGCAAACAACGTTTCAGTGGTTGCGCGAAGTGACCCAAAACAAAGATTTTTACATTGAGAGGTATATGCAGACCGATGATTCGGCCCTACCCGAAAATGCGGATGATTTGGCGGCGCGCATCCGCGAGCTGAAATCGCAACTCCAGGAACGCCAACAACAACAGAGAACCATTCGCAAGCTCATGGACAAAATCAAATACGAGACAAGCCTACTTTCCCAAAAAGGCGACAACTCCATTTCTCGGCTCCACACCTTGGTTCGCGCCCTGGACGAGTTGGTACCGGATTTGATCCCGCCCAGCAATGCGCAGTTGCGCAGTTACCTGCTGCCGGTGTTGCCCTACCTGGAAGAGATCGAGCTGGACGACATGGAGCGCGAGCACCGTGGGACTCACCTGACCCTTTGTGCGCTTGAGGAATATGTCGCACAACACCCGGATGACGATCCCGATAGCCAGGCATCCCCGCAGCCTTCCGCTATCGTTTTGGGGCTGCGCGAACGCCTACGTGGAAAGTCGATGCTGATGATAGGTGGCGAGCAGCGCAGGCCGAGGCAGGAGGCCATTCGCACGGCGTTTGATTTGAAAGAATTGGTATGGGAAACCGTCGCGCCGCATACATCGTTGCGGGACTTTGAACCGAAGATCGCTCATGTGGATGTCGCAATTGTATTGTTGGCCATCCGTTGGAGCAGCCACGTCTATGCGGGGTTGGACGAGATCTGTCGCAAACACGGCAAGTTGTTGGTTCGGTTGCCTGCTGGCACCAATGCCAGTCAGATTGCTTACCAGATCGACCGACAGATCGGAAACACGCTGAAGAACCAATCTCTCGGCGCGTAATCTTTCCGGGAGCGGAGTGGGTTAAAAGCCGGTTTTAAGGGCGGGGTTTGGGGGAGTGCAAGGCGTCTAGGAAGGCCTGGTAGGTCGCTGGGTCGAGGGGGGTGCCGCCAAAGCGCGCGGCTTCGTAGATGCCCAATATTTCTTTCAACAGGGCCGGTGTGAGGGGCGACAGCTCAGCGTCGTCGTCGATGCGCGCGATGAATTCGGCGGGGGTCTCGGCGGGGTGACGCACAAAGCCGTGGTTTTTTAGCCGACGGGCCAATTGCTGATACAGGCGGAGCGCGCGTTGCTGCGACGGAGTGGAGAGCGTTGCGGGGCGTGTCGTCGAGCGCGTTGAGGTGCGCCGGCGGTGCCAGCGCACGGCGAAGAGCGCGGCGAGCAAAATCCCGATGGCGAAGAGAGCTTTCAGTGGAATGCGGAGGTCGCTACCAGCGGGGCGGGGCGGCGCGGCGAAGCCCTTCTTGAGGCGCCGGGCGATGTCTTGCTGGGCGCTGAAATCGTACTGGATGATGTGGCGGCGCCAGTGGGTTTGCAGGGCGTCGAGGAGCTGGGACCAGGCGTGGCTTTGGATGCTGGCGGTGCCGCGTCCGGCGGGTGGCGTCGGGTCCATCGCGTGCCAGCGACCGTCGAGATAGACCTCGGCCCACGCGTGGGCAGACCGGGCCCGCACGGTGTAGTACCCGCCCAGGGCGTTCCAGTCGGCGCTGGCAAAGCCGGTGACCAAGCGCGCGGGGATGCCCACAGCGCGCAGCATGAGCACAAAGGACGTGGCGAAGTGCTCGCAGGTGCCGCGGCGGTAATCGAACAAAAACCGCTCGACCACGTCGGCGCCCGCAGCGGTGATCCGCATGTCGTCGGAGATGCGCAGGGCGTAGCGGTAGTTCGTCATTAAGTGCTGGGCGATGCGCGCGGCCTTCTGGGCGTCGGTGCCGTCTGGGGCGATGCGCGCTGCCAACTGGGCGACGCGGGGACTCTGCACCGGGGTTTGGCGAAAGGCGCTGGGCGGCACAAAGCCCGCAAAGAAATGCTCGTTGTCCGCGGTGTCGACGCGGTAGCGGATGCCCACGCCGTCGGGGTCTCGGTATTGAAAGACGCCGGTGCCGTTGACGAAGAGGGTGCGCGGCTCGGTGCGTCCCTTGCGCTGCAGGGGCTCGGGGGCAATCGCCGCGGTGCCCAAGGGGAGCAGCAACAAGGGGGGCAAGGTGGGCTCGGCCAGGATGTCGAAGCCCGCACCGGACGCCTCGGGGAAACCGCGCTGCAGCACGTAGCGGTTTTTGGGGCTAGTGGGCAGCCGGCGGTAGCCGCCCTGGTGGACCTGCTGCCAACCGGTGCCGTCCCAGGTGTCGTAGACCGCGCCGCGCAGCCGCAGAGCGATGCGCCGGGGCCTGTCGGGGTCGGGCGTCAGCGGAAAGAGGCGCAGGTACGGGGTTTGCGACGGGGCCTCGTCGGTGAGGTCGCCGATGTCCAAGCGCTCTGAAAAGCCCGGCAGGTGCCGCGCGGGGATGCCCGGTGCCAGAAACTGGGTGCCGACCCGCGGAAAGAGGAGGAAGGTGCCGCCGGCAAAGAGGAGCAGCAAGGCGCCGACCCCCGCAAAGCGCAGCAGTTGTCCGGGGCGGAGGATGCGCCGGGAGTCCAGGGCGCGCTGCACCGCGGTGTGGGCATCGGCGTTGGGGTGAGCAGCCCGGGAAGGCCTGGCGAAGCGCGCGGTGATCTCGGCGGCGAGGTGGGTGCTGATGAGGGCGACGGGCACCAGCAGGGCAAAGGCGATGAAGCTCAGGGCGAAGAGCAGGTCGACCCGGGTGATGGCGGCGGCGATGAGCGCGAGGAAGGAGAGGATGAGGATGTGCTGGTCGTCGGCGGGGGCGGCGCGGCTCGCGAGCTTGAGTCCCAGCAGCAGCAGCGCGTATTCGATGATGAGGGTGGCGATGGGGGCGCCGGTGGCGGCGCGGGCCACTTGGACGAAGGCCACGAGGACGACGAGCCCCGTGACGAGGCGGCGCAACGCGGGATGGCGGGCGTGGCGCACCGGGAGGAAGATGCCGAGCGCCCACAGCAGGGCAAAGGCGAACACCACAGGCCCGGCGAGCTCTTGGGAGAGGGCGATGGGCAGGGCGCTGACCAGGGCCAGGACCAGCATCAGCGCTTGTTGGAGCCGCGCAAAACTCATGGTGCCTCCGCGGGTGCCGGCTTCGCGGGCTTCGCCTGGGGCGGCGGCACGGGGATGCGGGTGGCGCGCATGTCGGAGCGGGCGCCGGGGCCGATGAGGCAGGCGCCGGGGCGCGTGGCTTGGGGCGGCGCGCAGGTGGCCAGGGTGGCGGTGTCGAGGCGGGCCAAGTGATCGAGGAGCGGCGGTGCGGTGCGGCTCTCGGCGATGTACGGCGCTTCGGGTCCCGCGGTGATGAGGCGTACCGGATGCCCCTGGGCCACGATGTCTTCGATGAGCGCGGCGGCGACGCGGATGGCGTCCTCGGGATCGATGCGGGCATCCCCGGTGTCGGTGCGGGCATCCCCGGTGTCGGTGCGGGGTTCTTCGGAGTGGCGGGCCGCGTCCAGCACGATTTCGACGGGCGCCCCGGGGTCTTGGCTCAGGTCGCGGACGACGGGCTTTTGCTGCCGGGCCGAGCTCGGCCAGTGGATGTAGCGCGGGTCGTCGCCGGGCTGGTAGTCGCGCAGTTGAAAGAAGTCGTCGCCGGTGGGGCTGTGGGCGTCGGTGGCGGCGGCATTGGCGGCGGTGGTGGCGTGTGCGCCCTTGGGCCAGCGGGGCGGCGGCTGGGGCGCGGGCCACACCAGAAGGGATTCGTCCAGGGACAGCGTGTGGCGCTTCTCGAACAGGCCAAAGGGGAAGCGCGTGGCGATGCGCACCCCGGAGAAGCGAGCGGTGCCGCGGGCGGCGATGTCGCAGGGGTAGTCGATGTGGCGGGTCTGCCCCGGGTCGATCTTTAAGAAGAAACCGCTGCGGCGAAAGGGCGCGCCGTCGATGATGTCGCGGACCTCCACGGCGAGGGCGGGCAGGGCGCGTTGGCGGTTGGTCACGGCAAAGGACACGGAGAAGCGCGTGCCGGCCCGGGCGCGTCTGGGGAGCTGGCGGCGGATGTCCAGGGCGTTGAGGGCGCGTTCGGACAAGACGCCGCTGGCGATGATGAGGCCGAGCATGAGGCCGAGCATGAGGAAGAGCATGTTGTTGCCGGTGTTGATGGCGGCGATGCCGGTGCCCAGGGTGACCAGGGTGAACACCCGTCCGCCGCGGGTGAAGGAGAGTCTGCGCTGGGGCCTGCGTTTCAGAGGGGCACTTCCAGGGTGGCCAGGATGGCGCGGATGGCCCGGATGCCCGCCTGGGTGTCGGCGCCCTGTGCGCGGTTGTCGGCGGTGGCGACGCGGTGGGCCAACACCGGCACGGCGAGGTGCTTGATGTCATCGATGAGGGCGTAGTCGCGGCCCTGAAGAAAGGCCCAGGCGCGAACGGCGCGGTGCAGGGACATGGCGCCCCGGGGGCTGATGCCGATGCGCAAGTCAGCGGAGGTGCGGGTGTGCGTCACCAGGCGCAGCAGGTAGTCGAGGACGGCGTCGTCCAGGCGCACCGCGTCGATTTGCGCGCGGATGGCGTCGAGGGCGTCGGCGGTGAGCACCTGCGGCAGCGCAGCGGCGGGGTCTTGGCCGGCGGGGCGTCCCACGAAGCGGCGCTCGGCCTCTTCGGGCGGGTAGCCGATGGACAGGCGCATGGCAAAGCGGTCCATGAGGGACTCGGGCAAGGGGTAGGTGCCGTAGTGCTCCGCGGCGTTTTGGGTGGCCACGACCATGAAGGGCCGGGGCAACGGGCGCGGGGTGCCCGCCACGGAGACCTGGGTTTCGCTCATGGCCTCGAGCAGGGCGGACTGGGTGCGGGGCGGCGCGCGGTTGATCTCGTCGGCCAGCACGATGTTGGCGAAGATGGGGCCCGGGTGGTGCTCGAATTGCTGGGCGGACGGATGCCAAATCGAGACGCCGGTGATGTCGGCGGGGAGCATGTCCGCGGTGAATTGAATGCGCCGGAAGGTGCCGCCAACGGCTTGGGCCAGGGCCTGGGCCAGGGTGGTCTTGCCCACGCCGGGGACGTCCTCGATGAGCAGGTGGCCCTCGGAGAGAAAGGCGCACACCGCCAGGGACACGGTGTCGGTTTTGCCGAGCAGCACTTGGCTGATGGCCTCGACCATGGGGTGATTCGTTTGGGGATGCGTCATGTGCCTCGCTGTGGGTGCTGGGGTTTTCGTGCCGCTTTAAAATTAACCACAAACAAAAGGGCCGTCCAGCCGGGGAACCCGCCGCGAGACAAAAGGCGTCCATGCCCGTCGGGTGGCCTTCGCTGCAGTGGACATAGATTTTTTCATTGTTTCCGCACTTCGCATTTGCTTTCTGACGAAAAGTCGTCACTTTGTAGGTTGTCTGCATAATCCTGCGGCGCCAGCGATGTGCCCCCGCGCTGCGTTGAAAAAGGAGTGTCACCATGCGCCGTGTCTTGCTGTTGTCCATTGTTGTGGGAAGCCTCGTGGCCCTCGTGGCCTGTACCGGTGATGGCGTTGGTGCCGTCGCAGATGGTCCGGACGCCAGTGACCCGTCCCGCACCGACGACACGGTTGACACCGGCGACACCGCTGACACCGGCGACACGGCTGACACCGGCGACACGGCTGACACCGGCGACACCGCTGACACCGATCCGCCCAGTACCGACGACACCGATCCATCCAGCACCGACGACACCGACGACACCGACGACACCGATCCGCCCAGTACCGACGACACCGACAACACCGCTGACACCGACGACACCGACGACACCGACGATGACTACGTCCCGGTGATGCCGCTCGTTTGCGAGGGGGAGTTCACCGAGAGCGACCTCGAAGATCTGCAGGCCTGCACCACGATCATCGGCAGCCTCACCGTCGCCAGCAGTTCCCTGGAGGAGCTGTCGTTGCCCCACCTCGTTCGCCTGGAGATCCACAGAGGCGTACAGATATCGGAGAACGACAACTTGCAGCGCATTTCAATGCCCCGCCTAGAAGAAATCGTGCCGAGTTCTTCTTCGGGCTACCCATTCGTCATCGCCGAGAATGACAACCTGCGCCACATCGACATGCCCCGCCTTCATATGCTGACTTACGAAATTCACATTCATGATAACAAGGCGCTCGAATCGCTGGACCTCAGCGGGTTGACGATGATGAATGAGGGGTCGGTGCATCTCACAGCAAACGAGGCGCTCAAAACGCTGGATCTCAGCGCCCTGACGACCATCCTCGAAGGGGGGCTTGAAGTTTACGACCACCCCGCACTCGAATCGCTGGATCTCAGCGCGCTGACCGCAGTCTCCGGGTTTCGGTTTGGCATCGTCAACAACGGGGCGCTCACCGCGTTGGACATGGGCGCCCTAACGAGTGTCAGCGGGGGTGAATTTCAGCTTCGCGGGCTCGGCGCGACGGGGTTGGCATTCCCCGCCTTAGAAACCGTTTCCGTGGAAAAACGTTTTTACATCTCCGAGATGCCTTCGCTTCTCACGCTGTCATTTCCCGCGCTGCGCACCGTCACCGTGAACGGCGCTTGGGACATGCAGCACAACGAGAAGCTGCACACCCTCAGTTTCCCCGCATTGACCACCATCAACGTCGCAGACATGGTTCGCGTTACCAACAACGCCATACTTACGCTGCTGTCACTGCCCGCGCTCACCTCATGTGACGCGTACCTGCGCATTGAGGAAAACCCCACCCTACTGACGATCGAGATCCCCGAGATTGTCCACTGGGGCAGCCTCACATGGCACAACCTCTACATCGCGGACAACCCCAGGTTGGGCACTCTCAAGCTCCCCAAGCTGATCTTTATAAATGGCACCATCACCGTCTCCAATACGAACGTTTTCACGGCGTTTGCGGCACCGGAGTTGACAACCGTGGGCGCCTCGATCCGGCTGGTCAACAACGCGGTTTTGTTCGCCGTCAACGTGCCCTTGCTCCAAAGCACAGCCCTCGATCTGGAGGTGCGGCAAAACCCCGTGCTGAATTCGCTAAAGGCGGGCTCTCTTGTCATGACCGGGCGCGACTTTATCGTGGCAGACAATAAGATGCTGGCGACGCTTCAGATGCCGGGGCTCATGCAGGTGGTGCGCCACTTCACCGTTTCGGACAACCCCGCCCTGCCGCAAGCAGATGTCGACGCGCTGATTGCGCAAGTCGAAGCGTTTAGCGGCATTGGCGGCAACATCACCACTGACGGCAACAAAACCCCTTGAACCGTCACAACCCTTTGGGAGGCGTCATGCATTTTGCCAAGTACGTACCGCTGTTTTGGAGAGCCGCGTGGGTGGGCGTGTTGCTGCTGGGGGGCACCGGTTGTATCGATCTTATCAACAAGGAATTTGTCGCGGCCAGCGGGGACGCCACCGGTGACGACACGGGCGACCCGAACGACACGGCACCGGACACGAACCCGTCCGGCGATTCCAACGGCACGAGCGACCCAGGCGACACGAGCAACCCGGGCGACACGGATCCCACCGGTGGCGACACGAGCGACACGGGCGACACGGGCGACACGGGCGATACGGCACCGGACACGGACGACAATGTGCCGGTGGTCTGCGGCCAGGGCACCTGGGATCACGACAGCGACCCAACGACGGCCTGTGCGAACTGGACAGTGTGCGGCGACGACGAATACGTCGCGGTGACACCCAGCGATGTGCGCGATCGCCTTTGCGTGCCCTGTCCCAAGCACGCCAGCAGCCAGGGACCCAACGCCGTGGCTTGTGCGCTTGAAGCGCCGACGTTTTTTGGCCTGACAGCGAACGCGCACTACACCTGCGGGATTCGCACGGATACGCACGAGGCCCAATGCTGGGGGGTTAACGACGCCGGCCAGGCCACGCCGCCCGCGGGTGTGGCGTTTACCCGTATCAGTGCGGGTGGGCAGCACGTCTGCGGGATTCGCTCGGATACGAACAAGGCCCAATGCTGGGGGGTTAACGACGCCGGCCAGGCCACGCCGCCAGAGAACGAGAATTTTAACAGGATCAGCGCGGGAGGGAAGCACACTTGCGGCCTCCAGTCGGATGGCACGGTGAAGTGTTGGGGCAGCAACCAAGACGAGAACGGCAATGATAACGTTAACCAATCCGAACCGCCAGATGGCGCGAAGTTTGATAGCCTATCGGCGGGTGGGTACCACACCTGCGGGATCCTCCAAAATACGAATACGGCCGAATGCTGGGGGTTAAACGACGACGGGCAGTCCACGCCGCCAGACAACGCGTACTTTTCTGTGTTGGTGGCAGGCGGATACCACACCTGCGGTCTTGCAGCGAATGGCGCAGTGCAGTGCTGGGGATGGAACAGCGACGGCCAGGCGCCACTGTTCGCCACCACATCTATTACAAGGTTGGCAGCGGGTACGTACCACACCTGCGGGATCGACAACGACAACAAGGCCCAGTGCTGGGGCGACAGTACGCTGACGGGCGCACCAAGCAACGTGTTGTTTTCTACTTTGGCGGCCGGCATCAAACACACCTGCGGCCTTCAGGCAAACGGCGCGGTGCAGTGCTGGGGCGCGTTTGAGAGCGACAACCGCGGCGAGTCCAACCCACCTGGGGGCGAGCGCTGGCAACACCTGTCTGCGGGTACGTACCACACCTGCGGGATCCTCCGGGATACGGGCAAAGCCCAGTGCTGGGGACAAGGCGACGGCGGCCAAACGTCCCCGCCGGAAGGGGTGACATTCTCGCGCCTGGCGGCGGGTCGGGGCCACACCTGTGGGATCGATGAAGACGGCAAGGCCCTGTGCTGGGGACAAAACAGCAGCGGCCAAACGTCCCCGCCGGAAGAGGCGATATTCTCGAGCCTAGCGGCAGGGACGGCCCACACCTGCGGAATTCTCGTGGACAAAGGCGAGGTTGAATGCTGGGGGTGGAATGGCGACGGCGAATTCGTGCCGCCTTCAGGGGTGGCCTTTTCGAGCCTAGCGGCAGGGACGAGTCACACCTGCGGGATTCGCGCAGACGACGGCGAGGTCGAATGCTGGGGGGTGAATGAAAACAAGCAGTCCACGCCGCCCGAGGGTGTGGCGTTTGTCCAGCTCACCGCGGGAGACAAGCACACCTGCGGGATTCGCGCAGATTCGGGCGCGGCCCAGTGCTGGGGACAAAACAATCTCGGTCAGTCCACGCCGCCCAAGGACGCGGTGTTTTCGAACCTGGCGTCGAGCGGCACCCACGTCTGCGGCATTTTGGCGGACACCGCGCAGGCCCAGTGCTGGGGGCAAAACGACGTCGGTCAGTCCACGCCGCCACAGGGGATGCGGTTCACCCAGCTCACCGCCGGTCCCCAATTCACCTGCGGCATCCGCCAAGGAGACAGCGCCGAGGTGTGCTGGGGCATCCAGGCCCGAAACCTCTGGCAATAACCCGTCGCGTCGCGCGACCAAACAACCATCAAAGCCAGTCGGCTGCGCGTCGTAACGATTCGCAAATTTAGGGACGGCGGCATCCCTTCCAGCAGAAGGTGCAGCACTTCTCGGCGGGCAGGTCGATGGCGGCGATGAGGTCTTCGAGGCGCTGGTAGGCCAGCGATGTGAGGCCGTTTTGCGTCTGGATGTGCTGGACCATGGCGGCGTAGCGGTCGGTGTCGGCGTCGGTGTACTGGGCCAGGACGCTGTCGTCGACGTCGCCTTCCAGCGCGTGAATGGCCTTGTAGGCGATGAACTCCATCTTGGATTTGGAGCGCGAGAAGTTGAGGTAGGGACAACTGTACAGCAGGGGCGGAGAGGCCAGCCGCATGTGCACCTCGGCGGCGCCGTAGGCAAAGAGGCGCTGGACGATGTCCTTGATTTGCGTGCCGCGGATGATGGAGTCGTCGCACAGCAACAGGCTCTTGTCGTCGATGAGTTCGCGGATGGGGATGAGCTTCATCTTGGAGACCAACGTGCGCATGCTGGACTCCTGCGGGGTGAAGCTCCGGGACCAAGTGGGGGTGTATTTGACGAAGGGGCGCTTAAAGGGAATCTTGGTTTCCATGGCGTAGCCGATGGCGTGGCCGAGGCCCGAGTCGGGGATGCCCGCCACCAGGTCGGGGGTGACGGTGTCCTTGCGCGCCAAGAAGGCACCGCAGCGATTGCGCACGTCTTCGGCGTTGCAGCCCTCGTAGGAAGAGGCGGGATAGCCGTAGTACACCCACAGGAAGGAGCAGATTTGCATCTCCTCGCGGGGCGGGGCCAGGTTCTCAATGCCCTCGGGGGTGATGCGGACGATTTCGCCGGGCCCCAGTTCGCGCTCCACGGTGTAGCCCAGGTTGGGCAGGGCACAGGACTCCATCGTGACCGCGTAGGTGCGCTCGCCCTTGCGCCCGAGGAGGAGCGGGGTGCGGCCGTAGTGGTCGCGGGCCGCGTAGATGGCGTCCGCCGTGAGCAGCAGCAGGGTGCAGGAGCCGTCGATGGTTTGGTGCATCTTTTGGATGCCCTGGACGATGGTGGGCTCGCTGTTAATGATGGAGGCCACGAGCTCGGTGGGGTTGACCTCGTTGCCCTTGAGCTCGGTGAAGTGCGTGTGGTGATTGGACATGGCCTGGTGGGCGAGCTCCTGCGCGTTGTTGATGCGCCCCACCGTGACGATGGCGTAGTTGCCGTGATGCGAGCCGATGAGCAGCGGCTGGTCCTCGTAGTCGCTGATGACGCCGATGCCCGAGTTGCCTTCGAGTTTGTGCAAATCCTCTTCAAACTTGGTGCGGAAGGGTGTGTTGGTGATGTCGTGGATGTTGCGCTTGAAGCCATCCGTCTTGGTGACCACCATTCCGCCGCGCACGGTGCCCAGGTGTGAGTGGTAATCGGTGCCGTAGAATAAATCGTACAAACAATTTTCTGTGGCCACCACACCGAAGAGTCCGCCCATGCCAGTACCTCCCTGTTCGCTGTTTTCAGACGGGTGTCACGCCGTCGATGATGAAACTGATGTCGGCTCCGGGGGCCGAGTGCGTAATGGCACCCACGGAGATAATGTCGACGCCCGTCGCGGCGATATCTGCCACGGTTTGGCGGGAAACGCCACCAGAAGCCTCCAAAATGACGCGTTTGTTCGCCTTTTTGACGCATTCGGCCATTTGTTCCGGGCTCATGTTGTCGAGCATGATGCAGTCGGCGCCCGCCAAAAGGGCCTCGTCGAATTCGGCGGCATTTCGCACTTCGGCCTCGATGCGCAGCAGGTGCGGTGCGTTTTGGCGACAGAGGGCGATGGCCCGGCCCACACCTCCCGCCGCCGCCGCGTGGTTCTCTTTAATGAGGACGCCCCCGGAGAGATCGACGCGGTGATTGTGCCCGCCGCCGTGGCGCACGGCTTCGCGTTCGAGCCAGCGCATGCCCGGGGTCGTCTTGCGGGTGTCCACCAGGCGGGTTGTCGCGTCCGGAGGCAGGGCGTCGACGAGCTCTCGGGTCAGGGTGGCGGTGCCGCTGAGGCGCTGCAGAAAATTGAGGGCCACCCGTTCGGCCATCAGCAGCGAGGCGGTGCGTCCGTCGGTACGCGCAATGAGCGCGCCGGGACGAGCGGATTGTCCGTCGCCGATCTCGATGTGAATGCGGGTCGCCGGGTCGACGCGTCGCATGACGGCGGCAAACACGTGGATGCCCGACACGACGAGGGCTTGCTTGGCGATGAGGTGCCCTTGGGAGTGGGCGTCCTCGGGGACGGTGAGGCGGCACGTGATGTCGCCGCGGCCCAAATCTTCTTCGAGGGCCATGTCGATGAGCTGGTTCACCAGGGGAGGGGTGCCGGGTTGCATGGGTGCTCCTGTCAGTGGGATGTCCTTGCCGTTGTCGTCTTACGGGCCGTGCCTTGCGCTACGGGGTTAGGCCGAAGCCGGTGCGCAGCACGACCATAAAGAGGTTGGCGCTGCCGTGATAAATGACGGCCGGGGCGATGCTGCCGGTGCGCAGCCGCAGCCAGCCAAAGACCAATGCCGGAAAAAAGACTGCCAGACGGGCCGGTTGAAAATCCACCACAAAATGGCCCAGGGCAAACAAAGCCGCCTGGAGGACGAACCCGGGCCCGGCGTCGATGCCCAAGAAGCGGCGCCGCTGCGGAAAGAGATCGTCGAGGCGGCCCAGCAGGTAGCCGCGAAAGAAGAACTCCTCGGGCAGGGCGACGACGATGAAGTGCGAGAGGGCGAGGACGGCGAAGTCCGGGGGCAGGGCCAGGCGGAAGTGCTCCGGGGAGACGCCCCACAGCGCGGGGAAGGCAAAGACCGCCGCCGCGATGGGCGTGAAAGTGAGCGCCGCTGCCGCCACAGCCCAGAGCAGTCCGGGGATGGGGCGACCGGCGTGCAGGCCGTAGCGGAGATAGGGTTTGTCGCTGCGGTCGAGGACGAGGACCGGCAGGCCGATGAAGACCGCGCCCACCAGCACGTGCACGGCGCTTTGCCAGCCGAGGTGCGCGCTCAACAAAATGAGGGCGACGACCAGGACCAGTTGTCCGCCGTATACCAGGGCGGTCTCGCGCAGCAGGCGAGCGCGGGGTAAGGGCGAAGGCGGGAGCGCAGACCGGGGCGTGGATGTGGGCGAAGAATCCATGGTTTGCATTTGCGCGCCTGCGGGGAGTTGTGTCAAGCTGTGCGCTTCAACGATTGGCCATTCTGCGCCACCAGGCCCTGCAAGGAGGCACCCCATGAGCGCGACATCTCCCCCCGAGACACCCACGACCTCTGCGGCACCTGCCGAAACAACCGAGGTCTCCTTCGAGGACATTCTGGGCAAAATCGAAGCCATCGTATCCAAACTGGAAGGCGGAAAATTGCCCCTCGAAGAGGCCTTGCAGCAATTCGAAGAAGGCATGGCCCTGGCGCGCCAAGGCAACCAGCGGCTCGAGGCGGCCAAGCTGCGCATCGAGGAGCTAAACCGGGACAACACGCGCACCGAGCTGAAAGTCGACGAATGACGCACCTCCCCGCGCTGCGCCCGCGTTCTCGTTTGTTGTGGCACCGCGCGCCAAAGGCCCGGCGATGACCGAGCTGCTGGCACCGGCGGGCACCCTCGAAAAACTCAAGGTGGCCGTGGCCTACGGGGCCGACGCCGTCTACTTCGGTCTCAAAGCCTTCTCCCTTCGCAACTACGCGGGCAACTTCACCCTCGAGGATGCCGCCGCAGGCCTCGAATACCTGCACGCCCGCGGCAAAAAGGGATACGCCGCCCTCAACATCTTTCCCTTTGACGCCGAGTACGACGACCTAGCCGATCAAGCCCGCGCCCTCGAAAAAATGGGCGTCGACGGCCTTATCGTCGCGGACATCGGCGTGTTGACCACGCTGCGGGCCCTGGGCATTCACACCCCCATGCACATCAGCACGCAGGCCAACACCCTGAGCGGCCGCGCGGTCATGGCCTGGAAATCCCTGGGCGCCCGGCGCGTTAACCTGGCCCGCGAACTCTCAATGGCGCAAATCGAGGACCTGTCGCGGTTTGTGCGCGGCGTCGAGCTCGAGGTTTTTGTGCACGGCGCGGTGTGCATGGCCTATTCCGGGCGCTGCGCCATCAGCGATTATCTCACGGGGCGGCGCGCCAACCGCGGCGAGTGCACGCAGCCCTGTCGCTGGAAGTACCGCCTCGAAGAGGAGAAACGCCCGGGGCAGTACATGCCGGTCTCCGAAGACGCGCGCGGGCTGTACCTGTTCAACAGCCGCGACCTAGCGCTGTTCACCTATGTGCGCCAACTGCGCGACCTGGGCATCGCCTCGCTGAAAATCGAAGGGCGCATGAAGTCCATTCACTACTTGGCCACGGTGGTGTCCCTGTACCGCCGCGTCCTGGACGGCGCCGACATCGAAGAAGCCGAGGGGCTCGCCTGGCTGGGGCGCGTGATGAACCGCGGTTACAGCTACGGCTTCGCAAAGGGCGGCATCCAACCCGAAGACTACAAGTGGCACGACGGACAACCCGCCGCCACGTCCCGGTTTTTGGGCATGGTAGAACCCGGCGAAGGCGACGCCCCGCTCCAGAAGCGCCGCATTTGGGTGGATGTGCGCAACCGCATGGTGGCGGGCGAAACCGTGGAGTACCTCACGCCCGAAGGCCGCATCGGCACGGCGACCTTGCCCGCATTGCTCAAAACCCTGGACGGCGACGAGCTGCCCGAGGTCCACCACGGCAAAACCGTGCTCCTGCCCTTCGACTGGCCCCCCTGGACCATGATCCGCCGCATCCTGTAATCCATCCCAAATCACTCTGAACCCGTCCCGAATCCCGGCCCCAAATCACTCTGATCGCCACAAATACCCGGCGTCCAAAACGGGACAATATCTGTCTCGCGACGGGACAGTATTTGGCCGAATTTCAAAAACGCAAAATAATGTGTAATGATTTCAATGGGTTAATCTGCGCACAATTGTGCGCACCTGTTTTCTCCCGCGCATCGAACTGCGCCCCGGACGGGTTTTGTGGCTACAAAATCTCCTCAAAGATGGTGGCGGTTAAGATGCGGGCAGAGGCGCGGATGATTTGGTCGCTGTCAAACTGCGAGAGGCGCGCTTTGTCGCCGTCAGAAATGGCGCCGAACTTCATTTCGACTTGTCGCAATAGAATCGCCAATGCACCGAGACGCAAGCCTTCCTCACGGCCCTCCTCACGGCCCTTGGCGA
>JAAYKL010000076.1 GCA_012522445.1 Myxococcales bacterium | reverse complement strand
CTGGCCTCCTTTGCACCGCTTCGCGAGTGCGTTAGTTGGGAACATTCCCCAATTGGGTTCATCTAAATAGGTTTTGCCTAAATGAGCACCCGTTTCAGGAGGCCAGCCTTCTCATTCCATCTCTGAGTCGAAGGAAAGTCCGCTGCTGATGCATAGACCGGTTTTTGGAAATGTTTCCTGCACACCGCAGAAAAGTGTGCTTTACAGCATTGGGGCTTGGGTTATTGTCCCAAACGTCGCTTGAACGCGGCGTTGTAGAAAGGACTGCCGACCATGAAAAAGGAAATAGCCGTACTCGAAGGCGATGGCATCGGACCGGAAATTGTCGCGGAATCCGTTAAGGTCATCGGCGCCATCGAAAAGAAGTACCACCACGAATTCAACCTGACCTACGCCCCCTTTGGCGCGTCGGCCTACTTCCAGTGCGGCTCGCCGTTTCCCGACGAAACCAAGGCCATCTGCGACCGCGCCGACGTCATCATTAAAGGACCGGTGGGCCTCGCGGTCGAAGAGATGAACCGCATCCCGGCGGAGCACCGCCCGGAGATCGGCGCGATTTTGCCCCTGCGCAAGCGCTACGACACCTTCGCCAACTTCCGCCCGGTGCGCCTGCCCAAGTCCCTGGCGTTCTTCTCGCCCCTGCGCCCGGAGATCATCGGCGACGGCATCGACATCCTGATGATCCGCGAGTTGGTGGGCGGCATTTACTTCGGCGAAAAAACCGAAGGCCCGAGCACCGACATGGCCTTCTCGCGCGACGACTGCATGTACGACGACGCCCTGGTGCGCCGCGTGGCCAAGGTGGCCTTTGACGAAGCCCGGCGCCTCGGCACCCAGATGACCAACGTGCACAAGGCCAATGTGCTGGCCACCTCGCGCTTCTGGACCGCCGTGGTCGAGGACGTGGCCCGCGACTATCCCGATGTTCCCTACGCCTCGGTGCTGGTGGACAATGCCGCGTACCAGCTTGTCAAAAACCCGCGCCAATACAACGGCGTAATGCTGCTCGAAAACATGATGGGCGACATCTTGACCGACCAGGCCGGCGGCGTCATCGGCTCCCTGGGGCTCATGCCCTCGGCCTGCGTGGGACCAGAGAAGAGCTACGTCGAGCCCGCCCACGGCTCGGCCCCGGACATCGCGGGCAAAAACATCGCCAATCCCTACTCCATGGTGGGGAGCATCGCCCTGATGTTCGACCGTTGTCTCGGGCTGACCGACGAGGGCCGCGACATCTGGACCGCCCTGTTCTCACTCTACGAAGACGGCTTCGTCACCCAAGACCTGGCGGGGTTTGGCCAGCGGGGCGCCCGGGTGCTCTCCTGCAGCGACTTCGGCGACCTGATCGTCGAGCGCATCCTCGCCGATTGAACGCGCCATTCCCGGCGGCACGGAGGTTGACCACATGAACGACGATCCCCTGCGGCAGTTCGCGCAGAAGCTGATTCACAACGTGAAGAAACACGGCTTCCCCAACAAAATGGTGTCGTTTGACATCGAAGTTCTGTACGCGGCGGCGGAGCGCAACGGCGCCAACCTGAACAAGGCCCTGGCGCTGCTGACCGACATTCACATCGGCCACGTCAAGACCCCGGAGAAAATCGTGTTCTACCCCGCGGACCGCATGGCCCCGCCCCGCCTCGACGGGACGGACACCGCGGTGCAGGACGCGCCTGGGGCTGCGGCGACATCGGCCCTTCCGCCTTATCCGAAGATGCCGGCGCTAGACCTCTCGTTCTTCGACGAGCTCGACTTGGATCCGGAGGAGATGCAGGGCTGGGGCCTCCCCGAGATGATGGCCAAGGCGCAAACGTTGCTGGCGCAGATGAGCCCGGAGCAACTGCAGAAGATGCAAAATGTGTATGCCGGCATGTCCGACGACAACAAGGCGGCGCTGGTGGCGCGTGCCAGGGCGCTGGGCTTGTATCCCAAAGATACGCCCGAGAAAGGGCGCTGAGCGATGTCCAACAAAGCCGATGGGTTGAACCGCGAAGCCGATGCGGTGGTGGTCCGGGCAGGGCAGGTGTTTGAGAAGTGGCGGCGGGTGCCGGTGCCGGAGCGGGCCGCGTTGGTGCGCGCGCTGCGCGACGTCATCGCCGCGAACAAAGAGGCCTTGGCCGATCAAATTACAGCAGAGGTGGGCAAGATACGCGCCGAGAGTTTGGGCGAAGTGCAGGAGGTCATCGACATCGCGGACTTTGCCTGCGGCCTGGGGCGTCGCATCGGCGGCGTGACGATGCCCTCGGAGCGGCCGGAACACGCGATGCTGGAGCAGTGGCATCCCATGGGCCCGGTGCTGGTCATTACAGCCTTCAATTTTCCCATGGCCGTGTGGTCGTGGAACGCCATGCCCGCGCTGGTGTGCGGCAACCCGGTGATCTGGAAGCCCTCGGGCAAGTCCACCGCTTGCGCCCGGGCCATTCACGCGCTGTGCGCGCCGGTGCTGGAAAAGGCGGGCTTCGCAGATCTGCTGCAGATACAGGCGGGACGCGGCGCCCAAGTGGGTCCGGGACTCATCGCCGATCCCCGCATTCCCGTGGTGTCGTTCACGGGTTCCACCGAGACCGGCCGCCTGGTGTCGACGGCGGTGGCCGCGCGCTTTGGCCGCTGCATCCTCGAACTCGGGGGCAACAACGCCGCCGTGGTGCTGGCCGATGCCGACCTGGATTTGGCGCTGCGGGCCATCTTGTTTGGCGCCGTGGGCACCGCGGGGCAGCGCTGCACCACCACGCGCCGCTTGATCGTGCACCGCGACGTCCGCGACGCCTTGGTGTCCCGGTTGGTGGCGGCCTACGGGCAATTGCGCATTGGCGATCCCACGCGCCCCGAGACCCACGTGGGGCCCCTCATCGACGCGGCTGCGGTGGACCACATGATGGCGGCCCTCGACCAGGCCAAGGCCGAGGGGGGCCAGGTGTTGTGCGGGGGCGCGCGCCTGGCGCACCTGGGACCACGGTACGCATCCCCGGCCATCGTGGAGATGCCCGCCCAGAGCGCCTTGGTGCAGCGCGAGACCTTTGCGCCGATTTTGTACGTGCTGGTGGTCGACTCCCTGGACGCGGCCATCGCCGCCAACAACGGCGTGCCCCAGGGGCTGTCCAGTGCGCTGTTCACCGCGAACCTGCGCGCGGCCGAGCGCTTTCGCGACGCCTGCGGGGCGGACTGCGGCATCGTCAACGTCAACGTGGGCACCTCCGGGGCCGAGGTGGGGGGCGCGTTCGGCGGCGAGAAGGACACCGGTGGCGGGCGCGAAGCCGGTTCGGACTGCTGGAAGAATTACATGCGCCGCCAGACCAGCACGGTGAATTACGGCAGCGACTTGCCCCTGGCCCAGGGGATCCGCTTTGACTTGCCGTAGCGGTGGCGCGCCTGCGGGCGACGTCCCGACGCAACAAAGATGCAACTGAGGTGACACATGAGATACGCCGGGAGTGTTTGGGGAATCCTGTACTTGGCCTGGGTGCTGTGCCTCTCGCCTGAGGCCGCCGCGCAAACGCCCGCTGACATGGAGGCCGCGCCGTTTCCCGCATTGGCGCCGGGTCCCGAGATGACCCTCGCCGAGGTGCTGCAGGGGGTGTCCGCGCGCAACCTGACCCTGCAGAGCGCCGCGCTGGAGATCGACAAGGCCAAGGCGATGCACAAAAAATCGCTGGCCTGGGTGACCCCCTTTGTGGAGGCGCGCCTCGAATACACGCGCATGGATCACAGCGACGCGCTGGACCTGAATGGCCCCATCCAGGACATGATGGGCAGCTTGATGCCGGGCCTCTCGGTGCCGCCCATGGATGAGATGATCATCAACCGGCGCGACAAATTGATGGGCAGCTTTACCATCGGCGTGCCCCTGGTGCGCCCGGAGGGGTGGAGCACCATCGCGGCGGCCAAGCGTGGCGTGGCGGTGGCCGAGGAGGCCATTGCGGCGGCGCAGCACACGTTGCTGTCGCAGGCGGCGTCGATTTACCTGCACGCGCTGTCGGCAAAGGCCTTCATCGAGATGCAGGAGACCCAGGTGCGCGCGGCGGAGGCCCAGTGGCGCGAGGCGTCGCTCAAGCACCAGCACGGCGAGGGGTTGCGCATCGACGTGGTGCGGGCGCAGACCGACGTGGAGCTGGCGCGGCACACGTTGGCCAACGCCCACTTGATGATGGAGAACGCCCGCGAGGCCCTGCGCATGCTCTTGGGTGACGAGGCGCTGCCCATGCCCGTGGGCCCCAAGGCTTACGAGCGTTCCGAGCTGCCGCAGGAGGATGCGCAAATTGAGGCGGCGCGGCGCCAACGCCCGGATGTGCGCGTGTCCCAGGGGCGCATCGAGGTGGCCGAAAAGCTGCTGCGCGCGGTGAAGCTGCGCTTCGTGCCCACGCTGGACGCGGCCTGGCGCTTTCAGTACGAGTTCACCGAGCCCGTGGATTTGGGCTCCAACGACCGCTCGCGTTGGGCGCTGCTCTTCTCGCTGGCGGTGCCCCTGTACGAGCAGTCGCGCTACGGGGATTTGCACTACCAGCGCGCGGTGTTGAAACAAGCCCAGCTCGAAGCCGCCGATCGCGAGGTGCAATTGGCCGCCGAGGTGCGCTTGGCCCGTCGCGATTACCTGGCCTCTTTGACGGACCTGGACGCTGCGGAGCGGCAGTTGCAATTGGCCGCCGAGGCCGTGTCTTTAATGGAAGCGGCGTTCCGCGACGGCGCGGGGACTTCGTTGGATGTCACGGTGGCCCGGCGCGACCACATGGCGGCCAGCGCCAATGTCTTGGTACACCGCGTCACCTCTCAAACGCGCTTCATCGAGTTGCTGCGCGTCACCGGTGAGATGAACCCGGAAGCATTGCCATAAATTTGGATTAAGGAGGAAAATAATGACTTTTATTGAGCTGTTAATGCGTCAGAAGGATATGCCAGAGGATATGATTATTGAAGGCAAGAATCGAAACACCAAAATAATGTTTCACAGTGCTGTTACAGCTAAAAAGTCGGGAGTTGATCTATCTTCAGGGTTTCTGGAGTATCAAAAAAAACATGCTCCGAATGTTATCAAAAACACCGATTACATATTCTCGTTTTGGTACAAAGACAAACGCGCTAACTTTATCGGGACCTACAAAATGGGACCTTCAGAAATAGAATCGGAAGAGAATGTTAAAACTGGAGAGCGGCGCATCATTGAATACTTTTCACAGATGGAAGAAATTGATTTTTTAAAGGAATTTCAAAATAAACTCTTTATTGAATGGACCAATCCAGGACCAAACTATCTCAGATGGATTGTTGATAACAAATACACAGTTCTTAATATGAAGTAAATTCTGTTTTCAACTATGTCCAACGTTCTTGACAGCATTTTAGATACTCACCAAATAACTCTTAGTGGTGAAAAACGCAAAAGTCGTTTCGTTGATTCGGCATGAACAGTGTGGCAGATTCACAAGATGACCAAGAAAATGAAAATATCTTCATCGTCACCGGAGGTAGTGTCGGATTCCGCCGCGATCAAGCTGACCGATCTCATCAAGCTCGCGGGAGTTGAGCTGGGCGAGTTCAAAATTCACTGCGCCACGGTTGATGCCACCGACCCGCTGGACGAATTTTTTGCCGGAACCTTTGAAAAGTGGCAGTCGGTTCAGACGTACAAGAACTTCAATAAGCCCCATGTGCTGTCGCTTATCGCCCTCGAAGTAAAGCATCATTGGCTGTTCGCCGGACTGTATCGAGTACTTTCTGTCAGTGAACGAAAACGGAAAAAACAGGCGGAGTTCGAGTATTGCACGGAGGAGGTGGCCGACCTGTCGCATTTGACTGGGCGGGCCGTGGTGTATTTCGAGAAGACTTTCCGGGCGTCGTACTTGGTGGGTGAGAAACACGCGGACAAACTCCGGGTATCCGAGATTCGGCCGACGCGGATGAGCATTGGGGCGTTTCCCGGATTCAACGGAGTGCGGCTGTCGTTCCAAAATTTGAAAACAATCATCCGGGAAGCCAATCCGTCGTGGAAGGGTGCGCTGGCGAATGTGGCCGGGGTTTATGTGATCGCCGACACCACCGATGGACGGCTCTATGTGGGAAGCGCGACCGGCGACGATGGACTGTGGCAGCGGTGGAGTGACTATGCGAAGAACGGCCATGGCGGCAACAGGGAGCTGCGAGAGCTACTGCGCGAAAAAGGCCTCGATCACGCCAAGTTTCTCCAGTGGTCGTTGCTGGAGATGTGCGACGCCCGGAGCGAAAGACAGGCCATTCTCGATCGCGAGACGCATTGGAAGAAGGTTCTCCTGTCCCGCAAGCATGGGCTGAACCGAAACTGATCCTCACGAAAAAAATTTGCAAAATAATGACTTCCATGAGAAGGCACCTCAGGGGCAACTGAAAACGGCGGTTCATTTTGTTTGCCGTTCACGGCATTTTTCCTTCTTCGCGGTTATGTTGTCATCGTCCTTATGCTCCTGCGGCACCGG
>JAAYKL010000075.1 GCA_012522445.1 Myxococcales bacterium | reverse complement strand
CTGGCCTCCTTTGCACCGCTTCGCGAGTGCGTTAGTTGGGAACATTCCCCAATTGGGTTCATCTAAATAGGTTTTGCCTAAATGAGCACCCGTTTCAGGAGGCCAGCCTTCTCATTCCATCTCTGATGGCCAAAAAGAAGGGCCAAAAAGAAGGGCCCCAATGGCCGCTCAGCCCGATGCAGTGGGCGCCGCAGACACAACTAAACTTTGGCGGGAACTTTGCCGGGCCACAAGAAATGCGCGCCCCACCCCATCTCAGGGACTCGCGGGACAGCCGTCGAGCCGGAAGCCCTCCATGGCCTCGGTGGGGCGACCGTTGTTGTCCCACGCCACCTTGTCGTAGCCGCGCCAATTGTAGGCCTGGGGCTCCCACCAAAACACGCCCAACCCCTGCTGTTGGGCCACCTCTCTGGTGAGCGCGATCACCCCGGCGATGTAATCGCGGGCGTCGTTGGGATAGCTCACCGATAGCCCAATCTCCGTCACCAAGACTGGCTTTTGAAAGCGCTGCACCAGGTCGTCCATGTTGGCGCGCGCTTGCTGCGCCGTGGTTTTCCACGACGACACGGGATCGGGATACAGCGACATGGCGATGGCGTCGAAGTTTGCCCCATTTTGCAACAAGCCGCCGATGTTCCACCGAAACAAGCCGTTGTCGAAACCATTGGAGACGTGAACGATGGTGATGATTTGCGGAAACACCGCCTTGGCCGCCGCATGACCGTTGGCGACAAAGTTGGCGTAATTGCCCATCTGGGTCGCGCTCGCCGAAGCCCGGCCGTCGGGCCACAACATGCCGTCGTTGGTTTCGTTGCCGATTTGTACCCACTCGGGCACAACGCCTGCACTCTTCAGGGCGAGGAGCACTTCGTGGGTGTGGTCGTACACCGCCTGCGCCAACTGGGAGACGCTATGATTTTCCCAGGCAGCGGGCTTGTTTTGCTTGCCGGGATCCGCCCAGTTGTCGCTGTAATGAAAGTCGATCATGATGCGAAAGCCCTTTCGGTAGGCGCGTTGGGCCATGGCGACCACGTCGTCTTTTCCGCACCACCCATTGGCGGGATTGACCCACACCCGCAGGCGAATGGCGTTGATGCAGTACTCGGACAAAATGTCGAGCAGATCTTTTTCGACCCCCGCCGCGTCGTAAAACTTTCGCCGCGAAGCCTCCATTTCGGAGAGCCAGCCCACATCGGCACCGCGGGCAAACCCCAGCGGACCGCTCGGCCCAGTCCCCGTGTCAACGGTGTCGGAAGTGTCACGGGCATCGGCGGTGTCGCGCCCCGAAGTGTCGCGTCCCGTCCCGGTGTCAGCGGTGTCGGCGGTGTCGCGCCCCGAAGTGTCGCCCCGCGGTCCGGTGTCGGTGGTGTCGGCGGTGTCGCGCCCCGAAGTGTCGCCCCGCGGTCCGGTGTCGGTGGTGTCGCGCCCCGGTGGAAGACCGCCGCTGTCGCTATCGCTGCCCGGAGTCGGCATTGTCGCGTCTCCGGGAAGGTCGGCGGTGTCATCAGAGGCATCGGTGTTGTCGCGACACCCCGCGGTCCATGCCAGCAATGCGGCCCCCAACAACGCAGCCGCCAGAAACGAACCCATCCCCTGGTGTGCCTTCATCGCTTCCCCTCCTCAGGTTTGCTGTTTGCCATTTATGGAATGCCCCATCATAGGACTTTTTGCGCTCAGAACAACCCGACGATGCGGCCTTCGGCGTCGAGGTCGATGCGCTCTGCCGCCGGAGAGGCCCCGAGGCCCGGCATGGTGCGCATGTCGCCGGCAATGGCGTACACGTAGCCCGCCCCCGCCGCCAAGCGCACTTCACGCACCGGCAAGGTCCAGCCCGTCGGCGCGCCCTTGCGCTTGGGATCGCTGCTCACGCTCAGGTGTGTCTTGGCGATTACCACGGGCAAGTCGCCATATCCCGCCTTGGAAAACTGCCTGAGGGCCGTCGCCGCCGCCGGACTGTAGGAAACATCCGCCGCGCCGTACACCTCGGTGGCCACCGCCGCGATTTTGTCTTCGAGGGGCATCTCCAGCGCGTAGGTGTACTTGAATTGTGGCGCCTCCTCGGCGGCCAGCACCACCTGCTCGGCCAAGGCCACGGCCCCCTTGCCGCCGTCCATGACGTGGGTGCTCACGGCACTGCGCACACCGCACTGCTGCGCGATCTCGACAATGGCGTCGTGCTCGCTCGCAAAGTCTGTGGGAAACGCGTTGATCGCCACCACGGGCTGCACGCCAAAGCCCTGCACAATCTCGATGTGTTTGCGCAAATTGTCGGCGCCCGCGCGGACGTCGTCCGGGTTTTCGGCCAGCATGTCGCCGGGAAGCGGCTTGCCCGGAACGATGCGAAAGCGCCCGCTGTGGGCTTTTAACGCCCGCACGGTCACCACGAGCACCGCCGCCGCCGGCACCGCATTGCCCACGCGGCACTTGATGTTGAAAAAGCGCTCGGCGCCCATGTCGGCCCCGAAGCCCGCCTCGGTGATCACGTACTGGGCGGTCTTGAGGCCCACTTGATCCGCGATCACGCTGCTGTTGCCCGTGGCGATGTTGCCAAAGGGGCCGCAGTGGATGAGCACCGGCGTGTTCTCGGTGGTTTGCAGCAGGTTGGGCCACACGGCATCTTTGAGGATGACCGCCATGGCCCCGGCAGCGCCCAAGTCCTCGGCGGTTACAAATTGCTTGGAGCGGTTGCGCCCAATCACGATGCGCCCCAGGCGCGCGCGCAAATCGTCGGCGCTGGTGGCGAGGGCCAGCGTGGTCATCACTTCGCTGGCGGCGGTGATGTCGAACCCCGACTGCCGCGGCACCCCGTCGCCCTTGCTGCCCAGGCCGATCACCACGTTGCGCAGGGCGCGATCGTTGACGTCCATTACGCGCCGCCACTGGACTTCGGCGGGCTCTAGGTCGAGTTTGTTGCCGTGATAAATGTGGTTGTCGATCAGGGCCGCCAGCATGTTGTGGGCCGCCGTCACAGCGTGGAAGTCGCCGGTGAGGTGCAGGTTGAGGGTTTCCATGGGCAGCACCTGGCTGTAGCCCGCCCCCGCTGCGCCGCCCTTGATGCCAAAGGTGGGCCCCATGCTGGGTTGGCGCAGGGTCAGCACGCTTGTTTTGTCGAGGTGCTTGAGCCCCTGGGCCAGCCCCACAGCCGTGGTGGTTTTGCCTTCCCCCAAGGGCGTGGGCGTAATGGCCGTCACCACGATGTACTTGCCGGGTTGGCGTCCGGCCTGCGCCTCCGCCACTGCGGGATCGACCTTGGCCACGTTGCGCCCGTAGGGCAACAGGTACGCCTCGTCAATCCCGAGCTGCGCGGCGATCTCCGCGATGGGCCGCATGGGCGTGCTTTGGGCGATCTCCAAATCCGAGGGCAATGTCTTTGTCATGGCTAACTTCCTTTCACGGCCGGGGCGAGCGCCCCAGCGGGTGCCAGAGCGGGTGTGAAAAAGAGCTCAGTCGCCGTGGCGGTTTTTGATCCAGATGCCGGTGCAGGTGCCCGTGTCGTCGATCTGCTTCACCGCCAAGGAGACGCGGTTGTCGGCGTCGAGGGCGTCCCAGTAAGTGGCGAGCACTTGGGGGCCGTCGCCCTTGAGGGGCAGCAGCAGCGGATCGCCGGAGAAGCTCGGCAGGGGGTTGCCGTCGCCCATGTACGTGGTGAGGCCGTAGCCAATGCCGGGCGGTGGCAGCGCCGGAGAGAAGACGTAGCGATCGGTGAGCGCGCTGTCGCAGGGATTGGCCTTGAGCATGCTGAGCCGCACGGCGCCCTCGGCGGTGTTGAAGTCGATCATCCCGGTGATGCGCGGCGTGAAGTTGGGGGCGTCGGGTTCGCGCTCGCGCTGGGCCAGAGCCTCGCCAAAGCGCATGCCCGCGCGCAGCCCTTCGTACAGGGTGCGCGTCTGGTCGCCGTTGCTGACGAGCTGGCAGCCGCCGGTGGACAGCATGGCGTCGTAGATGATGAGCGACGGGTCTTCGACCAGGGCTGGGTCTACGGGCTCGGTCCAGAGGCGGTCGCCCTCAAAGACAAAGCGGCGGTTGCGGCTGTTGGTGCTGCGCCCCATGATGAAGTAAACGATTAGCCAATCGCTGCCATTTTCCATGCGCCCGATCACCAGCCCGCGACCGGGATACGCGTTGTCGCGCAGGTGTTGTTGCAGGGTGTTTTCGGCTTGTTTTGTGGCGTTCATGCGTGACTCCTTTTCGCTAACGCTTCGCCCGGTTACTTGCGCCGGGGAAGGTACAGATCGGTGATGGTGCCCTCCAGCACGGCGGCGGCCAGGGCCACCGACTCGGAGAGGCTCGGGTGCGGGTGAATGGTGAGCGCGACGTCTTCGGCATCGGCGCCGAGCTCGATGGCCAGCGCCAGCTCCGCAATGAGCTCTCCGGCGTGGCTGCCCACAATGCCCGCCCCGACGATGCGCTGCGTGGCGTTGTCGATGACGATTTTGGTAAAGCCGTCGGTGTTGCCCATGGTGAGGGCGCGGCCGCTGGCGACAAAGGGGAACTTGCCGACGCGGATGTCCATACCCTTGGCCTTGGCAGCGGTTTCGCTCAGGCCCACCCAAGCGATCTCCGGCGTGGTGTAGGCCACCGACGGGATGACCAACGCATCGAGGGCGCTGCGCTGCCCCGCGATGACCTCGGCGGCCACTCGTCCCTCGGCCGCGGCCTTGTGGGCGAGCATGGGCTGCGAGGTGATGTCGCCCACCGCGTAAATGTGATCGATGTTGGTGCGTTGAAAGCGATCGACCGGGACATAGCCCGCCTCGTTGACCGCCACCCCCGCCGCCGCCAGGTTGAGCTTGTGTCCGTTGGGCCTTCGCCCCACCGCCACCAGCACTTTGTCGTACACCGCCGAGGCCGGGGCCTTGTCGCCCTCAAAGAAGACTTCGAGGCCTTCGGGTGTGGGGCGCACCTCGCGCACCCGCGTCGCAAGGTAAATGCCCTCGTAGGTTTTGCGCAGCCGTTGTTGCAAGGGGCGCACCAGGTCGGCGTCGCAGCCGGGCACGAGGCTGTCCATCATCTCGACCACGGTGATGGCCGAGCCCAGGGCGTGGTACACCGTCGCCATCTCCAGGCCGATGATGCCGCCGCCGATGACCAGCATGCGCGCGGGCACATCGGTGAGGGCCAAGGCACCGGTGGAGTCGATGATGCGCGGATCGTCGGGCAGGTTGGGGATGGTGGCCGCCGAAGAGCCCGCCGCCACCACCGCGTGTTCGAAGCGCAGGCGCTGGGTGGTTTCGCCCACAATTTCGAGTTCGTTGCGCGACACAAAGCGCGCTGCACCGGTGAGCACCGTCACCTTGCGCTGCTTGGCGAGCTGCTGAATGCCGCCGCCCAGGCGCTTCACGACGCCGTCTTTCCAGGTGCGCAGGCCGTCGAGGTTGATTTGCGGGCGCGCGCTGGGTTCCCAGATGCCGAGCTCGCCCAGGGCCGAGACCTCATCGGCGATGCCCGTGGCGTGCAGCAGGGCCTTGGAGGGGATGCACCCCACGTTGAGGCACACGCCGCCCAAGCTGGGATAGCGCTCCACCAACACGGTGTTCAGCCCCAAATCCGCCGCGCGAAAGGCCGCGGTGTAACCGCCGGGGCCCGCTCCAATCACCACCAGTTGCGTGTCCAACGTCGTTTGCGTACTCATATGCGCTCCTGTTCTCGCTACAGTATCAACTGCCGCATGTCGCCCAAGGTTTTGGAGAGATGGGCGGCAAAACGCGCCCCCAGTGCCCCGTCGATCACGCGGTGGTCGTAGGTGAGGGACAACGGCAGCATGAGGCGCGGCACAAAGGCATCGCCCGCGAACACCGGCTTGGTCACCGCGCGGGAGACGCCGAGGATCGCCACCTCGGGCACATTGACGATGGGCGTAAAGGCCGTGCCGCCGATGCCACCGAGACTGGAAATGGTAAACGTGCCGCCCTGGAAGTCGTCGAGCAGGGACTTGCCCTCCCGGGCGCGGGCGGAGAGCAATGCGAGGTCATCGGCAATTTCGAGCACGCCCTTGGCGTCGGCGTCCCGCACCACCGGCACCACCAGTCCGTTGGGCGTATCCACCGCCACCCCGATGTTGATGTACTGTTTGAAAATCTGCGCTTGCCCGGTCTCGTCGAGGGAGCTGTTGAAGTCGGGGAAGAGGCGCAGGGCGTGGGCCACAGCCTTGACCACAAAGGGCAAAATCGACACGCGGCGTCCCTGTTGCTTGGCCAGATTGTCTTGCGCCTTGCGAAAGGCCTCGAGCTCGGTGATGTCGGCTTCGTCGAACTGGGTCACCATGGTGGCCAGCAGCCAGTTGCGGTGCAGGTTGGCCGCGCTCTTGAGGCGGATGCGGGACAGGGGCCGGGAGACCACTTCGCCGAACTTCGCGAAGTCGACGCTGGGCGCCGCGGGCAAACCCAGAGAACCGGCAGCGGCTTCGGGTTGCGCCATGCGCTTCTTGACATAGGCCTGGACGTCTTCTTTTAAGATGCGCCCTTTTGGTCCCGAGGGCGGCACCAGGGCCACCTCTACGCCGAGCTCCCGCGCGAATTGACGCACCGCCGGGCTGGCGTGTGCGGTGGTGCCCGCCGGGGCTTCGTCGCGGGTCAGGGGCTTCGCCGGCGCCGACACGGGCACCCCGGTCGTCAGCGTGGGGGGCGTGGGGGCCGCAACAGGTGCCGATGGCGGAGGCGTTGGGGCAGCGGCGGCCGGAGCAACCGCTGGGGCATCCGGCGTTGGCGCGGCGCTCGCGGTTTCGGCGGCCACGTCGACCACGCAGATGGCATGGCCTTCGCCCACCTTGTCGCCCACCTTGACGAGCACCTCGACGACCTTGCCCGCCAACGTGGAGGGCACTTCTAGGGCCGCCTTGTCGCTCTCCAGGGTGAGCAGGGGCGTGTCCAGGGCAATCTCATCGCCCACGGAAACCAACACCTCGATGACATCAACGGCTTCAAAATCGCCAATATTGGGAACGTGGATGGTCTCTTTCACGAAAAGTCCTTTCTGCGCATGGGCCAGGGTTCGCTTCGCTGAAGGGTTAACGGCTCTGCGGTCGCATCAAGAGACCGCCGGGTCTGATTTGTCCGCATCGATATTCAACGCTTTTTGCGCCTTTTGCAACTGCGCGAGTGGCAGCGCGCCATCGGTGTACAGCGCGTACAGGGCGCTCCAGGCGATGTGAAAGCGATTGACTTCGAAGAAGGCGCGGAGGGCATCGCGGGTGTCGCTGCGGCCGTAGCCGTCGGTGCCCAAGGAGACAAACGTGCGGTCGACAAAGGGACGGATGCCATCGGGGATGGCCTTCATGTAGTCGGTGGCCGCCACCACGGGACCGGCGTGCGGTGCCAATTGCGACGCCACCCAGGAGACTTGGGGTTCGGCCTCGGGGTGCAGGCGGTTCCAACGCTCGACCGCCATCGCGTCGCGGCGCAGCTCGACAAAGCTCGGGGCGCTCCAGATGTCGGCCGCCACGCCGTAGTCTTTTTCGAGAATTTCGGCCGCGGCCATTGCCTCGCGCAAAATGGCGCCGGCGCCCATCAACTGCACCCGCGGACCCTCTTTGCGGGGGCTGGGCTGCAGCAGGTACAGCCCCTTGCGGATTCCCTCGACCACACCCTCGGGCATGGGGGGTTGCGGGTAATTCTCGTTGAGGGTCGTGATGTAGTAGAAGACCTCTTCTTCATCTTGGTACATGCGGCGCAGACCGTCCTGCACGATCACCGCCAATTCGTACGCGAAAGTCGGGTCGTAGGAGACGCACCGGGGCACCGTTGAAGCGAGCAGCAAGCTGTGGCCGTCCTGGTGTTGCAGGCCCTCGCCCGCCAAGGTGGTGCGCCCGGAGGTGCCGCCGATGAGGAAGCCCTTGACCTGCATGTCCGCCGCCGCCCAGATCAGGTCGCCCACGCGCTGAAACCCAAACATCGAGTAAAACAGATAAAACGGAATCATGGGCTCGCGGTGGTTGATGTGCGACGTACCCGCCGCCATCCACGAAGACATGGCGCCGGCCTCCGTGATGCCCTCTTCGAGGATTTGGCCGTCCTTGGACTCTTTGTAAGGCGCGATGGCCGAGGCGTCCATGGGCTCGTAGAGTTGCCCCACCGAAGAGTAGATGCCGAGTTGGCGGAACATGCCTTCCATGCCGAAGGTGCGCGCTTCGTCGGGGATGATGGGCACGATGCGGCGCTTGAGGTGTTTGTCGCGGAGCAGCACGGTCAGGGCGCGTACCGTGGCCATCGTGGTGGAGAAGGCGCGGCCGCCCTCCGGGGCCAGCAGGGCCGAAAAGGCCTCGAGCCCGGGAATGGGCAGGGGTTGCGAGATGCGGTGCACCGCGGGGATGTAGCCGCCCAGGGCCTTGCGGCGCTCGTGCATGTAGCGCATCTCGGGGCTGTCCTCCGGGGGCAGGTAGAAAGGCACGTCGTCGAGCTCGGCGTCGGTCAGCGGGATGTTGAAGCGGTCGCGAAACACCATCAGGGAGTCTTCGCCCATCTTCTTTTGCTGGTGCGTGATGTTTTGCCCTTCGCCGGCGATGCCCATGCCATAGCCCTTCACCGTCTTGGCGAGGATGACCGTGGGCTGTCCGCGATGGGCCACCGCCGCCGCGTAGGCCGCATACACCTTGAAGGAGTCGTGCCCGCCGCGGTTCAGGCGCCAGATGTCGTCGTCGGACATGTGGGCCACGCGCTCGAGGAGCTCGGGGTACTTGCCGAAGAAGTGTTCGCGCACAAAGGCCCCGTCGCCGCTGGCCTTGTAGCCCTGGTACTCGCCGTCCACCGCCTCTTCCATGCGTTTTTGCAGCAGGCCGTCCTTGTCGGCGGCGAGCAGGGGATCCCAGTGGCGCCCCCACACCACCTTGATGACGTTCCAGCCCGCGCCGCGGAAGATGCCCTCAAACTCCTGGATGATTTTTCCGTTGCCGTGCACCGGGCCGTCCAGGCGCTGCAGGTTGCAGTTGATGACGAAGATGAGGTTGTCGAGGCGCTCTCGTCCGGCGAGCCGGATGGCGCCCAGGGATTCGGGCTCGTCCATCTCGCCGTCGCCGCAGAAGGTCCAGATTTTGCGGTCGCCGGGATCGATGAAGCCGCGGTCCGTCATGTAGCGCATGAAGCGCGCTTGGTAGATCGATTGAATGGGACCCAAGCCCATGGAGACCGTGGGGAAGTGCCAAAAATCCGGCATCAGGGTGGGGTGCGGATAGGAGGAGAGGCCGTCCTTGGCGGACTCCTGGCGGAAGTTCATGAGCTGTTCGCGGGTCAGGCGCCCTTCGAGGAAGGCGCGCGCGTAGAAGCCCGGCGAGGAGTGGCCTTGGTAGAAGATCATGTCTTCGCCGTGGGGGGCGTCCGGGCCGCGGAAGAAGTGGTTGAAGCCGATTTCGTAAAGCGTGGCCGCCGAGGAATAGCTCGCGATGTGGCCGCCCAATCCCACTTCGCGGCGGTTGGCGCTCACCACCATGGCCATGGCGTTCCAGCGGATGTAGGAGCGGATTTTGCGCTCCAGGGTGATGTCGCCGGGGAAGAGCGGCTGGCGGCTGGTGGGAATGGTGTTGAGATAGGCGGTGGTGGCCTTGTAGGGCAACCAAACACCGGCGCGGCGGGCCTTGTCGATGAGCTGCTCGATTATGAAGTGCGCGCGCTCCGGGCCTTCGGCCTCCAGCACGCCTTGTAGCGCCTCCAGCCATTCGCGGGTCTCGATGGGGTCTTTGTCTTCGATGTCTACTGCCATGATTGATTCCTCTGCAATCTGCCGCTTTGCGCAGCCGGTGAAAGGGGAAAGTCATCGCTGTGTGCAGCGTGGGCCCAAGCTGTATGCACAAGATAGTAATGCTTATCTATGCGGGCTCAAGGCGAAACACCGCAAAAGAGCGGGCCGAAAAGAATTTTCGCGATTTTTGCGCAAGTTGGTGCGCCGCGTGGATTGCGGAAAGGTCGGCCGAGAAGAATTTTCGCGACGTCTGCGAACATCGGCATACCACGTGGATTTCTGCAAAAGTTGGCTCGCCGCGCGGCTGCTTTTTTGAGGATGGGGCGAAGCGCTTTGCCCGCAACGCCGTAACTCTGAGATTGGCTCGTTTGCGTGGCACGTCCGACAGGGCTCGAACCTGTGACCCTCGGCTTAGAAGGCCGATGCTCTATCCTACTGAGCTACGGACGCATCGGCGGATGCGAACGGTCGGGGCGAAAGGATTCGAACCTTCGACATCCAGCTCCCAAAGCTGGCGCGCTACCAGACTGCGCTACGCCCCGAAAAGGCTGCGGCACAATACGTTGATTCAACCCGATAGGCAAGATTGGAAATGCGCAAGCGAAAGGGGTCGAATGGAAGCGTGGCGAGAGGGTCGTTTTCCGTTTTTGGCGGGTGGCAGCATACGGGCGGTTCGTGTTCCCGCCCTCTCCCGCCTTTTGGGGTTCGGTTTCACACGCATTGTTGATGTATTCGATGTAGGGGTGCCCCTTGCGGGTACCTGTCCCCGAATCCGTCCCCAAATCACTCTGATCGCCCCATTTTTGTAGGGGTGCCCCTTGCGGGTACCTGTCCCCGAATCCGTCCCCAAATCACTCTGATCGCCCCATTTTTTGTCGTCCAAAAACGAGACAATTTTTGTCTCGCATCGGGACAGTATTTGGCCGAATTTCAAAAACGCAAAATAATGTTCAATGATTTCAATAGGTTATACAGTGCAATGTCGTGCACTGACATTTTCTCCCGTGCGTCTAACGCGCCACGGCCAGTCCTGCGTCCAGCAGCTCCTGGTTGAGAAAACGCCCCTTGTCAAGGATCGTCTCGGCGCTGGCTTTTTCGCGACGTCGAGAGCCCCAGTAGAACACATGCGCCAAGTACCGTCCATAGGGATCCGCCCGGAAGGTCTCCAGAACAACAGGGTCCCCCGGCTTCAGCCGCTTGCACACCAGCGCATCGGCCTCCTTCCCCGACGCCGTCTCAATGGGCGCCGCGTCCACCCCCTTGAGCCGCACCCGCATCCGGCGCGTCACACCGCACCCCAGCGCCACCACCGCGATCACCGTGTCCCCGTCCACCACGCGCTCCAGCGCGCCGTCGTAAAAATAACCGCGCTGCGCCGCAGCCACCCGCGTCCCCCGCGTTCCAGACACCGCCACCTGCACCAGGTCTCCTGCCGCAAGCGCCCCGCCCACGCCCGTAAGCGTTACCTGCACCCGCGTCTCGAACCCCAAGTCCAGCACCACCGCCCCCGCTTGTCCCGGCACTTCCGATACCACCTCGGCCACGCGCAACGCCCCGCTGCGACGCACCAACTGCGGCACCCCCAGCCCCG
>JAAYKL010000010.1 GCA_012522445.1 Myxococcales bacterium | reverse complement strand
TTCTTGTATGCTCCGTTCCCGCGTTGCCCGCGTTCGCCCGCACCGGAATAGATTCGCTGTTGCCATATTGGCGGGTGCGTTTTACACCGCAAACGTGCCCTTGCGCGGCGTATCGCGTTGCCGCCCTTGGGACACACCGCAACCGCGCCACCGACGCACAAGCCTCGCCAAAACGGCGCACACAGGAGGAGCCCATGTCGATTGTAGAGACCATCAAAGCCAGAAGAACCGTCCGGGCGTTTCGCAGCGACCCCATCGCCGACGACGTTGTCAACGAGCTGCTCGAAGCCGCTACTTGGGCGCCGTCGCACTTCAACGCCCAGCCCTGGGAGTTCGCGCTCATCGGCCGGCAAACCCGCGACCAACTGCGCCCCATCTTCCGCGACATGCTCGAAAACGGCCCCCTCAAAAACCCCGAGGTGCCCGAAGACAAAAAAGCCATGATGCGCGCCTTCATGCAGGACTTCGGCGGGGCCCCGGTGATGCTCGCGGTCTCCTGCCCGCCCGCCACCATCCCCTCCGACATCGTCGACTACCCGCTGGCCACCGGTGCCGCCATCCAAAACCTGCTGCTCGCCGCCTGGGAGCGCGACATCGGCGGCGTGTGGCTCTCCATCGGTCAGCACCCCGCTGTGAAGGCCGCCCTGGGCGTCCCCGAAGCGCACAGCGTCATCGGCGTGTTGCCCCTGGGCTACTTCGACGCCGCGCCGCCCGCCCTGCCGCGCACCCCGGCCGCCGACAAACTCAAGCGCTTGCCCTAAGCCCCTAAGCCCAAGGCACCAGACAAGGCACCAGACAAAATTATGTCCACCGCATATACCCAAGAGCGCTTGCAACGCCACATCGCTGAGGCCGCCGCGCAAGTGCGCGCCCGTCATCCCCTAGCGGGGTCCATCACCAACGCGGTCACCGTCGACTTCGTGGCCAACGCGCAACTGGCCGCAGGCGGCGCGCCGGCCATGGTGTACCTCCCCGACGAGGGCGAATTCCTCGCGTCGGTGGGAGGCGCCACCTACATCAACATGGGCACGCTGCTGCCCATCCACGCCGAGACCCTGCCGCGCACGGTCCGGGCCCTTGCGGCGCAACACAAACCCTGGGTGCTCGACCCGGTGGCCATCGGCATCGGCGCGCTGCGCCAAGAGCTCCTCGTCGACTTTAAAGACTACCCGCCGTGCGTGGTGCGGGGAAACGCCACCGAGATCATCGCCCTGGCCCACCTGTGGCAACTGGACACCGATGCGGCCAAGGCCAACTTGCGCGGTGTCGATGCCCACAATGCCGTGACCGAGGCCCGGGGAGCTGCCGTGGCGCTGGCCCGGCACACCCGCGGTGCGGTGGCGGTCTCCGGCGAGGTCGACTTGGTCACCGATGGCGCGTGCGTGCTGCACTGCTACGGCGGCAATCACTTCATGGAAAAGGTCACGGGCTTCGGCTGCTCGCTGGGGGGCGTGGTGGCGGTGTACGCGTGTTGCAGTGAACCCCTGGTCGCCGCCCTGGCAGCCACCCAACTCTACAACCTGGCCGGACAGCGCGCCGCCGCAGTGGCCCAGGGACCCGGCAGCTTTCAGGTGGCGTTCTTGGACGCCGTGTACAACGCCCAGCCCGCGGAGATCGCCGCGGTGCCCTTCGACATCGAGGACGCGTGACGCCCGGTCTCAACCCGCGACGTCCCGGCCCGCAGCGGAGAAAATTTTATGATCGACCGACAGCACTTTGACATATCCGCCTACCTGGTGGTGGGCCCCGAAAACACCCGTGGACGCAGCGTGGACACCGTGGTGGCCGCAGCGGTGCAGGGCGGGTTTACCTGCGTGCAAATCCGCTCCAAGGAGGCCTCGGCCCGCGAGCTGGTGCGCATCACCGTATCGGCGTCGCAGGTCATCGAGCGCCTCGGTCGATCGCAGCAAGTGACGCTCTTGGTCAACGACCGCCTCGACGTCGTGTTGGCGGCGCGACACGCCGGTGCCAAGGTCGACGGCATCCACGTGGGGCAATCCGATATTCCGGTGGCGGTGTGCCGCAAGTACCTGGGCAACACCAGCGTCATCGGGCTCTCTGCCCGCACCCACGAGCTGATGGATTACGTGGCCCAAGCCGATGTCGCCGACATCGATTACTTCGGCGCTGGCCCCCTGCGCGAAACCGCCACCAAGCCGGACTGCGGCCTCGACATCGACGGCACCATCCGCTCGCGGAGTTTCGGCGAGATCGCGGCCCTGGCGGCGGCCAGTCCCATTCCGGTGGTGCTGGGGGGCGGCGTGGCCCTGGCCGATTTGCCCGACCTGGCCGAAACCGGTGTCGCGGGGTTCTTCGTGGTGACCGCGGTGACCCACGCCGACGATCCCCAGGCAGCCGCGCAGGAGCTCGTTCACGCCTGGCACGCCCACCGCCCAACCGCAGCGCCGCTCTGAGTCATTTTCGCTGCATTTTTTTTGGGGGCTTTTAGGACGATCGTTTGGCGAAGCGCGTGGCCATGACGCTGGCAAAGATGAGCTGCAGCGTGTGGTAGAGCATGAGCGGCAGCAGAACCACCCCCACCCCGGCCAGGTGGCTGAACAGCACCTTGGACATCACCGTGCCGTGCACCAGCGACTTCTTCGAGCCGCAAAACACCGCGGCGATGTGGTCTTCGACGGAGAAGCGCAGCCATCGGCCCAGCAAGGTGATGAGGCCGTAAACCGCGAAGTAGATGACCGCCATGGCGACGCCGAGCCCGACGATGGTCCCGGCGCTTTGATCGGCGAACATGTCGCCGGCAAAGGACGTGCAAAACGACGTGTAAACAATGAGCAGGATGACCCCCTGGTCGAACCACTTCAGGGCGTTGCGGTGGCGCAGGGTCCAATTGCCCAGGCGGTGGTGCAGCGCCAGCCCCAGGACCACCGGGAGCAGCACCTGCAAGGAGAGCTTGAGGAAAATGTGGCCCAGATCGTAGCCCCCCTCGCTGGTGGCCAGGTACAGCCCCATCCACAACGGCGTGATGAAGACGCCCAGCAGGCTGGAGATGGAGGCGTTGAAGATGGCGGCGGGCATGTTGCCGCGGGCGATGGAGACCATGACCACCGACGAAGACACCGTGGAGGGCAGGGCGGCCAGGTAGAAGGTGCCCATCCAGAACAGGGGGTTGCCCAGGTGTCCCAGCCAGTGCATGGGCGCCAAAATGAGCAGGGGAAAGAGGACGAAGACCGCGCCTTGTATCACCAGGTGCAGGCGCCAGTTGGCCAGGCCCGATCGGAGCTCTTGGGGGCTGAGCTTGAGGCCGTAAAAGAAGAAAATGAGGGAGACGCCGAAGTCTGCGATCTCGCGCAGGGGCACCGGACCGTCGGAGACACCGGGGCCCGGCCAGTACCGGGCCAACAAAATCGCGCCGACGAGCAAGAGCACGAAGCTGTCCAATCCCATGCGCGTGCGGGCGCGGTGAAGGGCGCGGTACCACTTCCATTTGTGGGGGGCGGGCGTCATGGGATCAACATCAACGTCGGCATCAACATCAACATCAACAGCAGCTCCTGTCCGTGCCGCTTCCGTTTGTGGGGAGCGGGCGACATGGGCCTTTGTATGGGCGCATTGTCTTTTTGCAAACACCCTTGTTTTGCCGCCGCGCGCTTTTTGCCGTTGGGAGCCCCGTCGAAAGGGACGTTTTCGCCACATCTGGGCAAGTGACTTCTTTTTTCTCTTGGATTCGCGGGCGCGTTGTTTTACCAGTTTCTATTAGAATGGAAAAAACCTACCAGCGAAGAATTGTACACGCGGTGGGTGGCAGTGAGTCACCGGCCTTGCTCTTGTTGCGTCCTGGGGATGCGTGGTGTCGGGTGCTCTCCTGGCCCGCAGACTCCTTGTTGGGCGAGGCACCAGCCGACGGTTGCGCCTTTGGAAATGTGCTCGCCTGGACCGAAGACAGCCAACGACAGTGGGAGCAGTGGTACGCCCAGGCGGTACCGCGGCCGAATCTGTGCATCCGCTTCGACAAAACCGCTGCCGACGGCACGGTGGCGCACTTTGTGTTGCACGCCGAGGATCACCAGACCACCGCCGACAACAGCGTCTTGGTGCGCATTGAAAACACCACCGCGGCCTGCGACCTGATGGAGAAGGTCGACAGCCTCTCGCACCTCGCGTCGGTGGGGCAGGTGGCCGCAGATGTGGCCCACGAGTTCAACAACATTTTGACCGCCATGCTCGGCTGGTCGCAAATCGGTCAGCAAACCGTCCCCGACAACCCCGACGCCCTCGCTGCATTTAAGACCATCGAGCAAAACACGCTGCGCGCGCGCAAAATCGCTTCGGATTTGCTGGATGTCGCCCGGCCGCACTACGACGTGCCGGAGCGCGTCTGCGTCGGCGAGGTGCTCGAAGGGGCGCTGCAACTGCTCGCCCCCGAATTGAAAAGCGCCCACATCCAGGTGGTGAAGGACATCGCGCCCAACGCGTGCACCGTGCTGGATTCGGCCAAGCTGACCCAGGTGTTCATCAACATCATCCGCAACGCACTGGACGCCCTGCCGGCGCGTGGCACGCTGCGCATCGCGGTGACCACAACCCTCGACTGGATCCGCGTCATCATCGCCGATTCGGGCAGCGGCATCCCCGAAGAGGTGCTGGCCCAGGTGTTCGAGCCGTTCTTTTCCACCAAGATCAAGGGCGACGCCAACGTCCACGGCGGCAGCGGTCTGGGGCTGTCGATTTGCCGCAAAATCATCGACGCCTTGGGCGGCAGCATCGGCATTGAGAGCCAGCGTCCCGGCGGCACGACGGTAACCATCTCCCTGCCCCGCATATCGACCACTGGCACACCGGGGCGCCGCGAATCCCCGCCGGAGGCAGAACTGCCCGAGGGGCTCTCGGTGCTCGTGATGGACGATGAACCCGACATCTGCGAAATGATCCACACCGCCCTCTCG
Organism: Myxococcales bacterium; assembly: GCA_012522445.1. Taxonomy (GTDB): domain Bacteria; phylum Myxococcota_A; class Polyangia; order JAAYKL01; family JAAYKL01; genus JAAYKL01. Next base: position 6,693 of record JAAYKL010000010.1, on the reverse strand, counting down.
CTGCGCGGCGTAACGGTTTACCAGGCGCACGACGGCGAAACCGCGCTACGCCTTAGCCAAGCGCACACTTTTGATGCCGCCTTCCTCGACTTTGCGGTGGACGGCATCTCGGGACACGAGCTGACCGCCGCCATCATCGGGTTGCAACCCAACCTGCCCATCGCGTTCATGAGCGGCGCCGAGGTGCCCCCCAGCGACCAGTCGTCCCATGTCAACTTCCTCAAGAAGCCCTTCGACCTCAACGAAATCCAGGCCAAGTTGCAGGAGCTGCTCGCCCAACGCCCGTGAGTTTCCGGGGCGCGCCGACACCGATTTTGTGAGGGCCAAAGACCTATCCCGAGAAGGGGATGTTGAGCTCGTGGAGCCACTTTTCGAAGCGCAGCTTGTCCGTGGCTTTGAGGAAGGCGTCCTCGGCGGTGACGATGTTGTTTTTGACCAACGCGATGAGCGACTCGTCCATCATGCACATGCCTCGCCCCTTGCCGCTTTCGATGTAGGACAGCATTTTCGGGGTTGAACCCTCGCGGATGATGTTGCCGAGCCCGGGGCCGTGCAGGAGCACCTCGTGGGCCGCGACGCGACCCGGTTTGTCGCTGCGCTTTAGCAACTGCTGGGCGACGATGGCCTTTAGCGACTCGGAGAGCATGCCGCGGATTTGTTCTTTTTGGGCCGCGGGGAAGGTGTCGATGATGCGGTCCATGGTTTTGGCGGCGCTGTTGGTGTGCAGGGTGCCAAACACCAAGACGCCCATTTCCGCGGCGGTCACCGCTTGGGAGATGGTCTCCAGGTCGCGCATCTCTCCCACCAGGATGACGTCGGGGTCCTGCAGGAGGGATTCGTGCAGTGCCGACGAGAAGCTGAGGGCATCGGCGCCCACCTCGCGCTGGTAGATGAAAGACTTTTCGGAGCGGTGCACAAACTCGATGGGATCTTCGATGGTGATGATGTGCTTGGCGTGCCGCCGGTTGATGAGGTTGATGAGCCCCGCCAGGGTGGTGGATTTCCCGCTGCCCGTCGGACCGGTCACCAGCACCAGCCCGCTCTTGAGGTTGGCCAAGCTGGCGAGGACTTTGGGGACGCCCAGTTTTTCAAGCGGGATGATCTCGTCGGGGATGACGCGAAAGACGGCGCCGGGCCCGCGCACTTGCTGCAGGTAGTTGCAGCGGAAGCGGCTGACGTCCTGGATGCCGTACGCGAAGTCGAGCTCGTGCACTTCGCGGAATTTCGTCCATTGGTCGGGGCGGCACAGCTCCTTCATCATTTCGTACATCGACGTTTGATCGAGCGGGCTTTTCGAGACGCGCTTTAGCTCGCCGTTGATGCGCATGCGCACGGGTTCGCCGCAGCTCAAGTGCAGGTCGGAGGCGCCGCTGGAGACCATCTTTTTTAACAGCGTGTCGAGCTGGGCCATGGGTTACGCCTCCTCCTGGCAAAGTTGTTCGTAGGTCTCCTGGGAGATGCGCTTTTGTTCGAAGAGCTCTTGGGCGTAATCCGGCAGGGTGCGGTTGCCCACGTTGCGGCTCATGCGGATGGCGTTGGGCAACTGGTGCACCTTCTGGTCGCGGATCAGGTTGCGCATGGCCGGCGTGGTGAAGAGCAGCTCGACGGCGGGGATGAGGCCGGGCTCGTCGCTGCGAGGCACCAAGCGCTGGCAGATGACGCCGCGCAGGCTCTCCGACAGCATGCTCCGCACCTGCCCTTGCTCTTCGGGTGGAAAGATATCGAGGACGCGGTTGACGGTGCGCACGGCGTTCTCGGTGTGCAGCGTGGCAAAGACCAGGTGGCCCGTTTCGGCGGCGGTGACGGCGAGGCGGGCGGTTTCGATGTTGTTCATCTCGCCCACGGCGATGACGTCGGGGTCTTCGCGTAGCGCGGCGCGCAGGGCGTCCGAGAAAGAGCGCGTGTGGGTGCCCACTTCGCGTTGGGTGACCAGCGAGCGCATGTTTTTGTGCACGAACTCGATGGGGCGCTCCACGGTGATGATGTGGTCTTGTCGCTCCTGGTTTACGATGTCGATGAGGGCGGCCATGGTGGTGGTTTTTCCGCAGCCGATGGGGCCGGTGATGAGCACGAGGCCTTGGGCGTAGGCGGTGAATTTGGCGATCTGCGACGGCAGGTGCAGCGACACCAGGGAGGGCACTTGCGCCGGGATGATGCGGAAGGTGCCGTTGTATCCGCCCATGTGTCGGTAGACGCTGCCGCGCACCCGGGTGCCATCTTTTAAGGTGAGGCAGGTGACGATGGCGTGCTGCGTCTTGAGCACTTCGCGCTCGCTCTCCGACAAAATGGACGTGAGGGTGCGGTAGGTGTCATCGGCGGTCAGCGCTTGCTCCCGGGATTTGATGAGCCGTCCCCCATGGCGCAGCACCAGGGGATGTCCGGCCATGATGTGCAAGTCGCTGGCGCCGTACTTGGCGGCCGAGGCGAGCCATTTGTTGATTTTGGCGCTGCTGGCGGTGGTGAGCGAGGCGATGTCGGCCCCCACCCTGGCCACCTCTTCGGGCAGGCGAATGGCCCGGGACTGTTCGCGCTGTACGTTTTGGACAAACTTTTTTTGTGCCGCCAAGGCGCGCTGCAAATCCGCCTCGGTGATGAGCCCCTGCTGAATGGCGAGCTGTCCGAAGCGCGCTGCGTGCCCCGACTGTCGCTGCAATTGGAGCACGGCGTCGCGTTGGGCATTGGTGAGCAGTCGGTTTTCGACCAGGATGTTGCCGAGCAATCCCGTGGTGGCTTTGAACGGCGCGGGTGGGGTGGCCGGCGGGCGCGGCGCGGGCTTTGCCGGTGTCGGTGGCGGTGCGGGCTTTGCCGGTGGCGGTGGGGGCGAGGACTTGGGCTTGACGATCTCCTCTGCCGACAGCGCTGTTAACGATATCTCGTCAAGGGGGTACTCGTCGAAGTCCAAGATGTTGGCGTTGATGGCGGCCGAGATTTCGCTTAGCTGGTTGGGGTCGTCAAAGGCCAACCGGGTCGTGGGCTGTGAGACCGGTGGTATGGCGGGCGCGTCGGGCAGCGCTGGCTCATCCAATTCGAGAAAAAGGGAGTGCGGTTTTTTGTCCGTTGTCATCGGGCACCATCTTGGGGTTGCATCGCCTGGGTTTCAAAAATGATTTCACAAACTTCTCGGCTATCATACCGATAAAAAACGCGGCGTCGAATTCCGCATCTCTCGCCGATGTCCCGCGGTTTTGTGCGCAAATGTGCTGGAGAAAAGTTCCGAATTGTTTGAACCCGGCGAATCTGCTACTTTCCGTGCGCAGTGCCCCGCTGCGGTGTGGACATCGATTCCCCATTCAAAAGGCATCGTATCATGACATCTACAATCCAGTGTCCCTCGTGCAATAAAACGCTTCCGGTTACGGCCACCTCCTGCAAGTACTGCGGCGAGGATTTGCAACCGTCCACCGACCAAAGCTTTTTCAGCACCTCGCATTTTTCTGCGCCCCCCGCTCCCCGCGCCCCCCGGCCACAACCCCCGGCTGCGCTCCGCGCCGATGCCGCCGTCCTGATGCCGGGCCAAAAGCCCACTCCCGCGCCCGACCTTGACCCCGGCGCCGACGCTGTCGCCGACGCTGTCGTCGATGCAGTAGATGATGATGTCGACGATGATTGGATTCCCGATGCCGAGGCTTCCAAGCTCATCGATTTGGATGCATTGCCCGCCGCAACGGCCGCTGCAGATGTACCGGAAAACAACACCCCCGATCCGCGCGAAGAAAAAACCGAGATCATGGCCTATCCCGACATGCTCGAACGCGCGCGCGCCGATGCCACGGAGCCCATCGAAAACACTCCGATACCCGCCGAGCCCTCCGATCTCTTTGAGCTAAACGAATTCAACGAGGTGAGCGAGGTGTCCAACGTGGCGTCGGGGCTCATCCACTTCGACGAGGACGACCTCGAAGACGTCGACGCCATGGACGAACATGATCGCCTGATGGCCACTCGAGAGTCCGCAGCCGCCGCCGCGGTCCCGGCGCCCGCCGTTGTGCCCGTGCCTGTCGCCTTGCCGCGCCCTTCGTCGCCCCCGGTTGCCGCGCAGCCCGCCGTGACGCTCCCGCGCCCTTCGTTGCCGCCCGAGCCAGAGCCCGATCCCGAGGGCACTGCGCCGGTCATTGTGGCCTCCGAGGTCGCCGCGACATCGGCACCAGCAACGCCCACCCCCTGGACCGACGCCCCTGCCGACGACGACGACGAACCCGCTCACGAGTCGCCCCTGCGCAGCACCAAAAACATCGTGTTGCTCAGCGCGTTGGTGTTTGTCGTAACCCTGGGCGGCGCCCTGGCTTTTATGTGGTTCAGCAAGGACGACGCCGCGCAGACACAAGTGGTCGAGGTGGTGTCCCTCGATGCGGACGGGCAGGTTAAGGTCGTGTCCACGAGCGATGGCAGCGCATCTCCGGCTACCACAACAGACGCCGCGACGCCTCCCGATGACGCCGAAAAATCCCCTGCCCACAGCGACCCCGCCGTGCCAGAGTTCACTGTCGCCGGATCACAGTGCAGCGCCCTCGGAGCGCTCGACGACCGCTTCCCCTGGAAAACGCACTTGCAACACCTGGCCCAGAGCTTGTCCCGCGACAAAATTTGCGAATGGTTTGGCCTCCCGGCGGACGCCGTGGCCGATGTCTTCAAGGGCTATGCGGCGATGGGCCCCACGGGATCCGATGCCATCCCCCAGGGGGGGCGACTCGAAATTTATCCCGCGAAAAAAATCAACGCACGCGAGCCCTCCATTGAGTTTTTGTTCATCCGCAACCGCCTGCACCAAGTGAGCCTCAAGTATCGCGACAACAAGGTGGCGGCCAAGCTAACCGCCAAGGCCATGGACAAGTACTTCACGCGCCGCGGCGAGTCCAAAGACGCCCTGGGCCGCAACGTGGTGCGCTATGCCGATGCCGACTTGCACATCCGCCTCGTCGAAGAAAAGTGGTTCGGTCGCACGCTGCGCACCGTGGTGTTTTCCAACGCCAAAGTCGACGACGCCCTGGCAGACATTTATCGACGACAAGAAGAGCTAGAGGCCGTGCACGCCGCAGCCGAGCAATTGTTCGCCGCGTGGAAGTTCGATGCGGCGCAAAAAAAATACGAAGAGCTCATCGCGCAAAACCCCAATTACGGTCCAGCGCGCATTCGGTTGGCGACCATTTTCGCCCGCAACGAGCGCTTTGATGACGCCGCCAAACACGCCAGCCACGCGTTGGAGACGACGAGCGAAGACCGGGTCTCCGCCGAAGCCCGCACCATCCTGGCGCAGCACGCCTTGCACGCGGGCAAGTCCATGGAAGCCCTGGTCCAGTTGAAGAAAGCAGCGGTCTTGCTGCCCACCGACAAGTCCTATGCGAGCTATGTCAAAGAGCTGGAGTCCGGCGAGTACACCAACGATCGCCTCGCGCGCACAGCCGCCCGGATGGAGTGCGTCAAGGCTGGCAAATACCCCGCCTCCGAAGAGGGGGTCTTGGCCCGCGGTTTCTTTCCCGACAAAATGACGTACCTCGAAAAGGTCGTGGAACAGGGCATGAGCCGCGGTTTCAAAAACGCCGTCAAAAATTACCAAAAGTGGGAATGCCCCTAAGCGCGCTGCTGCGGTGGCGCTGCGGTGTGGCGATGAGGTGGGGAGGCTATTCGGCGCTCAACACCGGAACGCCGGCGGCGGGCTTGAACTGAAACAGTGAATCTTTCAGCGACGTGTTGGTTTGGCTGTTGGAGAAATCCAGGCGGTTGCGGTTGCCTTCGTGGTCGATCACGACGGAGCGCACCACGGAAAAGCTGCCTTTGTCCACGTAGAGCTCAACCTGTTTGAAGGGGGAGTTTTTCTCCTTGGGGGTGAGCAGCAGCACGTATCCCTCGCTGAAGCCATAGGCTGTTGCCGACGCTTTTTTGGCGCGGTAGGCGTCCTTGATTTTTCCCTGGCCCGTTAAAAAGGCGAGGGCTTTTTTGAGGCGTTCTGCATCGGCGGCGCCCTTGAATACTTGTGGTACTTGCGGCTCGTATATCCACAGCGCCGCGCCGTCGTACACGAAGAGTTTCTTTTCGGGGCGGTCGTATTCCCAGCGCATCAAACCGTTTTTAAACATCACCCGACCGTAGGCGCGTTGGTATTGGCCGGCGAACATCTTGTGTGCGGTGGTCTGCACGAAGTCCGCGCGGTAGTCGGCGGTGTCTTGATAGTATTTTTGAATGTTGTCGACGATGGCATCTGCGTTGGGCTCAGCGGTGGGCGTGTTGGCCACGGCCGTGACAGACCACGCCAGCCACGCGCTGGCCGCGATGACAAATAAGGTTGTGTGTTTGTTTTGCGTCATGGGTTTCTCCTGACAGGGGTAAATGATGTTTGTGATACCTCTTATATGTACATGCGCTGCTACTTATGTCACGCCTTGGGGCGGCGTGGCACCCGAATTTCCAAATTGGACGCACCGAGAAGCCGCGAATTCGAATTGCGTGTTTTGGGCGCGAAAACGCCGTTGTTGGGGGGCGCAAAAAAAAGGCACAAAAAAGAAACTATTTTCTTGACGCTTTAAAATGCGGCGCGTATACAGTGCTTCCCTTTCGGCAGCACCCCCTGGGGCAAGCGTCGAGAGTGGGTTGGCAGCAGCACACTGCCGGCATCAAATTTGGTCTTTGAAAACTGAACAATAACCAAAAACGGGTCACGTTAATTCGGGGAGTTTCCCAATGACTTCCTTCTAAATT
>JAAYKL010000074.1 GCA_012522445.1 Myxococcales bacterium | reverse complement strand
CTCTGAGTGGTTGTAAGCATCCGATTTTTCATACTTTTCTAATGTTTTCCAATGACTCGGAGCGGTTGTAAGGACGGTTGTAAGGAAGCCAGTTCCAAAGACTCTGAGCGATCCTTGCCACAAAAAGTCTGGCACTTACCAAAACAAAAATAAGGTATTGTTTTATCAATATAGAATTTAAAATGCTGGAACGGTTGGCTGAAAAAAATCAAATGCCCGCTTATGCGACGAAAGCAAGAAAGGGGAAACCCGTGAGAATTGTTGCGCAACTGATTGCATTATTTCTAACTGTCTTATTTGTCGGCGGTTGCTATACGCACCCTTTGACGGCGGTAGCGTCCACAATCCCCATCGACTTTGAAAGTCAACAACTCGTCTATATCGGCGACGTCGAAGGTCGCGCATGTATTCGGAATGTCCTGTTTTTGCTCCCATTGGATCGAGATGCCAGCATAGACACCGCCAAGAAAAATGCCCTCGCGTCAATCCCTCCCGAGCAGGGAAACGCCATAGGACTAATCGACGTTTCCATTGATGTCGAATCCATGTCGTTATTTATTTACAATCGAAATTGCACAATCGTTCGTGGAAAAGCAGTGGGACTCTCCGCCCCAAAATCGAATGGCGACGAGACGAAATCTTATTCACCAGGCTCCTACGCCGAGCCAGCAGTCGCGCCAACACCGACACCACTCAATTCCCCCGAGCCTGACATACCAACAACGGAAGCACGGGACCCTATTGAACCTGCACCGGTTGATCTTCTATAGATTGCCCCGACCAACGACTCTAAACGGTAGGGATAGTAGTGGGACACATGAAGCTGCCTGAAAGGCGGATGATAAGCGCAAGGTGCAGTCTCTTAGTTGTCAAAGTAATCCGTGTCCAATATAGGCAATTTCAACGTGCGCGAGCTGACGCCCACCTCGGTCTCCATCATTAAATTAACCAAGCGTTCGCCATCGATGAGCACGATGCCCTCTACCGAACGGGCAAACTCAATGGCCTGATGGGTGAATTCTGAGGTGGTGATAAACACGCCGCGCTTGGCCTTTTGTCCCGCCAATGCGCCGTAAAACGCTTGCAAATCCGGACGCCCCACGGTGTTTTGCCACCGCTTGGCCTGGACATACACTTTTTCGAGCCCCAATTTGTCCAGGGAGATCACGCCATCAATGCCGCCATCACCGCTACCACCCACACGTTGCAGATCATTGCGGTTGGTGCCATAGCCCAAGCCATGCAACACATCCAACACAATTACTTCAAAGCGATTGGGGCTGACGCGCAGTAAATTTTCCAACAACTCTGCAGCGGTAGCACTGCGCAGTTCGGCCAGCGCCTGTTCCAAGCGATCGTCGGGACTGAGGGTGGTATCTACGCATTCGCTCGACACCTCGTCTCCGCCATGAAGCGTTTTGGGCGACAAAATAACATTCGCAAAAGCTGTAGCGATGCGCTTCAATTCTTCAGGCGGCAGGGCCAACGGATAGTGGGCGGCCATTGCCCTCCCTGCATCGGTCAATTGCCAATGACCGCGACGCGGACTGTCCGACAAACCGGCACGTTTCAAGCGGTCATGCGCCCAACCAGCGCGATTTTTGTACGTCAGTTGTCCACTACTGATCATGGCTTGACGCTGCTCTGTGCTCAGTTGCAAATCATCAGCGGCCGCATCATGGACATCAGCGGCTTTCATTCCATCGGGATGCAGCGACAGTATCCGCAAAATAGGCTCAATGAAAAGATCGTACGTTGGAACTGATTGGCTCATCGTTACGTGGCTCCTTATTACCCGAGGTTAAAACGCTCTATCGCAGTCGAAAACATTCTAGCGACTCTAAAACATTTTCAGACCCTTTTCTAATGACTCTAAGCGGTTGGAAGAGCGCTCCATCTCGCCCCTCCCTAATGCTTCCCTAATGACTCTGAGCCTTTCCTAATGACTCTGAGCGGTTGTAAGTAGGCGATTTTTCAGACTTTTCTAAACTTACCCAATGACTCAGAGCGGTTGTAAGGCGGGCGAAATTCGACTCGCGCGGTGCGGGGAGTGGGCTAATTGTTTTTGGCGTAGAACTCTTTTAAGACGAGCAGGCGCGGTGCTGTGGCGCTTCGCGTCGTGGGGCCATTGGACAGCGGATCAGTGTAGGGCATCTCGGGATTCCAAGCGTCGTGCTCGCGAAAGGCGTGGTAGGTCCAGCTCCAGTTCTCGGCCTCCATGACCTCGATGAGGTCTCGCAGATAGGCCTCACCATCCGCACCAGAGACCCGCGTGGCGCTGAACTCGCCGATGTAAATGGGCACATTGGGATGTCGCTGCTGGAAGTCCCGGATGGGCTGCATCTCCTGCGAAATCTTCGCTTTGTTCCAAGCGACGCCGTTGATGGTGCCCGGATAGCCGGTACTCAACACCGCATTGCCATCCACGCCCTGGTGCGTGAACTCGAACGGACTGTAAAAGTGTGGGCTCACCACCAGGTTGTCGTCGTCGGGCAACACCAACTTGTCCAACGACGCAATCCGCCCGATGTAGGCGCCGTTGCCAGCGCGCCGCCCGCAGGCCTCGACGATGATGGTGTGTTGATCGCCGACGTCGCGGATGGCCTTCACCAGGTCGGCCACGAGCTGGTTCCAGATGCCCAAATCGTCGCCGGGCACCGCCGGTTCGTTTAACAGGTCGTAGCCCGCGATCACGTCGCCCCGGTCTTTGTACTCCGTCGCGATGCGCACCCACAACTTCATCAAGTGCGCTTGCCAGGCGGGGTCTGCCCAAAAGTCATCCTCGGGATACATGGTGCTGGCGTTTGCGGTGCCGGGGGTCGTGTGGGGATCGATGACGACGTGCACATCGTTGTCTTCGCACCAATCGATGACCCGCCGCAAATGACCAAAGGCCTCTTCGTTGAAGTCATACGGAGACGCTTTGTCCACCAATGGACGATACGAAAACATCAAGCGGATGACGTTGGCCCCCGAGGTGTCGATCACGCTCTTCAACACGTTGTTGTCGGCCACGCTGGCGATATCAAAGCCCCGCAGCGTCTTGGTGCGGAACACGCTGTCCGGGAGATCGCCCGAAGAATCCGTCGCGGTGTCCGTATCGGTTGCCGTGTCGGTGCCGGGCGTATTGCCGGTGTCGGTGTCCGGCATGTTACCTGTGTCGCTGCCAGGTGTGTTGCCTGTGTCGCTGCCAGGCGTGTTGCCTGTATCAGAGCTCGGCGCGTTGCCTGTGTCGCTGCCAGGCGTGTTGCCAGTGTCGGTGCCAGGCGTGTTGCCGGTGTCGGTGCCAGGCGTATTGCCAGTGTCGCTGTTCGGGAGCGCCTTGTCTTTGTCGCTGCTGCCATCGCAAGCCATCGCCAGCCACAACACCGCGGACAAGCCAATGACCCCAAACCCCACGTGCTTACCCAAGTGCTTTCGCATTATTTGCTCCTTTGTGATTCATCGCTGTTGTTCATCGCTTTCGCGCGATGCTCGCTCGTTGTTAACCGTGTGAACACGTCGCGGCTCAGCGGCTTCCCGGCCAACAGATGGCGCCGCGGTTCAGCACGTCTGCCTCGGACACCTCGAGGGCTTGGGCGACTTCGCTGGGCAGGTTTGTGGCGCTGCGCCACGCCGCGCTGTCGCTGCGCACGTTGTAGTCGCCGCCCGCAAAGTCCACGAAGAAGTCCGGTTCGGGCGCCAAGACGTCGTGCCCGTGGCTCTCAAGGCCGGGGTGCAGGGCTTGCAGTTCGGCAAAGTTGTGGAAGGTGCCGTCCAGCGTTTGATCTTGCCAGACGATGATGACCTGCCGTTCGTCTTCCAGGCGGTAGTAGCTGTTGTAATCGAGGCCCGTCATGAACTCGTTGGGCCCGGTGTTGAGGCCGCCGGGGTCGCTGGCTGCATCGCGGGGCCCCTGTTGCGCCACCAGGGGATAGGTCGAACCGCCGTAGAGGATGTTGTTGTAGATATCGATGTTGCGCGTGTCGGGGATGGGCCCGGTGCCCTTGTCGTTCGCGGCGTTGCGGTCGTCGTCGTAAATGTAGATGTTCGCGTGATTGTTAAAGGTTGTGTTGTTGTAGATCTTCACGTTGTCCGCGGTGACGTTGATGCCCCGGCGGTTGTTGTAGGTGACGTTGGAGGCGATGATGCCGTCGCTGGACACCTCGTAGAAGAGCCCCGAGCCACCGTTGTTGCGGACCAGGTTGTAAATCATGACGCCGTCTTTGCAGTTGAGATCGCACCAGAAGCCGCCGCCGGTTCCGTGGGTATTTTCGAAGACGTTGTAGCGGACCGTGAAGCCGTCCATGTGCGCGATTTTGATGGCGGCGTGTCCGCAGGAGCGGTTGCAATGGGTGCCGAAGAGCTCGGTGTTGTTGCCGCTAACCAGGTTGCCCTCGATGAGCAAACCGTCGGGCGCTTCTTCCGTTTTGTTGGCGCTGCCGTTGGAACCCATGGCGGTGTAACCGTTTTGCACCATGGCGTTGTGCCGCACGATGCCGCCTCGGGCGCGCATGCTCAGCGCACCGCCGGCGTTGTGCGCCAACACGCAGTTCTCGATGACAGCGGGCTCGTCGTTCTCGGATGCCCCGCCCAAGTAGATCGCCGCGCCGGTGAGCGAGTGGTATTGGCTAGTCGCGTAGCGGCGAAAACCGAGGCCGCGCACGACGTAAACGGTGGGGGTTCCGCCGAGCACCATCGCAACCGGGCGCACGGCGAGCTCAACGATTTTGCCCGCGGGGTCGACGCCCAAGTACATGACCTTGTTGGTGTGGTCGTAATAAAACGCGGTGGCGCTACCGGCCATCTCCGCCTTTGTTGCGACCTGGCGCAACGCGACGCCGTCGATGAAGGCCATCTGCGGATCGCCGGCCATGGGGTTGCTCGGATCGCTGGACATATCGGCGTGGTAGCAGGGACCAGAGTTGGCAGCGCTCGTGTCCTGCTCGGCGATGGGGCGCGCGTAGTACTCGCCGTTGCAAAACTGGGGCGTGGACCACGGCATGGACCAGGTGTCGTCGCCGTTTTGGGTCCAACTGGACGCCGGTATGACGTCGGTGCCGTCGAACCAAACCTGCTCGTGCGGATACGGCTGGAAAGTCAGGCTCTTGGGGACAATCTTGTACATGCCACCCCCATCGGCGTGGTACCAGTCGCGGTACACACCTGCTCGTATAACGATGGTGCCGCCGGCGGGCGCGAGCGCGATGGCGCGGTTGAGGGTGCGGACGGGCGCATCGAGGTGCGCGCCGTTGTTGGCGTCGTCGCCCGTGGTGGACATGAAGATGGCCCCTTCGGGGATGAGGTAGTTGGTGTCGGGGATCGCCACGCCCGTCGGATCGAGATCGAGCGGAGAGACAAAGTGGGCGCACGGCGTGGTGTCCCCATCTACGCAGCCGTCGGAGTCGGTGCAGTCGCCCACATCGCTGTCGCTGCCCGGAACACCGCTGCTATCGCTACCCGAAACACCGTCACTGTCGCTGCCCGAAACACCGTCGCTGTCGCTGCCCGGAACACCGTCGCTGTCGCTCCCCGAAACACCGCTGCTGTCGCTCCCCGAAACGCTGTCGCCGTCGTCATCGGCGCCCTTGTCTTTGGCTGCGTCGGATTGACAACCGATGCATCCCAACAGCCCCAACAACAAAATTAGACAACATCTGTGACGCATGTTTCCCTCCTTAGGCCCGATTGGCGTTGTGAAACCGCGATTATAACGCGCGGCCAAAAACGCGGCGATCGATTTGTGGTGACTGTCATGCGCGCCCCAGCGAATCCCCAGACAGACCAGACAAGTCGTTTAAGAAGCTGTTTTTCATCAAAATGCGTTTTCGACATGGAAAACATCCTTGCAGCGATATATTTTTGCAGGCACAATTTAAAAATCCATTCACACAACAAGGAGCGAGGCATGATGAGACAAATGCTTTGGCGATGGTGGGTGCTGGCAATATGCGCACTGAGCACCGCGGGATGCGCGCTATTCATGGCACCGGTTCCCGGTGAACAAGCTGAGTTGGCGCGGAAGTTGCCGAGCCGTCCGGAAAAACCACCGGCACGACCGACAATCATAGATCACGCGCCCTCAAGCGAAGCCGTGCGGCAGATCCAAAGCCACGCGGTGGCGGCGCTGCCCAATTTTTCGCGGGTCTCGGTGGGGGTTTTGGGATTTGCCCCACCCGATTTTTCGCAAAGCGGGCAGCAAATTTTTTTGAACAACAAAGTGATTTTTCCCCTGCTGACCCGCGGCGCCAAGCGCGTCGTCGACCTCAGCGGTTCCGGAGAAATTTTGGCCATGGTGCACCGACAAACGGGCCGAACCGGCGCGATGACCGAGAACTGGTGGATGGGCCGAATGGATCAGATGGTCGAAGCTGCGGCGGTCTCTCGAACGGATTACGTGCTCATCGGTCACTTTGAGGCGCTGGAGTCTTTTCAAGTCGAGAGCCAAGCACCCCAAACCGTGAACGCCGAAGAGTTGGAGGCCTACCGCACGGCATATGAGCCGTATCTCTCGCAAGTGCGGGTTTATCTGTACGCCATCTCCGACGAGCGCGCGGAACACCAGCGCTTGGGGCGCACCGGAGCGCGTGGATTGGGTGGAGAACGAGTACCGAATATCCACGGCGGTCCAAAAGAAATTGGTGTCCCCGGAGGAATTGCTGCAGGGCATTTCGCGAGACGGTGACACGCAAATGAAAAACCGCTACCGCGCCCGTTTGATGGTGCGCTTGTACGCGACCGCCACCGGAGAGATCGCGTGGATCGGTCATGTGACCATTGAGGACGGAACGTCGCTGGCAGATGTGGCCACAGCCGCAGTGGCAGCAGCGCTGGAAACCCTACTACCGCCCCACCAGCCCCGCGTGAACCGCGGCGGACGCAGCAAAGGAGCGCGCAATGAAAAAGAGTACGAAGCATTGTTTGTTGCGGATTGCCGCGTGGTCGCTGGTGGCGGGCTTGGCGGGCGCCTGTGTGGGTGGCGGAACGCAATTCCCAACGCTGTCCAGGGCGCCGCTGTTGCCGGAGCTGTCGATTCCCGATCCGCCCGAGGCGCCGAAGCCCGTCGCCGATAAATCCGCCGACTTGGCCAAAACCGCGCCGGTGGTGGATGCCTTGGCCGTGCGTCCGCTGCCCGATTTTCGCCAAATGACGCTGGGACTCGGCGTGTTGGACGATGGTGCGACGGCGACAACTCCGGAGGCGCCGGGCTTTGTCACGTCGCTGATGGCAGCAGTGGCGTCGCAGGGCAATGCCGGGGCGGCGGTGCATGGTACCACCGTGCAACCGGGCAAGGCGCCCAGCGGTGGGCGATTGTCGGAAATGGGCATCCAGGGCATTCCCAACCAGATGCTCCGCCACCTCTTGTCGGCGAACATCTCGCGCGTTGTGGATTTGTCTTCGGTGGGGCGCGGCGTGGTGGTGACCATCGCACAAACCGGGAATACACGGGGCGCGGCGGCCAACCAAACCGTGTACTGGTCGGGCACCTTCGACCGCATGGCGCACGTGGGCAAGGTGTCGGGCGCCGACTACGTGCTGTACGGCGAGTTAGAAAATGCGACCTCCCGCACCGTTTCTCAGGAGCTTCGCACGCGATATGTGCCCGTCGAACTTGAAGCCTACACGACCTCCCTCGAAGCGTGGCGCCAGTCGCTGAAGGCGCAAGAAAAACAAGTTTACGAGCGCGCCAATCCCTGGATGTACGAATACCAAAATGCCGTAGACGCGTACCGGGCCTCTGGCAGAGCTTTCCCGCCGTGGCACTTGCCGCACGACAGTTCGGAGATGCAGGCCTATCACAATGCGCAGGCCCTGGAGCAATCCATGCAGTCCGCACTCAGCCAGTTGCAGGGCGCATCCGCAAACGTGCCGCCGATCGAAACGCTGCTAGAGGCCGCAGCAGAAGACACGACATCACAGCCGTTGTTGCAGGTGGACATGACCTTGGTGTTCAAGCTGCTCGAGGTCTCCAGTGGCGAGATTGTGTGGTTCGCCAAGGTGGTGCATACGGACATGGCGCCCGCAGACCAAAGCACAACATCCGAAGCGCTGCTCGGGCAGCTATTTGATGAAATGCTCGCCGCGATGTTTGGCCAATTGCTCGCCAACAGCCGCCCGTCTCCAGAGCAGACCGCTGCTGCATCGGAAGACATGACGGAACAGGAACAGCGCCGGGCCGCGCGCAAAGCACGCAAAGAGCGCGAAAGCGCAACGCCGTAAAACAGTCGCTGCAACCCAAAAGGGGGTGTACATGCCAACGAAAATCCAGGTGCATATCTCGTGGCAATGCGCGGTGGTCCTTGTGTTGTCGGCGGCGTTGGCGGGGGCCTGCGCGACCACTTCGGTGTCGGCCTACGTCAAGCGCGCGCCGATATTGCCGGTGTACCGGGAGACGAGCGTGGCGCTGTTGCCGTTCGACATCTCCGGCGAAACGAAATTTCGCACATCGCACAGTTGCGTGGGAAAGGTCTCCGGCACATTGGGGCCGATACCGGATGCGCGCCTCGCCGACCACGAGAGAAAACTCGCGACCCTCGTGCGGTCGGTACTTGCGGAGAACGGGGTGAGCGTCGTGGACGCGGGCGAAGCCGACCTGACACTGCACATGGCGGTGCATGTCGCCGAAACCAAGTGGACCAGCCTGGACCGCTGCGACATCGAGGTGAACGCGCCCTTTGGCCTACGCTGTTTGCCGAACCCCGAGGTGAAGGGTAAGCGCATGTGCGGTTGCGTGGCCGTGCGCGATGGCCATTTGAATCCGCAGCACTACGACTGGCAGGCGTCGATCGACTGTTCTGTTTTGTTGGACATCACCGCCCGCCTCGAAGGGCCAAATGGCGATACCGTTGCCGAGGGCTCTTTCCTCATCTTTCCCGATTCGCGCAGCAATGCGGGGGTCCTCTTATTTCATGAGTGCAGCTTTGTCCGCGGGCAGCCCGAGAACGTCGAGTGGTGCTATCGAAAGGATATGTTCAAAAACACCCTCCACACCGTCACCCCGGATTTCGACACGAGATTCAAGGCTTCCTTTACGGATGCCATGTCCCCGCGAAACGGCGGGACGCAGGTTTTCAACGCCATGTTCCCCTACGATGAGCATGTCAAATACAAGATTTTCAAAATCAAGGCGCCCAAAGAGATCGCGGCACCCGCTGTGGATGCGCTGAAGGCGGGGCGGTTTGCCGAGGCAGAAGCGCTCTTCGAAATCGAGCTCGGTGCGGTGCGACGCGGGATCGGTGCGCAGCCGGAGAATGCCGCTCGCTACCTCTACAACTACGGCGTGGCGCTCTTGGGCGTAGGGCGGCTGGAGGAGGCGCAAGCGCTCATCGAAGAGGCCCGCGGCATTTATCCGGACAAGCGCTTCGACGCGATGTACCGAGAAGTCGCGCGGCAAATCCAGGACCGCGAGGCGCTCCGCGACCCACCGCAGAACCACTCGCCAGACACAGCGTGCGACGAGGCACAATACGAGGCACAAGACGAAACGCAGAACCAATGGGGGATGTAGCGGGGACAATCCAAGGACACGGAAATGGACAAAGGCGCGGGGATGTGGTTGCATGCAGCTCTCTTCTCCAGCACCGGGCAGGAACAGAGATGGA
The DNA here is from genome assembly GCA_012522445.1 of Myxococcales bacterium. Lineage (GTDB taxonomy): Bacteria > Myxococcota_A > Polyangia > JAAYKL01 > JAAYKL01 > JAAYKL01. The sequence continues at coordinate 13,076 of JAAYKL010000074.1, read as the reverse complement.
CACCCGCGAGGGGGCCCCGGCACGTGGATATTTCACGGCATAACCAACCCGCCTGGGCGCACTTCGATGCGCGGGAGAAAATGTCAGTGCACATATGTGCACTGTGCAACACCTTGAAATCATTACACTTTATTTTACGTTTTTTGAAACTCGGTCAAAAATTGTCCCGTCGCGAGACAGGTTTTCTAAGGAGGCTGACGACATGACCCTATTTGCCGCGGAAGACATCCGCATCGAATCCCTGCGCCAGGTGGCGGCGCGCATGCTCATCGCCGCGCAAACCGCCCCCAAGGCCCGCGGACAAAACCACCTGGCCACCGCCTTCGCCGAGGGCGACACCATCGCCGCGCTCTCCCAAAAAATGGCCGAGATCGGCGCGACCGAAAACAACCCCACGTTTGCCCGCGACGCCGAAAACATCCGCGCTGCCGACGTCATCGTGCTGCTGGGCACCCGCATCTCGCCCATGAATTTGACCAAGTGCGGCTGGTGCGGCTTTGATAATTGCGCGCAAAAACCCGACGCGACGCCCTGCGCCTTCAACACCGGCGACCTGGGCATCGCCCTGGGCTCTGCGGTCAGCGTGGCCACGGACAACCGGGTGGACAACCGCGTCATGTACACCGTGGGCCTGGCCGCCATGTCGCTCGACTTGTTGGGACCGGGCGTGCGCGTGGCGTACGGCATCCCCCTGAGCGCGACGGCCAAGAATCCCTTTTTCGACCGCCCCAAGTAACGCCAACCCAGCCAGCGCCCGTGGCGCCCACAAGAAGCGTATTAATGATGATGTAAATAAATGATGTGGGTTACTGAGCGAGTGCGTCGGGCGTGGTCTCGGGCGCGAGTTCGGGCTCGGGCTTGATTTCGGCCCGGCATTTCCCCGCGTCGCACAGGCAGTGACCGCGGCCGCAGTCCATGGTGCCCGGACGGCAGTCGCGGGTGCAGGCCACTTCGGCGCAGTTGGGCTCTTTGTCTTTGAGCACGCACTCGGTGGCGTGGCAGCAGGTGGCGGGCACGCAGTCTTCGTCGGCGGTGCACGCGGTCATCTCGGGCGCGGCGGTTTCGCTAGATGTTGGGTCGGCGGGCTTGTCGCCGTTGGAGACCGCGTTGCCGCAGGCGCTGAGGGCCACGGCGCAGAGCAGTGTTGCCAAAATTCGCATCGTCATAAAAAGTTCTCCTTGCTTGCTGGATTGACTGTTGTCGGACACTCCCTCTATATCAAAAGGCGTTCGCGCACGCAAAACGAAGCGCGCAAAACGAAACCGATGTGGCGCCCGAGGAATTTGCATGCCCCCAAAACCCCGTCCCCAACTGTTGTTCATCGGCGCCGACGGCCTGGACCCGCACCTGCTCGCGCGCTTTGCCGACCAGGGACACCTGCCCCACCTCGCCGCCCTGCAGTCGCGCGGCACCCTGGCGCCCCTGCGCTCCACCCTGCCGCCGGTGACATTCCCCGCCTGGACGAGCGCCTACACCGGCACCACCCCGGACCACCACGGCGTCACCGACTTCACCGTGCGCGAGGGCTACCGCGTGCGCTTCATCGGCGCCCACGAGCGGCGCGGCACCACCTGGCCCGAACACCTCACCGCCGCGGGCCTCACCGTGGGGATGGCGTGGTTTCCCGTCACCTGGCCGCCCCTGCCCCTCGCCGGCGGCTACCACATCAGCGGCTGGGACTCCCCGGTGGACGTCCGCGGCGACGCCTCCTTTGTGCACCCGCCCGACCTACACCGCGCGCTGCAACGCGCCTTCGGAGCGCACCACCTCGCCTTCGACAGCCTCGACGAGTTCTCAAATGACGCTGCGTGGTTTGCGCACGCCGCCCAAGCGCTGCCCCGGCGACTCGCCCAACGCGCCGAGATGGCCCAGTGGTTGCTCGCCCACCGCCCCGTAGATGTCGCCGCCTTTTACTTCGGCGAGACCGACACGGTGGCCCACCACTTTTGGGCCCACGGCGACCCCGACTCCCCTAGGCGCCCCCGCCGCATTCCCCCGGGCACCGAGGACGCCATTTTGCGCGTGTACCAAAGCCTCGACGCCGCGGTGGGCAAGCTCGCCGCGAAGGTAGGGCCCGACACGCCCATCCTCATCGCCTCCGACCACGGGGTGCAGGGCAACGCCGCGCTGCGCGTCCACCTCAACCACTTCTTGGCCCAGTGCGGCCTGCTGCGCTTTCGCGCCCCGCAGCACCGCCTGCCCCTGCCCCAGCAATTGCCCCTCCACCGCCTGCGCCACGCCCTGCCCCACGCCGTGCCCCGCGCCTGGCGCCGCCACCTCTTCAACCTGTGGGACCGCAAGGGTCCGGGGCTCGTCGAATCGCGCATCCGCTTTGGGCACATCGATTTCGCGCACACGCTGGCCTTCTCCGAGGAGCTGCCCTACGCGCCCGCCATTTGGTTCAACCAGCGCGGACGCGACCCGCAAGGGCAGTTGCCCGCCACCGAACGCCGCGCGCTGTACGAGCGCATCTGCGAGGCCGCCCGGGGCTTCACCCTCGACGACGGCACACCGGTCATCCAGCGCATCCACCGCCGCGAAGACCTGGGCGACGGCCCCTTCATCACCCGCATCCCCGACCTGGTCCTCGAGTTGGCGACCCCCGGCGGATACGCCCTCACCTGCGCCCCGTCGCTAAACCAAGACACGCCCCTGCTCACGCGCCTCGACCCCAACACAGCGGGCAGCCGCAAGGGCCAAAGCCTGCCCGGGGGACACCGCCGAGACGGCGTCTGGCTCACCAACGCCAACATCCACACCGGCGATCCCCGGGTCTCCATCGACGCGGCGACACCGCTGCACATCCACCACGTGCCGGCCCTCATCTGCCGCGCCCTGGGCTGCGCACCGGCGCCGTCCTTTGCCCAACCCAACGACGCGCCCACCCCGGCGCCCGACACCGTCCCCCTGGCACCGCCGACCGCACCGGCGTACACCGACGCCGAAGCCCGCATCGTCGCCGCCCGGCTCGCACGCCTCGGCTATCTGGAGGAATGACATGCCCCGCCCCTTGCTCTCCATTGTGGTGCCCGCCCTCAACGAAGCCGCCAATCTCCCGTTGCTCTACGAAGCGGTCTCCGCGCAATTCGACGGCCCACTGCGCCACTGCGACCTCGAGCTCATCATCGTCAACGACGGCTCCACCGACGACACCGCCGCGGTCATCGACGAAATCTGCGCCCGGGATTCCCGCGTCAGGGGCCTGCATTTCGCGCGCAACTTCGGACACCAGTACGCCCTGCTCGCCGGTATCGAAGAGGCCGCCGGGGCCGCGGTCATCACCATGGACGCCGACCTCGAACAGCCGCCGCGCTACATCGCCGAATTCGTCCGCCAGTGGGAGGCGGGCGCCCAGGTCGTACACGGCGTGCGCCAAGACCACCCCAAGCTCCCCCGGCTCAAAAAATGGACCTCGCGCCTCTTCTACCGCGTCTTTCAATACCTCTCGCGCATCCCCATGGAGCCCGGCATGCTCGACTTCCGCCTGCTGGACCGCCAGGTGGTCGACGCCGTTCTCTCCATGACCGAGAGCGACTTCTTCTTGCGCGGCATCGCGTCCTGGGTGGGCTTTCGCCAGGTGCGCATCCCCTACGAATCCGACCTGCGCGTCCACGAGCGCACGCGCTTCACCTACGCCAAGATGTTCGCCTTTGCCATGCGCGGCATCACGTCGTTCTCGGTGTTTCCGCTGCGCCTCGCCACGGGGCTGGGCGTGCTCATGACCTTCTCGTCCCTGCTCTTCGGCGCCGTTGTCGCCATCCGCCACTTCTTTCACAGCGCCCCGCAGCCGGGATACGCCTCCACCATCGCCCTCATCTCGCTGCTCATGGGCATTCAGTTCTTGCTCATCGGCATGTTGGGCGAGTACATCGCGCGCATCCACATCGAGGTCAAACGCCGCCCGCGCTACATCGTCGCCCGGCGCACCCACGCCCCGGCGCACGCCGAACCCGGTGACCGCATGCGGCGCGGTGCCATCCTCCGCCCATGACGCCCACCGACGCGATTCCCGTGCTCCACGTTTTTTGCGGGCCCTTTCCCCTGGCCCGGGGCACCCAAACCCTGGTGCGCCAAACCGCGGACCTCGCCCACGCCTCGCCTTTTCACTGCGCCCTGGCCTGCTACGCCTTTGGCGACGACGCGCCCCAAACCGTTCCCCTGCACCGCCTGCCCCTCACCTTGGGCTTTCGCTCCCGCCGCTCCGGGCCGCGCGCGCGCAAGCTGCTGCTCATCCTCGCCATGGCCGCCCACGTGCGGCGCCTCCTGCGCGAACACCGCATCCGCCTGCTCCACGCCCACCACTACGAGGCCCTGCTGGCCTGTCGCCTGGCCGACCCCGGAGCGCGCGTTCCCCTGCTCTTTCACCAGCACGCCGAGTTCGCGCCCGAGCTGCCCCTGTACCTGCCGCGCATCGCCCCCTTGGCCGCCCTGGCGGGACACTTCAGCGACGCCGCCCTGCCCCACCTCGCCACCCACACAATCTGCCTGAGCAACGACGCCCAACAGCGCCTGGTCCGCTCGGGCATCCCCAAGACGCGCACCACCGTCCTGCGGCCACCGACCACTGAAGTGCGCCCCCACCAACCCGCGCCGCACCCACCCGGCGCCCCACGCCACCTGGCCTACATCGGCAACCTCGACCCCTACCAAGGGCTCGACAACCTGGTCCGCGCCGCCGCCGCGCTCCCCACCGCGCACCGCGACAACGTGCGCTTTCTCATCATTACCGACGACGCACCCGCGCGCCTCGCGCCCCTGCTGCGCACCCACAATCTCTCTGATCGCTTCGCGTTTGTGCCCCACGGCAGCTACGACAACGCCCAACGAGCCCTGGACCGCGCCTGCGCCCTCGTCGTCCCGCGGCACCACCCGGGCGGCATCCCCATCAAGCTGGTGGGCGCCTTGGCAGCGGGCATGCCCTGCCTGACCGACGCGCGGCTGTGCGACTTTCTGCGCCCGGACACCGAGGCCCTGCTGGTGCCCATGAACCGCCCGCACGACGTGGCGGTGGCCATGATGCGGCTGCTCGAAAGCGCGTCCCTGCGTCGCGCCCTCTCGCAAGGCGCCCGGCAAGCCGCCCAACGACTCTTCTGCCCACAAGGCTACCAGCGCGACATCCTGGCCCTGTACCGCCGACTGCTCGCGCATCCGACACGCCCCCAGCGCCGCTGATCCCACGCCGCCAATCCCGACAACCGAAATTTCATTTTTGAAATAACACGCGCACCAACAGCAAAAAGGGCGTTTCAAAACCGGGAGCATTTATCGAAAAACGTAATGAAATCAGCAGCACAACTCAAAATCGACGCATTGGCATAGCGTTTGCAAGTTCTTTTGGGTGACCCGCAAAACGCGACACCGTTTGCATGGGAGGGCGCAAATGAGTCACAAAATTACTTGGCACAACACAACCCGCGTACTCGTACTCAACAACGACATCGTCGAGCTGCAGGAGATGCTCGACGGCCTGCACCGCGAAGGCTTTTCGGTGGACGGCACCATCGACACCGACGCCGCCGCAGAGATGCTAAAGGCCCAGCGCTACCACGTGCTGCTGCTCGATCTCATGCTCCACGCCACCAACGGACTGGCCCTGGCCCGGCGCCTCAAAGCCCAGTACCCCGACCTCGTCATCGTGTTGATGTCCGACTACATGTTCTCGTTCAGCCTGCTGGCCAAGGCGGACACCGGCGCCTCTGGCTTTGTGCCCAAGCCCTTCCGCGCTTCGGACATCGCCTCGTTTTTGCGCACCAAGATGCCCAAGCAACCCCGTAAAAAGACAGGAGAAGCCCTCGCGCACTCGTTCGCCCGCATGACGACCTCTGCCCCGATTTACGCTGCCCACGTCAAGTACCACACCTGATGTTCCCGTTCGCGCACACAGTTGAAAACCCGCACTTCACGCACCGCTCCCGCACCGATACGCATGCACCACTTGTGACACCGCACCACCGATAACGACATCCCAACACTTCTCCTCTTCCCGCCCCTCTTCTCTTACGCAGCAAACAGAGAAGGGGGGCTTTTTTTTGCCTCGCCAAACAAACGGGATGAAGAGCGGCGCTAGTGTTTCTTAAACGCCTCGGCAAAGGGATTGTGCGAGAAGCGGGCCGGTCGATCGGCGGAGCGGTCAGCGGTCTTGCCGCCGGTCTTGCCACCGGGGCGGCGGGCGGGGCGTCCCTCTCTGCGGGGGGGCATCTGCCTGGGACGACTGGGGACCGTCGTCGCGCCGGGAGGCACCGGGCTGCGAGCGCGCGCTAAACGAAATGCGCCCGCGCGGCACATCCAGCTCGATGACGCAGACATTGATTTTGTCGCCCACCTTCACCACTTCGGCGGGGTCGCGCACAAAGCGATCGCACAGCTCTGAGATGTGCACCAGGCCGTCGCGGTGCACCCCCACGTCGACGAAGGCGCCGAAATGGGTCACGTTGGTCACCACGCCCTCCAAGCGCATCCCCACTTGCAGGTCCTCAATCGAATTCACATCGTCGCGAAACGCCGGGGGCTCGAATTGCTCGCGCGGGTCGCGGCCGGGCTTCTTCAACTCGTCGACGATGTCGCGCAGCGTGGGCGCGCCGATGCCCTGCGCCATGTACCGCGACAGCTCGATGCGCTCTGCCAGCGACGCGTTGCCCACGAGCTCCGCCAGTGAGACGCCCAGGTCGCCGGCCATCTGCGTCACCACCTCGTAGCGCTCCGGATGCACCGCCGAGGCGTCCAGCGGGTTGTCGCCCTCGCGGATGCGCAAAAACCCAGCAGACTGCTCGAAGGCCCGCGGCCCCAGGCCCTTCACCTTCAGCAGTTGCTTCCGGTTGCGAAAGCCGCCGATGTCCCGCCGATGGGCCACGATGTTTTCGGCGGTCTTGGCGCCGATGCCCGCCACGTGCGAGAGCAGCGCCACGCTCGCGGTGTTGAGCTCGACGCCCACGCCGTTCACGCAGCTCTCCACCACCTCTTCCAGTTTCTTGCCGAGCAGCGGCTGGTGTACGTCGTGCTGGTACTGCCCCACCCCGATGGACTTGGGATCGATTTTGACCAGCTCCGCCAAGGGGTCTTGCAGGCGCCGGGCGATGGAGATGGCGCCGCGAATGGTCAGGTCGAGGTCGGGGAATTCTTTTCCGGCCAGCGGGGAGGCGCTGTACACGCTGGCCCCGGACTCGCTCACCGACACCGCGATGATGTCGTTTCGCCCCGCCTCTTTCAGGGTTTGCCGGACAAAGCGCTCGGTTTCGCGGCCGTACGTGCCATTGCCCACCGCCACCGCCAGGGGCTGGTGTTGTTGGCAAAAGCGCACAAACTGCTCGCGCGCCGCCGCCTCAGCCTTGGCGCCCTGCACCAGGTTGAACGTCATGTGGCCAAGGAAGTTGCCGTGGCGATCCACCGCCGCGCACTTGCACCCCGTCCGCATGCCCGGATCCACGCCGATCACCGCCTGGCTGCCCAGGGGTGCCGCCAGCAACAGGGCGCGCAGATTTGCGGCAAACACATCGACGGCGTCCTTGTCCGCGTTCATCTTCAGCTCGATGCGGATGTCGCTCTCCATGCTCGGCGCCAGCAAGCGGCGGTAGCAGTCCTCGACGGCCCGGCGCAGTTGTTCCGCAAAGGGCGAGGCGTCCTGCACCTGCACCTGCTGCAGCAAGCGCGCCACCATGGGCTCGGGCGACACCGACACCGTCGTGCGCAACACGCCCTCTCGCTCGCCGCGGCGCACCGCCAAAAAACGATGCGAGGGCATCTTGGCAACGGCCTCCTCGTAGGCGAAGTAGTCTTGAAATTTGGCGCCCTGCTCTTTTTGCGCTTCGACGACCTGCGACACCAGCACGCCGTCCGCGGCAAAACGCGCCCGCACCAAGGCGCGCACCTCGGCGTCCTCGGCCACCACCTCGGCCACAATGTCCCGGGCGCCGGCCAGGGCGGCCTCGACATCGGGCACCTCTTTTTCGGCTTCATCGCTGAGAAACGCCTGGGCCTCGGCACCGGGGTCTCCGTCGAGCGGCTGGGCCAGGATGCGCATCGCCAGGGGCTCTAGGCCCTTTTCGCGGGCGATGGTGGCGCGGGTGCGGCGCTTGGGCTTGTAGGGCAAGTACAGGTCTTCGAGCTGGGCCTTGGTGGTGCAGGCGTTGAGCTTCGCCAGCAGGTCGTCGGTCATTTTGCCCTGCTCGACAATCGACGCCACAATGGCCTCTCGTCGCTTTTCAAACTCCAACAGATACGCGTGGCGCTCTTCGATGGCGCGGATTTGCACCTCGTCCATGCCGCCGGTCGCCTCCTTGCGGTAGCGCGCCACAAAGGGCACCGTGTTCCCCTCGGAAAGCAGGGCCACCACCGCCTGTACAGACGGCGTCGCCAGGCCCAATTCGGCACTTATCGTCGCCACGGGATCAAATTTCTTGGCTGCGGTCATAACACTCCTCCGGTCAAAAACAGCGGGCAGATCTAGCCGTCCGGGCGCACTTCTGGCAAGACCGTTTTGGCTTTTTCCCATGCTTTGCGGCTCACCCCGCGCGGCAAAGCGTGGTATAGGAGCGCTGCGTCGCCGAACACCGCCCGCGGTTTCACAGCGGCGCCCAACCCCAACAGAGGTCCGCCATGACAACCAAAAAAGAACGCGTCTTCTCCGGCATTCAACCCTCCGGCGACATCCACATCGGCAACTACATGGGCGCCATCAAAAAATGGGTCGAGCTCACCGATACACACGAATGCATCTACTGCATCGTCGACGACCACGCCATCACCGTCGACTACGACCCCGCCCTGCTCCCCCAGCGCACCTTCGACGGGGCCTTAGCGGTCATGGCCTGCGGTCTCGACCCCGAAAAATGCGCCCTGTTCGTCCAGTCCCACGTGCCCGAGCACACCGAGCTCACCTGGCTCTTCAACACCGTCACACCCCTGGGCTCGCTCTTCCGCATGACCCAGTTCAAGGACAAAGCCCGCAACGCCCTCCAACGCGCCCTCAACACGCGGCAGGGCGGCGCGCGAAAAACAGCCCTGTTCCAGCTCAAAAACATCGGCCTCAAAATGCGCGATCTGATGGGCGACCTACACGCCGACGTCGACGAACTCAACCCCACCAGCCCGTACAAAGGCGAGCAAGAGCTTGTCCTCACCGAGCTGGTCGCCCGCCTCAACGACCGCATGGGCGCGGTGATGCAACACCTGCAAGTGGGGCTGGGCGTGGCCGAGGCCTCGGTGGGGCTCTTCGATTACCCCGTGCTGCAAGCCGCCGACATCCTGCTGTATAAGGCCCCGTGGGTCCCCGTGGGCGAAGATCAAGAGCAACACCTGGAGCTGTGCCGCGAAGTGGCCGAGCGCTTCAACCGCAAATTCGGCGACATCTTCCCGGCCACCCAGCGCATCCGCGGCGAGACCGCCAAAATCATCGGCCTCGACGGCAAACAAAAGATGTCAAAGAGCCTAAACAACACCATCGGCATCCTCGACTCCTACGAGGAAATCGAGCGCCGCCTCAAGCCCGCCTACACCGACCCGCGCCGCCTGCGCCGCGACGATCCGGGCCACCCCGAAGACTGCAACATCTTCGCGCTGCACAAGCTCTTCTCCAGCCCCGAAGCCTGCGCCGAGATCGCCGAGGGCTGCTCCCAGGGCACCCTGGGCTGCCTGGAGTGCAAGCAGCGGCTGGCCGTCTCCATCGACACCCACCTGGCCCCCATCCGCGATCGCGCCGAAACCCTGCGCGCCAACCCCAGCCGCGTGATTGCGGGCATCGAACACGGCCGAGAACAAGCCTCCCGCATCGCCGTCGAGACCATGCGCGAGGTCCGCGACGCCATGGGCATCGGAAAAAACGCACTGGCAAAATTCTGATTTTGCGCACCGCCAAATATGGTATGAATGAACACAATTCGTACCAACAACAGGTTCTGCCCCTTTTAAGGAGAAGAGAAATGAAACACCTCGCAATTCTCGTGTCGATTTTGGCTTTGTTGATGCTGGCAACGGCTTGCGACGATCTCAAGGGCCCCGCCTTCGTCAGCGGCTCGGGCTACATCAATCCGCCGGGCTTCTCCGGTCCCATGTCGGGCTCGTTGGGCACCTCTGGCAGCCAAGACCTCTACGGATTTTGCCAATACAAAAACGGCGTCTTCACCTTCGAGGTGGGCCACGACGACCTCACCCACCTGGGCGACGCCATGGTAGCGCAGCCCCGCTACTTCCGCTTCAACGGCATCACCGGTCCCAATGGCGGTCCGCCTGTTCAAGGCATCTTCAGCGAAGAACTCGACATCGACGGCAACCCCAAAATCAAATCCGGCGCCGCGGTTCAGTCCACCTTTAGAAATGCCGTCATCAAGGCCAAAGAAGCCTTCTCCTTCGACGGCGACAAGGGCAACTGCACGGTCGAACTCTTCGCCGAGGCCGCCCCTGGCGAGCTCATCCCCGAGCTCAACAAAACCTTCCAATACTACGTGTCCATTTACTGCGCCGGCATGGAAGAAGTCGCCGGCAGCCTGGGCTCGCCCCTGAGCATCGTCGAGGTCAAATTCTATTTCGACAACTGCGACTGATCCGAGGCGCGCTGCGCGCTCCCTCCCCGCAGCGCTCCGCCGCTATTCTTTGCCACACCTGCATATCCACAAATAGACAAACGCCAACGCGCAAGGTACGCTAGGCCTCTGTCATGAAACGCCAACGCCCCCTGATAGCCGCCCTCTTTGCCACTGTTCACGATGAGTGCCAGTCCATCGTATGGTCGGGTGTGGCCGATTACGCCAACGCCCACGGCATCGATCTCATCACCTTTGTGGCCACCTCGCAAAACCGCGTCTCCACCTTCGACGCCCACTACCGCATCGTGCGCGACCTGCTGCGCAGCCTCGCCCCCGACGGCATCCTCATCTACACCGGCGCCCTCTCCGACCACTTCAACCCACAGGAGCTCACCGAGTACTGCCACTCCTTGGGCACCTGCCCCATGGTGGGCATCTCGCAAAAGGTCGACGGCCTCAAGGCCATCCTCATCGACAACGCCCAAGGCGTGCGCAAAACCGTACACCACCTGCTCACCACCCACCGCTGCCGCACCTTCGCCTTCATCAAGGGCGTGGCGCACCACATGGAATCCGAAGCCCGCTTCCAGGCCTTCCAAACCGAGCTGCGCAACAACGGCATCGAGGTCGACCCCACCCTGGTCTTCAAGGGGCACTTCGTCAAAGCATCCGGCGAAGAGGCCGCCCTGCGCATCATCGAAAGCGGGCGCATCCCCGACGCCATCATCGCCGTCAACGACTCCACCGCCCTAGGCGTCATCTCGGCCCTGCACCGCCACGGCATCCACGTGCCCGCCGACGTCAAGGTCGCGGGTTTCGACGACGTGCCCGAGGCCGCCGACTCCGTGCCCGCCCTCACCACGGTGCGCCAACCGCTCTACGAGATCGGCCAAATCGCCATGCAGTCGCTGCTCGACGAAATCTCCCCCACCCAAGACGCCGATCCCAAGGACATCTACGTGCCCACCCAGTTCATCCCCCGCAATAGCTGCGGCTGCACGCCCCCGCTCTGGGGCTCCAAAAACAGCCAGGCATCCACATCCCTGTGGCAGGTCCCCACACGCGAAGCCCTGGTCAGCCTAAGCGCCGACATCGTCACCCGCACCGACCCCAACATCTCAGCGCAAGCGGCCCTCACCTGGGCCCAAACACTGCTCGCGGCGTTTCCGCAGCCCGACGCCACCGCCAACGATGACAAGACGCCCGACTTCATCACCGTGCTCAACAACATTTTGGTGCAGCACATTTCGCTGGGAGGCGATCCGTCGGTGTGGCAAGAGGTGCTCAACGCCATCAGCCAAAACCGCCACGTGTTGGCCAACGGCGACGCCGACCTGTCGCAACCCGACGACCTCTTGCAGCGCGCCCGCATCTGCGTCGGCGACCTCGCCTTGCGAAAAACCCTGAGCGACGAGTTTCAAAAAGAGGACATGCGCACCCTCATCCGCAGCATCCTGCTCAACCTCATCACGTCGTTTGACATCGATCGCCTCAAGCAAATCGTCCAACGCGACTTGCCCGCCATCGGCATCAACGCGTGCCACATGGTGCTCTTCGGCACCGAGGGCGTGCAGGGCATCGACATGACCGCGCCCCAACCCGCGCGCTCGCGCCTGGTGCTCTCCTTCAACCAAAACACCCAGGCCACCGAAAACGCCGCCCCCCTTGAGTTCACCACCGCCAACATCCTGCCCGAACCCTTGTGGGCCGAGTCCTGGCACCGCGACCACCTCCTGTTTCCGCTGGTCTTCGAGAAGCAGTGCTTTGGCTACATTCTCTTCCAGGACAACCCCAACCTCCCCAAGGATGTCTACGAAGAGCTCCGCATTCACATCAGCAGCGCCCTGCGGGGACACTCGCTCATCACGGAGCTGCGCGAAATGTCACTGCGCGACGAGCTCACCAAGCTCTACAATCGCCGCGGCTTCATCCACCTGTGCAACCTCATGCTGCGCCAGGCGCGCCGCACGGGCAGCCGCCTCACCATCATGTACGGCGACCTCAACAAGCTCAAACACATCAACGACACCTACGGGCACGCCGAGGGCGACTTCGCCATCTCCCAGGCCGCTGCCATCCTGCGCCGCTGCATCCGCGAACAAGACGTCTTGGCGCGCATCGGCGGCGACGAGTTCACCCTCATGGCCACCGACATGGACGCCGCGGCCTGTACCAACGTCATCGAGCGCATCGATACGGCCTTTGCCGCCTTCAACGACAAGCGCGAGAAACCCTACGCGGTCTCCATCTCCATCGGCTACACCATCGAGGACGTCACCGAGACCACCTCCGTCGACGACATGCTGGTGCGCGCCGACGCCATGCTCTTCGAAATCAAACGAAAGCGGGCCGCACAGCGTTCCTAAAACACGACATCAACATGGCCAACCAAACGCCGGACGGGCATTACCGGGCGTGGGGCGTTGACCCCAGCGCGGGTTCGTCTAGCTGCGAGAGGCGCAGGGCCCGGCTGCGCCAGTTGCCAAACCGGTAGCGCGCGTAATAGGCCAAGGCGAGCACGATGAGGCTGACCACCACCGCCACCCAGGAGGCCTCGGG
>JAAYKL010000009.1 GCA_012522445.1 Myxococcales bacterium | reverse complement strand
GGCCTCCTTTGCACCGCTTCGCGAGTGCGTTAGTTGGGAACATTCCCCAATTGGGTTCATCTAAATAGGTTTTGCCTAAATGAGCACCCGTTTCAGGAGGCCAGCCTTCTCATTCCATCTCTGAGCGATGAAAAATGGCGTTAAAATGGCGTAACAAGGCCCGTTTCACAAAACCACCCAACGCATTTTTGCAGGAGTCCTCCCCCATGACGAAACCGTATCTCGCGACATTGTTATTGGCGGCATTGGCGCTGCTATTTTTCGCCTGTGGCGACGACGCCCAAGCGCCCGACGCCGACGACCACGCCAACAACGACAACACTGCCGACAGCGACAAAAACAACGGCACCGATAAAGTCGGCAATGACGACGAAAGCAGCGACAAAAACAGCGGCACCGACAGCGACAAAAACAGCGGCACCGACAGCGATTCCTACACCGCCATCACCGACGATCTGCCGCCGGCGGGACACGAGGGCGGCTGCGCGATTCCCGACGACGCGAAGCTGGAGGACACCACCGCCCCCGACCATGTCATCGGCAGCGGCACGCCCGAGAGCTGCACCTCGCAGGCCGTGGTGGACGCCGTCGCCAAGGGCGGCATCATCACCTTTGACTGCGGGCCAGATCCGGTGACCATCGTCATGGAGGAGACCGCCAAAGTCGTCAACGACGCGGCGCCGAAAGTCGTCATCGACGGCAAGGGGCTGGTGACGCTGAGCGGCGGCGGCAAGCGGCGCATCCTCTACATGAACACCTGCGACCAAGACCAGGTGTGGACCACCCCGCACTGCGACAACCAGGACCACCCACAGCTCACGGTGCAAAACCTCACCTTCATCGACGCGGACGCCTCTGACGACACCGAACACCTCGGCGGCGGCGCGATCTACGCCTCGGGCGGACGGTTCAAAGTCATCAACAGCCGCTTCTTCAACAACCGGTGCGCCGACACGGGGCCCGACCTCGCCGGAGCCGCCATCCGGGCCTTCCAGCAGTACAACGACCTCCCGGCCTACGTCGTGCACAGCACCTTTGGCGGCCGCGACGACTTGGGCAACGCGTGCGCGAACGGCGGCGGACTCGGCAGCATCGGCGTCTCCTGGACCATCATCAACAGCCTGTTTCGCCACAACCGGGCGGTCGGACACGGCGGCAACCCCGCCCAGGACGGCACCCCCGGCGGCGGCAGCGGCGGCGCCATTTACAACGACGGCAACACCATGACACTGACCGTGTGCGGATCGCGCATTGAAGACAACCGCGTGAACGCCTACGGTTCCGCGATCTTCTTTGTGAGCAACAACCACACCGGGACGATTCACATCAAGGACTCCACCATCCAAAACAACACCGGCGGTTCCTGGGAGTTTCACCCGGGCATCTCCGCCCACGACGACACCACCTACATCGAAGAAAACTCTGTGGTGAAATAACGCCGTTACGCCGAGGTGCTTTGGGCGGGGGTTGTCTTGCCGCGCTTGAGGGATGCCCAGATGCCCACTCCGCTCAAGGCCGCAAACACGATAAAGGTGATTTGCAGCGCCAGGACAAAGGGGTCGTGCTGCGCGGCGATGTTGCCCTTGGGCCCGATGCAGGTGTGCAGGATCAGCGTGGCGATGCCCATGCTCACCATCTGTCCGGTTAAGCGCATGGTGCCCACGGTGCCCGACGCCACGCCCAGCAATCGCGGCTCCACCGAGCCCATGATCGAGTTGGTGTTGGGCGACGAGAAGATGCCGAAGGCGAGCCCCAGCACCCCGAGCACGAAGACCAAGTACGGCGTGGGGGTGGCGGCGTTGAGGGGGACGAGGAGCAGCAGCCCCAGGGCCGAGAGCCCCATGCCCGACGAGGCCAGGATGCGGGGGTCGATGCGGTCGGAGAGGCGGCCGGCCCACGAGGCGACGAGGGCCATGAGCAGGGGTTGCGTCACCAGCACGAGTCCGGCGGCGCGCGGCGTGAAGCCCTTGATGTCCTGCAGGTAGAGGCTGAGCATGAAGGTCACCGCGAAGGTGGTGGCGTAGTTGATGAGGGCCGCGAGATTGGCAAAGGCGAAGAGGCGGTTGGTGCGGAAGAGATGCACGTTGAGCACCGGGCTTTGGGCGCGCAGCTCGATGGCGATGAAGAGCACCAGCCCCGCAGCGCCCAGCACCGACAAGGCGACGGCCCACAGCGCGGGCAGTTGCGAGAAGCCATACATGAACAGCGTCATGGAGGGCACGTACACCGCGGCGCCGAGGTAGTCGAAGCGCTCGTGGCGGGCCTGCGCCCACTCTTGGCGAATGGCCACGCGCGTGATGATCGCCGAGGGCGCGCCGATGAGGATGGGCACGTAGAACAAGCTGGTCCAGTCGAACCAGGAGATGAGAAAGCCGCCGATGACCGGTGCCGCCGAGAGCCCCGCGTAGACTGCGGTGACGCTCAGTCCCAGGGCCTTGCCCCGCTCGTGGGGCGGGAATACCGAGGTGACCAAGGCCACGCCCGTGGCGAAGACCATGGAGCTGCCCACGCCCTGCAGCACGCGAAAGGCGATGAGCGCCGCGCCGGTGGGCGCCAGGATGCACAGCGCGGAGCTCGCGGCCACGACGATGTTGCCCCAGAAGAAGACGCGCTTGCGGCCCAGGATGTCGGCCGCCTTGCCCATGGGCACGAGGAACACCGCCGAGGACAAAATGTAGGCCATCACCACCCAGCTCATCTGCAGGGTGTCCATGGAGAAGTGCGTGCGGATGTGCGGCAGCGCCAGGTTGACGGCGGCGCCGATGAAGGGCGTGATGAACGAGGTGACCATGACGAGGCCCAGCACCAGGTACTTGTTGGAACCGTTGGTCGCGGTGTCGTTGCCGTTGGTCGCGGTGGTGTCGGTGGTGTCGGTGGTGCCGTTGTCGGGCGCGGTGGTGGTGCTTGTGTCGGTCATTGGGTTGCCAGCTCCCCCCACAGGTCAGAATGCCGTCCCTTGTACAAAAAAAGACGCGCAAAGACACGTCAAAAAACGCGCGAGATGGGGAAGCGCGGTTGCCGCTCGGCGCGGGTTAAATCGCGGGCATGACGGTGCCGCCGCAGACGGGGATGTAGGCGCCGGTGATAAACGACGCGAGGTCGCTCGCCAAAAACGCGACGACGTGGGCGATCTCTTGGGCGGTGCCGCAGCGCCGCAGGGGCACGCGTTGGGCATACGAGATGTGGCCCTCTGAGGGGACGCCGCCGTCCTTCTCGCTCAGCGTCCAGCCGGGCGCCACTTGGTTGACGGTGATCTGCGACGGGCCGAGCTCCTTGGCCAGCACCCGGTAGATGCCGTCCATGCCGCGTTTGGCCGCAGCGTAGGCCGATTGTGTTTCCTCGGCGGCCATGGCGCACTCGGTGTTGATGCCGATGAAGCGTCCGTATTGTTTTGTCACCATGTCCGGCGCGAAGGCCTTGGCGAGATGGACGCTTTGCAACACGCAACTGCGGAACTGGTCTTCGTAGTCGCCCAGTGTCTCGTCGAGCAGGGGCTGCCAGGGCAGGATTTGCGACACCGCGTTGGCCACGACGATGTGGGGTGCCCCCAACTGCTCAACGACGGCGCGCTGCATGGCGACCACGTCGTCAAAGACGCCCACGTCGCCGCCCACCACAACGGCGCGAACCCCCAACTGGCGCACCGCATCGGCCACGGCTTCGGCGCGGTCCTTGGCGCGGTAGTAATGAACGGCGATGTCGGCGCCACAGGATGCCAAGGTGGTGGCCATGACGCGGCCGAGCTCTCCCGATGCCCCCGTGATCAGCGCCACGCGCCCTGTCAAATCGATGTCGATGGCCATGTTGTCTCCTTGCGGTGAAACGCGGCGCACCCGCACCGCGCAAAAGACTGTAGCAACCACTTGGTAAGCGGCACACATTAAAATATAGTCGCGACCGAAAGAAGGAGCCCCATGAAACCCAACGCCGACACACGCCTGTATCGCAAATTGCTTCCCTACCTGCTGCTGTGCCTGCTGTGGACCGCCGCGGCCTGCGACGCCGACAACAGCGCATCAGACACACCATCCGCGGAACCGCACAGCGCCACACCCTGGAAGACCTACAGCCTCAGCCAGGTGCAGAGCACGCTGCAGATGGCCGCCCTGTTGTTCCCCGAGCTACAGCCCGTAGCGGCCAGCGCCTCCCACGACGTCACGGTGTACCAAGTCACCTACGCCACCACGCTCGGCGACGCGCCCATCACCGCCTCGGGGCTCCTGTCCATCCCCCACAGCCAAGGCGACTTCCCCATCCTCAGCTTTCAAAACGGCACCAACACCTGCCACGCGCAAGCGCCCTCCGCCAACCCCGACGCGATGCTCTACAACATCATTAGCTTCGCCGCGAGCCTGGGCTACATCGTCGCCATCCCCGACTACATCGGCTTCGGCGCCTCTGACCAGGTGCTGCATCCCTACCACCACCGCGCCTCCAGCGACCGCGCCGTCGTCGACTTCATCCGCACGACGCAGGCCTTTCTGCAGGCGAGCGACGACCTCCCCGGCGACAACGGACAGCTCCTGCTGATGGGCTACAGCCAGGGCGGTTGGGCCACGTTGTCCGCGCTGTCCGAGCTGGAAGCCCATCCGCTGCCGGGGCTCACACCGGTGGCGGCGGCCTGCGGTGCCGGGGCCTACGACCTGCTGGAGATGGGCCACCACATCCTCGAAACCGACGCCTATCCCGAGCCGTTCTTCCTGCCCTACTTCATCCACTCCCACCAGCAAAACGGTTTCATGCCCGGGACGCTAAACGACTACTTCACGGCGCCCTACGCAGCGGACATTCCCGCGCTCTTCGACGGTGAATTGTGCAACGCCTCGGTCAACGCCGCCCTGCCCGATTCGCTGGACGACTGGCTCACCCCCCACCTGCGCACTTCGCTGGACACCGCGGACGACGCGACACCGCTGCGCGCCGCCCTGACGCAAAACAGCGTCGACCCATGGGCCGTGCAAACGCCCCTGCGCCTCTACCACAGCCCCGGAGATCAAACCGTGCCGTTTTGGCAATCCGAGCTGTGCCACGAGCGCCTGCTGGCCGCGGGCACCGCGCCGGAGCGCATCGACATCATCACCGCCGAAGACGCCGACGCGACGCACACCGACGCCACGATGGGGTGGGGCGTCGACACGCTGCGCTGGTTTCAATCGCTGGACTTGTCCGGTCACTGACGCCGCACTGACGCCGCGCAAAACCACAGCAACCACTTGGTAAGCGGCGCGCATTAAAATATAGTGGGCGGCCAACAGACAGAAGGAGGCGCCATGACCAACCCGAACATCGAGAAACTGGGAGCCTTTTACCTCGGCAGGCCCTACGACCCCGCGCAAGGGACGCACATCCCCGAACCCCTGATGGTCGACTCGCGCCATTTTCTCACACACGCCGTGTGCCTGGGCATGACGGGCAGCGGCAAGACGGGGCTGGGCATCGCGTTGCTCGAAGAAGCGGCCATCGACGGCATCCCCGCCATCATCATCGACCCCAAGGGCGACATGGCCAACCTGGCGCTGCGCTTTCCCCAATTGCGGCCGGACGACTTCGCTCCCTGGATGGACCCCGAAGCCGCGCGCCGCCAGGGCATCTCGGTGGACGACCTCGCCAAGCGCACCGCCGCGCTGTGGCAGGAGGGCATCGCCAAGTGGGACCAGAGCCCCGCGCGCATTTCGCTGTACCAAGAGAGCGCCGACGTGGTGGTGTACACGCCGGGCAACACCGCCTTAGCGCCCCTGTCCATCCTGAGCACCTTCGCGCCGCCCCCACCGCAGGTGATGAATGAGAGCGACCTCTACGGCGACAACCTCTCCAGCACGGTGAGCGCCCTGCTGGCCCTGCTCGACATCAGCGCCGATCCCCTCAAGAGCCGCGAGCACATCCTGCTCTCCACCATCCTCGACACCCTGTGGCGCCAAGGGCAAGGCGCCGACCTGGCCGAGCTTATCCGACAGGTGCAGAAGCCGCCCTTCACCGAAGTGGGGGTCTTCGATCTCGAGCTGTTTTACCCCGCCGCCGACCGCCTAAAACTCGCCATGTCCCTCAACGGCCTGCTCGCCTCGCCAGATTTTGCGGCCTGGACCCAGGGCCCGCCCATGCAAATCGAGTCCATGCTGTACGGGCCGTCGGGGCGTCCGCAGCTCTGCATCGTCTCCATCGCCCACCTCGACGACCGCCAGCGCATGTTCGTGGTCTCGCTGCTGCTCGGGCGCTTGCTCACCTGGATGCGCGGCCAAAGCGGCACCAGCAGCCTGCGCGCCCTGCTCTACATGGACGAGATTTTCGGCTACCTGCCCCCGGTGGGACAGCCCCCCTCCAAGAAGCCTTTGATGACCCTGCTCAAACAAGCGCGCGCCTTTGGCCTGGGCCTCATCCTCGCCACGCAAAACCCGGTCGATATTGATTACAAAGCCCTCTCCAACATCGGCACGTGGTTCATCGGGCGCCTGCAAACCGAACAGGACCAAGCCCGCCTGCGCGACGGCTTAAAAGAAAACCCCGCCCTGGGAAATCGCCAGGCCTTGGGCGCCATGCTCTCGTCGCTGCAGCAGCGCGTCTTCTTAATGAACAGCGTACATGAGGAGGCGCCCTATCTGTTCGAGAGCCGCTTCTGCCTCTCGTATCTCGCCGGCCCACTGACCCGCGCCCAACTGCGCATGCTGCCGGGCCTGGGTCCAGTCGCAACCGAAGTGCCGGCAACCGCAACCGCAGCGACGACAACAACAGCGGCGACGACAACAGCGCTGGCGACAACCACCGACGCTGGCGATGCCGAGGACAACACGGCCGCTGCGTTCACCCGTGGCTTGGCGGCGCAACCCCCGCTGCTGCCCGCTGGCATACAGCCCGTCTACGTCCACGCGACCTCCCACCAGGCCATCTGCTACCAGCCGATGCTGCTGGCCTACGGCACCGTTTTTTACACCGAGACCCGCCCGCGCATCGCCCACGAGGTGCGCTACCTGCTGGCGTACCACAGCGCCGAAAAACCCTTGTTGTTCAACTGGGACGAAGCCACCGAATTGTCGTTGCGCGACGAGCACCTCAAGCCCTTTCCCATCGACGACGCCCAGTTCGCCGCGCCGCCCGCCTGGATGACACGCGACAAGGAGCTCGCCGCCCTGCAAAAAAACTTTCAAGAGTGGCTGCTGCGCAACAAGACCCTCTCGCTCTTCAAGAGCCCCACCAGCGGCATCCTCTCGTCGCCCGAGGAGAGTGAAGCGGCGTTTCGCATGCGTTTGCGCCAAGAGGGACGCGAGGCCCGCGACGCGGCGTTGGACAAGCTCCGCACCAAGTACCAAGGCCAAATCGAACGCCTGCAAAAACAGCGCGACTCCGCCCTCGACAAACTGCACCGCGACCAGGCCCAGGCGAGCGCGGCGAAATTAAGCACCACCACCGCCTTTGCCAGCACCATCGCCAGTACGTTTTTGGGCGGAAAGAAGTTCAGCCCCACCGCCATTGGCCGCGCGGGAACCGCCGCACGCAGCGCGCAAAAAACGACCCAAAAAGGCCAATCCGTCGCCATGTCGCAAAACAAACTGGCCGAATTGGAGGCGAAACTCGCCCAGCTACAACAAGAGGCGGCGCGGGAAATCGAGAACATGCAGACCGACCGAGATGCCAGCAACGAAGCGCTGGAGACCGTCGAGATACCCCCCAAGAAGACCAACATCACCGTGCGCCTGCTTACCGTGGGCTGGCTCCCTTTCTCCATGGTGGCCGACGGTCAACCCCGCCCCGCCTGGCCCCAGGGCGTTTAAACTCACTTAGAGAAATTTAATCTCGGCGTTCACTTGTTTGGTTGTGTCTCTGAGGGATTTTATATGCCCGAGATGTGGTAAAGGATTTGGGTTGTAGGCACATCGCGGTCGGCGCAACGCGGCCGTCGCCTTGAGGGACTTATGCAAAACATTTTGGCGCGTCTTCACAAGTGGCTCCCCGATATTTTTGGTGGCAGCACCGCCATGTTGGTGGCCTTGCCCTCGGCCATCGCCTTTGGCATCGCCATCTTCTCCACCATCGGACCGGGCTTCGCGTCCCAGGGGGCCATGGCCGGCATTTTGGGCACCGTCGTCATCGGCTTGGTCTCGGCGGTGTTTGGCCGAACGCGCCTGCTGATCTCAGCGCCCTGTGCCCCGGCGGCGGCCATCCTCACGGTATTTGTCAGCGAGATGCACCGCGCCGGTGTGCCCGCGGCGCAGATCCCGTTGCTCTTGCTGCTGGTGGGGGGCATGGCCGGCCTCCTGCAGATGGCGGCGGGGCTGCTGGGGGGCGGCAAGCTCTTCAAGTACATCCCCTATCCCGTGGTGGCGGGCTACATGACCGGGGTGGGGCTGCTCATCTTGGACGCGCAGTTGCCGGTGCTGGCGGGGCTGCCCGCCGACGCCGACATCCTCGATGTCTTGGTGGTGTCCCAGTGGCGTTGGCAAGCGCTGCTCGTGGGCGGCGTCGCGATTGTCACCATGGTTGTGGCGCCCCACATCACGCAAAAGATCCCGGCGGCGGCCCTGGCCATTGCCGCCAGCGTGCTGTGCCACTTGGGGCTCGGCTACTTTGAGCCGGCCCTGCGCGACTTGGCCACCAACCCCTGGGTCATCGGCCCCCTGGTCAGCGAAAACTCCGGCGTGGGGCAGCTCTTTGCCGAGCGCGCCCACATGTTGCCCAGCCTCTCCTGGGGCACCTTGCGGCTGCTGCTGGTCCCGGCGGTTACCCTGGCGGTGCTCCTGTCGCTGGACACGATGAAGACCTGCCTCATCCTCGGGGCCATCACGCAGTCGCGCAGCGATTCCAACCGCGAGATCATCGTCCAGGGGCTCGCCAACACCACGTCGTCCCTGTGCTGCGGCATCCCCGGCGCGGGCACGATGGGCGCCACGCTGGTCAACGTGCACAGCGGCGCCAAGACACGCCTGTCGGGCCTCGTCGAAGGCGTCACCGCCCTCTTGGTGCTGCTGGTGTTCTCCCCGCTGGTCGCCTGGATTCCCCTGAGCGCGCTGGCGGGCATCCTCATCGTCGTGGGGGTGCGCATGATCGACAAAAAGACGCTCTCCCTGCTCAAGCAGCGCTCCACCTGGATGGACTTCGCCGTGATCTTTGGCGTGGTGCTGGCCGCCTGTGCCCTGAGCCTCATCTGGGCTGCTGCGGTGGGCGTCGCCCTCTCGGTGGTGTTGTTTTTGCGCGACCAGATCAGCCGACCGGTCATCCGGCGCCGCTTCGACGGCACGGCGCTGCGATCGAAAAAGAAATACCTCATGCCCGCCATGGAGATTTTGGGCCAGCAGGGACACCGGACCGCCATCCTCGAATTGCAAGGCGCGCTGTTCTTCGGCACCTCCGATCAACTGCTGAGCGAAATCGAGCGGGAGTTGCCCCGCGCCACCAACCTGATTTTGCACATGCGGCACGTGCACGCCATCGACTACTCCGGGGCCTACATCCTGCACCAAATCGAAACCCGCGTGGCGGACAACGGCGGCACCCTCGTCATCGCGGCCCTCTCGAAAAAGGCGCGCGAAGATGTGGGCATCCGCCAGTACTTAAAAGACCTGGGCTTTGGCGCCGAGAACTCGAAGCACCTGCGCTTTGTCGACACGCTGGAGGAGGCCCTGGAGTGGGCGGAGCAATGGCTGCTAGACGCGTCGGACTACCGCATCGCGGCGGACCCAGCCACCCCCATCCCCTTCGACGAGCACCCCTTCTTCGAGCGCGTCTCCGCCGAGGCCATGGCCGATCTGCACGATGCCATCGAGACAGTTCGCGTCACCAAGGGCGACTTCGTGTTCCGGCGCGGCATGACAGGCGCGCACATTTACTTTGTGGCCCAGGGCACGGTGCGCATCGTGTGGCCCTTTGCCGACGGCTCCGTGCGGCACATGTCCAGCTTTTCGCGGGGGGACTTCTTTGGCGAGGTGGCGTTCCTTCACCGCCACGTGCGCTCCGCCGACGCCATCGCCGAAGAGGACGTCACGCTCTACGCCCTGCGCCGCGAGAAGTTCGACGTCCTGTCGCGCTCGCACCCGCGCACCACCACCATCGTCTTCGAGCAGCTCGCCCGCATGCTCGCCATCCGCTTGCGCCAAACCAACCTCGAGATCGAGGCCCTCGAAAAGTCGTAGCGCTGCCGTTGCGTTGTCGCCGTTGCGTTGGCGTGGGCGTGGGCTTGGCGGCGCTATTCGAGGGGCAGGTAAATCGAAAAGATGCGGCCGGGATCGGCGGTTTCGTCGTGCTGGAGCGCGAAGACATCGCCGCCGTGCAACCGGATGACCCGCCGCGCCAGGGATATGGAGAGCCCGGTGGCCCCCACGTCGGCGCGTTCGTAAAAGCCCTCGGTGGCCGCGAAGATGTCGCGCAGTTTTTGGCGGTGCGCCGCAGGGAGGTCGTTTTTGATGTCGATGATTTCGACGACGATGCGCTGGGGCAGGTGGCGGTCCTTGGGCTTGCGGTAGGCGTTGAGCTGGATGTGTCCCTGGGAGAGCGCGTCGGTGATCTCGGCGGTGAGGGTGAGGATGGCCCGGAAGATGCGCTCGCGATCGATTTGGACCGGGGGCAGTCCGGGGGAGATGCGGCTTTCGTATTCAATGGGGTGCGCGGCGATGATGCGGCGGATGCCCGCGGCGCAGTCGGTGAGGATCTCCACCGTGGGCACCCACTGGATGTCGAGATCGAATTGCCGGGTCTCGATGCGCGCCGTGTCCACCAGGTTGGCGATGCGCAGCAGGAAGCGCTCGGATTGCGCGGCGATGTGCTGGACGGTGGGCAACAGCGCTTGGGGCAGGGGGCCGTCGATGCCCTTGAGCAGCAGCTCCGAGAACCCGATCAGCGAGCTCAGCGCCCCCTTCATGTCGTGTCCCATGGCGGCCACCATGCGGGCCTTCTGCCGGCGGGCGTCTCGGCCTTCGTCGATGGAGCGCATCTGCGCGTGGGCCTGGTGCTGGTAGGTTTGCTCTAGGCGCTGGAGGCCCGCGTAAATGGGGGCGCAACTGCGGTCGTGGAGCGGCGCGTGGCCGTGCGTTTGCGGCGAGGTGGGCCGCGTCTCGGCGGAGTGCCGCAGGAGGCGTTCGGTGAGGGTGTCGATGTCGTGGGCGACGATTTTGGCCTGGGTCTCCGCGATGCGGTTGGTGCGCCGGATGCCGCGCTCGGTGATGATGGTGAGCAGCAGGGCCGCCAGCAGGGCCGGGATCCACAGCCACAGCGGCGGCGGTTGTGCGGGGGTGTGTTGGCAGAGCCAGGTTTCGTCTTGCAGGGGCAAGCAGGTGTGAAAGCTCGGCTGCTCGCGGTCGTGGATTTCGTGGAACAGGGCGCCCGGCGCGGAGATGTCGTCGCGCACGGAGAGGGCTTGGCCAAAGGCGGTGCGCATCACGTCGATGAGCACGGGGACGTCGTGGCCGGACACCTCGGCGGTGCTGGCGAGCACATCTTGCAACAGCATTAGGGACTGCCGTCGCTGCTGGGCTTGGTGATCCGTGTAGAAGGCGCGGGTCAGCGCGTAGGTGAGAAAGAGGGGCAGGAACACGGTGCCCGAGAAGTGGAGGAGCTTCGCGAAGAGCAGGCGGCGGTTCACGGCAGGATCTCCGGCAGGTGGATGGTGACGGTGGTGCCCTGGCCGAGGATGGAGTCGATGGCGATGTCGCCGCCGTGTTGTTTGACGAGCTCGCGGCTGATGGCCAGGCCGAGCCCGGAGCCCCCCTTGCGCTGCATGCGCGTGCCGGATTGCTCAAAGGCGTTGAACACGCGCTTTAGGTCGCTGCGCGCAATGCCGCAGCCGGTGTCGCGCACGAAGATCGCGACGCGCTGGTCCGGGGCGCGCTGGACGGCCAGCTCGATGTGTCCCGTCTCGGTGAAGCGCAGGCTGTTTTGCACGAGATTGGTCACGACCTGCCAGAGGCGCTGCCGGCTGCCGCGGACAAAGAGCGGCCCCGCGGGGTCGATGGTGGTTTGCATGGCGAGGCCCTTGTTGCCGATCTTCCCGCGGGACTCCTTGGCCACCTCGTGCAGCAGGGCGTCGACGTCGATGGGGTCGCTGTCCCACGGGATGTCGTCGTCGAGCAGGGTGGAGAAGCCCACCATCTCGCGCACCATGTCGATGAGTTTTTGGCAGGCGTTGTAAATGATGTCGACGTCTTCGCGCTGTGTTTCCTTGAGCGCCTCGGATGCGTCACGCAGCTCTTGGGCCAGGGACGCGATGTGTTCGAGGGGGGCCAGCATCTCCTGGGCCACGGTGGTGAGGTGCTCTTTCCGGGCGGCGTCCAGCACGGAGACCTCGTGCCAGGCGTCGGCGTAGATGGCGCGCTCGGCGTGCACCTGCAGTTTGAGCAGCAGCAGGGCGCTGTCCACCACCGGCCAGGGCGACATGATGTCGCGCAAGAGGGCGTCGGCGCGTTGGCGGTGTGGCTGTCCGGCGGTCTCGATGAAGTCGCTGAGGCTGTCCGCGAGCCGTTGAATGGCGGCGGCGTGGCGGCGCCACAGGAGGTGCGGTCCCAGCCAGAAGATCAGCGCCATGAAGCCGAGGGTCAGCAGGGCCCACAGCGACACGGCGTCGGTGGGAGGCCGGAGGTAGTGCGAGATGTGGACGGGGTTGGCCAGCACGATGCGCCGCTCGGCAAAGGGGTGCTTGAGCGGGATGATGCCGATGTAGTGCCACTGCTCGCCCAGCTTTTGGTGGCGGAAGATGGGCGCCTCGGCGTCGCGGATTTCCAAGGGGGAGAGATCCGCGAGCATGGGGGAGAGGTGGCCGGGCAAGAGCGCGCTGTGTACGCCGGTTTTGCGGGTGACGCGCCGTAGGATCTCCAGTTGGTCCCCGGCGTTTCGCAGCATCATCTCGCGTTGCAATGTGTTGGCGAGGGTTTGCATTTTGGTGTGCTCGCCCTGCCAGGTGAAGGCCGCGTTGACCGCCGCCAGCAGGAGCGCTTGCAGCAACAACCACAGCAGCAGGTGCCTGCGACTGACGGCGAAGAAGTGATGTCGCAGCCCCTTGCGAGATAGGTGCGAGGGCGGGTGCGGGGGTTGGGCGTCGGGCG
This sequence comes from Myxococcales bacterium, assembly GCA_012522445.1. Lineage (GTDB taxonomy): Bacteria > Myxococcota_A > Polyangia > JAAYKL01 > JAAYKL01 > JAAYKL01. The sequence goes on along the minus strand of JAAYKL010000009.1, from coordinate 9,141 downwards.
CGGTCGGTTCCATGGACTTTGAAAAGTATCAGGTTGTTGTCGATTGACAAGCGATGTGAAAGCCGAAAGAAACAGCGTCGGGCCCGTTGCAAAAGGAGGCGGCAAATGACAGACAGCGCAGAGCGCGCGACCCACATCGGCACACTGCTGGGGGCTGGGGCGCAATTCACGGGGAAGCTGGCCTTTCAGGGCACGGTGCGCATTGAAGGCGAGCTCGAGGGCGAGGTCCTGTCGGCCGACACGCTGGTGGTGGCCGAGGGGGGACAAGTGCGCGGCACCATCCGCGTCGGACAACTGGTGGTGGCGGGCGGCCAAGTGGAAGCCGAGGTCTTTGCCGCTGCGGGTGTCGAACTGCTGGACGGCGCCGTGCTCTCTGGCCGGGTGACCACGCCGTCGCTGCAAATCGAAAAAGGCGCCATCTTCCGCGGCGAGAGCGTGATGACCGCCGAGCCCGCACCCACCGCCGAGCCCGCACCCACCGCCGAACCCGCACCCACCACCGAACCCACGGACGGCGATGACTGAGCCCGCCATTGTCCCTGCGGCGGTCTTGGTGCCCCTGTTGCGCCGCCCCGAAGGACCCGCGTTGTTGTTGACGCGCCGCGCCATGAGCGTGGCCACCCACAAAGGACAAATCGCCTTTCCCGGCGGTGCCGTTGAGCCCGAGGACGCATCCGTAGAAGCTGCGGCCCTGCGCGAAGCCGCCGAAGAGATCGCCCTGCCGCCTGAGCGCGCGCGCGTGTTGGGCGTGTTGCCGATGCAGCACACCTGGACGGGCTTCGAGGTGTTCCCGGTGGTGGCCCAAATCGACGAGGTGCCCGCGCTGGTGCCCAACCCTAAGGAGGTGGCGCAGATCTTCGAGGTCTCGCTGGCGTGGCTGCGCACCCCGGGCGTGTTCCAGCGCCTCGACAGAGAGGTCGGGGGACGCCGCTTCACCGACTACCGCTACAGCACCGCCGAGGGCGTCGTTTGGGGGCTCACCGGGCGCATCATCTACGACTTGCTCCACAGCGCATTCGTCTGACATCGCCAGCGCATTGGCGCGACGCCGCCGCGTATTTTTACGCCGCACGTGCATTTGTTGGGGCGGGTTTTTGCGCTGCTGGCGCCGGACGTGCTAGGGCTTGAACAGGCGCCTTAGCCGTCGCGTTTCGCGCGAGATAGACGGAGAGAACATGCAAAACAAAATGATCTTTGTGATTGGATCGCCGCGTTCGGGTTCGACGATGTTTCAGCGGATGCTCGGGTCTCACTCGGCGATTTACACCCACCCGGAACCCCACATCATTTCGCCCCTGGCCCACCTGGGCTACTACGAAAACGTCGACAAAGCCCCCTACGACCACATCAACGCCGCCCTGGCCATCCGCGAATACGTGGCGGACTTGCCCGGCCAAGAGGACGACTACCTGGACGCCTGCCGCGCCTACCTCGACATCCTGTACGGGCGCATGCTCGACAAGAGCGGTCAGCAGATGATGCTCGACAAGACGCCGGCCAACGCCCTGGTGTTGCCCTTCTTGCGCAAGGTGTATCCCGACGCCCACTACATCGTGCTCACGCGGCACCCGCTGGCGATTTTCTGCTCCTACGCCGACTCCTTCTTCGAGGGCGACTACGACGCGGCGCTGAACTTCAACAACATCTTGGGGCGCTACGTCCCGGCCATGGCGGGCTTTTTGCGCACGCCCCCTGCGCGCATGCACCACGTGCGCTACGAGGACTTGGTCGCGCAGCCCGAAACCAAAATGGCGGAAATTTTTGCCTTCTTGGGCCTGCCCAACGAGGCGGACGCGGTCAACTACGGCGCGCGCGAACACGTGGTCAAGAGCTTCGGCGATCCCAAGGCGTCGCAGGAGCAGCGCCCCACCACCAAGTCGGTGAGCGCCTGGGCCAAAACCCTGGCCGCCGACGCCCACAAGCTCTCGTTGGCCCGCAAGACGGTGGACCCGCTCGACGAAGCCGACATCGAGATCTGGGGCTACGACAAGGCGCATCTGTTCGACAAAGTGGCCGAGGCCGCCGGGCAGAAGCCGAAAAAAGATCGCAAGTGGGCACTGAATCCCTACCGCATGAAGCGCCGCATCTTCATGTCGCTGCGCAAAGACATCCACCGCAAACCCTTAGGGCGGGCGTTGAAAAAAGTGCGCTACTACTGCGACGTCCTACTGCGCGAATAAGCGCGTCACAACACCGCGACACCGCGACAACCACCACATGACGCAACCCCGCGCGTTAGGGCAATCCGGCCTCGCGGGAGAGCATCCCCCCGGTGAGGGCGTCGATGATGGCGGTCAGCTCCTCGATGCGCACCTGCATCTCCACGGAGCGCCGCAGATCGCTCTCTTGGGCCGCAGCCGTGGTCAGGATGAGCTTTCGCCGTTCAAAGACATACCCCGCCAGCAACTGGATGAGCTTCTCGCGGTCCGAGGCGCGCTTGCTCAAGGTGGTGTGCACGCGCAGGGTGTCCGCGTGGAAGATAAGATCGGAGAGCTTCCACTGCGCCGTTATCTGAAAGCCCAAGTCGCGGTCGGTCTTGGCCCCCCATTTGTCTTGGACGCTCTCCTGTTTGTTCAGCGATTCGTCGCGCTCGAGGTCGAGGCCCGCGGTGAACTTGAACGTGGGCAAGATGGCCTGCAGGGAGGCCTGGCGCAGCAGGTGTCGCGTGCGGGCGATGTCGGCGTCGGCCAGGCGCAGGGCGGCGTTCTTGAGGGCGTCGAAGGTGGGCTCTTTGCGCAGGGCGGCCTGTGCCCGCGCGATGCGCAGAGAGGCCCCCGGATCCGGTGGGCGCGTCGCAGCCGAAGCCGGCGGATTGGGGCGCCTTTGGGGTGCGTCGGCCCGAAGGGGAGCGGCGACGCCCAAGCCCAGGCTGAAGCCCAAGACCAGTGCCCCGGCGAGCTGCCGGGCGCGGCGGGTGGTGGGTGTCGTGGCGGTAAACGATGTGCGTTTCATGTTGTCCTCACATGGTTAAAAGCGCGACAGCGCTTGGATGCGCGCGCGCAAGCCCTCGAGATCGATGTGCAGCAGGGCGCAGGACAAGGCGTCCTGGCACTGTGCGGCCTGGAGTTGTGTTTGCCGGTGGCGCAATTGCAGTTCGCGCAGCAGCGCGTGCCGGCGGTTGATCATTTGGTGGGCGCTTTGCCGGTGGGCGACGCAGGTCATGAAGGGCCTAGGGGCGAGCTGCCAGCGCAACCGGATGCCGACAAAGTGCCGGGTGGACGCCGCCTCGACAAAGGCGTTGGCGGGCAGCGCCAGGTTTTGGCGGTCCTTGCGGCCGATGCGCCAGTTGATGGTGATGTCGGGCCAAAACTGGGAGACGGCCTTGGGACAGCGCGGATGCCCCACGTCGCGCCAAAAGGCGTGGGTCAGGTCGGGCAGCGACACCCAGGGCTCGGAGAGAGGCAGTGCCCCGCGCACCGCTTCGCCTGCCGCGGGATCCTCGCCCGGACCGCGCTCTCGCCACGGCCCCGCGTCGGTGGCCACCCAGAGATCGCCGCGCGCGTCGACGGCCACGTCCCGTATCTCGCGCATGTGCCAGCGCTGTCCGTCGAAGTGCCACCACTGCTGCTGGGTGTCGCGGGCAAAGAGCTGCCCTGCGGGGGCGGCCACCGCGTTGCGAAAGCGCTGCGACAAGGCGTGAACGCGCCACGCGCCGGTGTGGGCATCGTGCGTCGCGACGAGGTTGTCCCCGAGAAACACGGCGTGCTGTTGCCAGTCGTCGGCGTGGATGAGGGCGTCGGCGGTGTCGGGGCGCAGCGGTGACGGCGCGTCGGAGACAGGGGGAGCGGCGGCGTCTGGGGGCGGAAGCCAGGTGTTTTGGTAGGTGCCCACGGCCTCCATGGCGTTGTCCGGGCGCTGCAGCAAGGCGCGCACGTGGGGGGCGTAGCGCTGGTGCACGCGGCCCTGCGGCCCGATGATGTGCACCCAATTGTTGGCGGCGATCCACAGGTGTCCGCTTTTGTCGAAGCGCAAGGCCTGCGGCGTGTGGGGCCAAGCGGTCTGGCTGGCCTCTCCCTCTGGTGAGATGCGGATGAGCGCGCCGTCGTACCAGAGGGCCGCCTCACCCCGGTCGCCGATGGCAATGCGCGTGGTTTCGTAGCGCAGGACCTCGTCTTGTGCGTCGCCGTCCTCGCTGTCGTCTTCATAAGGGGCGTACGCGGTGTCGTCGTCGGCAAAGGTGGCGTCGGGGGTTTCGAACAGAGCGCTGTCTTCGGTCCCGGCGTCCAGCGCGCTCAGCGCCAGTGAAGACGCGGCATCACCGTTCTCCGTGGGCGAGTGGGCGTGCCGATTCCAGACGCGCTGCCAGCGGACGCCGCCGTCCAGGGTGATCCACAGGGCGTCTTCGAGGGCCGCGGCGACGACACCGGGCTGGGTGGGGGCGCAGGCAACGCGCACCGTGCGGGACAAGGGGGTGGCCCGCGCCGCTCCGAACATGCCACACACGCCGCAGAGCAGGCACACCACGGCCCCAAAGAGGTGAATGTGTCGCGCGTGTCGCATGGACGGGTGATCCTTTCGCCGCTGGGCAGGGCAACCGATGCACTGCTCGCGTCAGAAGATATCGGCCGTTTTGGCGAGATGTTTCCTGTTGGGGGCAAAAAAAAGCGTTTTTTATGCGAAATGGCGCCTAGTCGCAGGTGACCGTGAGGAGAAACGACGCGGGGGGATAGCCGGGTCCGGCTTCGGCGATGAGGTCGGCGGTGGCGCCTGCGGCGGTGAAGCTGAGGGTGTTGGCGCCCGCCTGCACACAACTGGTGGGGTCGGTGTAATCGCCGAGACGCAGCCAGGTGAGGGCGTGGCCCGGCGGCAGGTGGTCGGCGGTCACGGTGACGGTTTGGCCCGCGGTGAGGCCCGTGATGCGGTACACGGCCTCGGCACCGGGAAAGTCGCCCGCGCAGGTGGCGTTGTAAGCGTAGTGGCTGCGCGTGCGGAAGGGATGGGGGGCGTTTTGATAGGCGTTGTAGCCGCAGCCGAGGATCACGGGAGCCAACGGGGGATCCAGATCAACGCAGACGTAGTTTTCGGGGACGCTGAGGTTGGGTGTGCACTGCTGCTCTTCATCGATGCCCGTGTTCATGCAGGGCCGGTGCGGTCCCGAGATACACTGGGGATCGAGGGGCGCTTGCGTGTAGCAATACGAGCCGGTGGCTCCGCCGTAGCAGTCGTTGTCCGGCACACTGCAGGGGGCCATGTTGGGCTTTGCATCGACGATGTCGCAGCGCCAGGGCCTGGCATTGTTTTCGAGGTCTGGGCGGCATTGGACGTCGTAGCAGGGCGTCGTGCCATACTGCACCAGGCAGGGATCGGTTTGATCGGCGCACGCTCCCGACGCGTCGCAGACACCGCGCTCGCAGGGAGAGCCGCCGTAGCAGAACTGCCCGGTGTGATCCACCATCTTGCGGCAGTCCTTTGTGTCTTCGCGGCACTGCATGCCGTGGCACGAGCCGTCGCAGGGGTTTTGTGCGCCTTCGGGGGTGTGGCAGACGCCCGAGAGGCACACCTGGGGTTGGTCGCCGAGGCAGAAGAGGGGCTCGCTGCAGGGGGTGCCGTCCTTGACCGGACCGTCGAGGCAGGCCTTGCGCTCCTCATCGCACACGCCCGGCGCGATGCAGCTACCAAAGGCGGGCTCCGCATCGGCACAGGGCGGATCCGCCGAGACGCACTCGCCCCCCTGGCAGGTCTCGGAGCCGTTGCAAAACAGGCCGTCGTCGCAGGGTTGGCCGTCCATCTCCAGGTTGGAGTAGTCGCAGCGCCCCGCGCGCTCGTCGCAGAAATCCAAGGTGCAGGGGTTGCGGTCGTCGCAGTCGGCGTCCTCGCGGCAAAACACCGGGATGGGGATGTCTTCGGAGTCGGAGTCGGGGTCGGGGTCGCTGCCGTCCACCGGGGCCGTGTCGTCGGGTGTGCTGGAGTCGCTGGGCTTGGGGGTGCCCGTGTCCCACGTAAAGGGCGGCGCATCCTGCGCGGGGTCGTCGCTGTGGCAACCGACGGCGAACAGCAGGGCAGCGAACACAATGGCAAAGGGGGTTCTAGGCATGTGGCGTCCTCATAATGGGCAGCGCTGGCTCAGGGCGCGCCGCCGTCAGTCCAAGAGACATAAAGGTCGTAGTAGTACACGGCAGCTTCCACGTTGTCGGGGAAGTCGGGGTTGCCATCCTGCTGCTTGGGGGCCGATTGGACGATGAGGAAGATGGGACCGGGACAGTTCCATCCGCAACACTTGCCGCCATTGGCGGGACAGGAGGCGTGGTAGACATCGCTCGCGGGCCGCAGGGTGTAGAGCGGAACGCCCGCCCAGTGCACGTTTTGGTTGTAGATGTCGGGGAACCCGCCCAGCCACGAGGTGCCGGGGGGCCAGGTGGCATTGATCGGCGGATCGAGGTATTTCATGTTGCCCTGTCCGTTGGGATGGCTGAAGTTCCAGGCGTCCGGGAACCATCCGGGGATGGTGTGGTTGCCTTCGGTTCCCTTGTGAATGCCCGGGCCCCATTCGCATTTGAAAATGGCCGTGGAGACGGCCCACCAGGGATGCGCGGCGTAGGGATTGCGCACGACAATCGCGGTGACGTTGAGGTTGCGGTGCGTCCGGTTATCCAACAGCCACTGCACGTTGTATCCCAATGTTGGCAAGCCATAGCTGCTGTCGGGAAAGCTGGTGGAGCAGAGCGTGGAGATACCGCCGCTGACTTTCACCGCGCCCGACAGGGTATCCATGGTGATGATGCCCGCCGGGTAGACGTCCAGACTGCTGCCGCACTTGTAGAGCACCGGGGGCTGCATGGCACAGTCGGCTTCGCCGGTGGGTGGACCCGGTGGGCAGGCGCCTTCGGTGACCTCGAGCTGGTAGTTGCAGTTGGCGGTGCACGGCGCGGTCAGGGCGGTGCGGTTGGAGACCCCCACCAGGTAGAGATCGTTCGCCGCGACATCAGATATCGTCACGCCGTTGTCCCCCACCTTGGCCGTGCCCAGCAGGTCGTAGCTGTTTAACGCGCACAGGGCGCCGGTGTGTGGCGCTGCCTTGGGATAGCGCACTTCTACTACGGCGTCGGCGGCGTCGTTGGTCGGCGCCACGAGCTTCACGCAGTAGTCGCGGGTGGGCGCGCCGGGCAGCGGGTGAATTTTAAAGTACTCGACATTGGGCCAAAACTTGCTGGCGAGGCCGGTGTGGTCCGGGGTGACGCCCTGCCAGGTGTCGGTGCAGGGAAACCCACCGCAAGCGGATCCCGTGCCCTGGTGCCAGCTATTGACGGCCTGACGCAGGTTGCCCTGGTACACGCCCTCGGCGCCCGCTGCAGGGCCCAAAGTGATGTCGTAAACCCGCGGGTCGTCGTTGATGCGCTCGCAGGGGCTCGCGTTCCAGGCGCGGCGCTCCACCGACAGGGTGAAGTCGCCCTTGCGCGCTGCCGTGGCCCCGTCGACGAAGACCAATACGCGCCGGTTGGTGCCCGCTGGTCCCGTGGGGCGCACGCCCTCGACGAAGACCACCGAGGACGAAATGTGGTCGCGGCCGGAGATCGGGCTGTACAGGTTTTGCTTGGGCGCCCCGGAGAGGGTGTCGTTGAAGGGCACCGGCGCATCCGGCATGGTCCAGCTACCGCGCTCGCACCAGTGGTAGCCGTTGCTGGCGCAACCGGCGCCCGAACAGCACTGTTGGTTGGCGGCTTGGTTGCCCATTTTGTTGGCGTCCTCTTCCCAGACCGCGCCGCCGGTGTAGGTGCGCAGGCAGCGGTTGGTGGCGATCGATCCGCCGGGCACCGGGCAGTCCGCCGCGCTGTTGACGTCTTCGACGACGTAGAGCTGCGCGTCGTAATTGGCCTCCAGCGTGATGACAAAGCCGTAGAGCTGGTTTTGGTCGGCGCTGTTGGTCTCGTACTCAAAGGCGTACACGACGTCGGGGCCGTCCTTGCCCAGGGGGTCGCCCGCGGTTGTGCATCCCGGGCCGTCGGCGCGGTAGTGGTTGCCTGCGCAGCGCGTGGAGCCGTGGACCGTGCGAACGGTTGTTTCGGTGTTGCCGAAGCTGCCGATGTAGCCGGGGTTGGTGGTGTTTAAGGCGCCGCCGGTGAACAGGTCGGTGCACAGATCGTTGAGGGCCGCTGGCTTTACTGCGGCTTCACAGACGCCGTTGGCCGCGCCCACGGTGTAGAGCAGCGCGGTCATGTCGTTGGTGATGTCGCCGCACAGGGGATCGAAGCAGTTGGTGGGGTAGGCGACGGTGTCGAGGTGCCCGGTGCAATCGGAGCCGGCGTCGGCGCTCTGCAGCACGCACTGGCCCGCGGTGTTGCAGGCGTAGTCGTGGCAGACCGTTGGCGGAATGCCGGTGCCGGGATCGCAGGGCTTGCCGGGATCGGGCATGAAGATGCAAAAGCCCGACACGCAGTCGACTTGTTGGCATTGATCGGCGGGCGCGGGACAGTCGGTGGGAAAGGTGCACTCGCTGCCCACGGGCACGCCGTGTTCGCAAAGGGTGGGGGTGTAAAAGGTGATGAGCTTGTCGCTGCCCTCGGGGTACGTGCCCTCGCAGCACACCAGGTTTTGGCTCTCGGCGTCCATCTTGGGGGTGAAGTTGGGGTCGTCGTGCCACCACGCGCAGCCGCCCCAGCAGTCGCACTGCAAGAAGCCGTTGCAATAGGAGGGGCCGCAGAGCTTGATTTTGGGTGTCGACGGGTTGTTGTCGTGGTCGACCTCGGCGCAGATGCCCTGCTTGGTGGTGCCGTTGTTGCAATCGCTGTCGTCGTCGCAGGTGCACAGCCCCGATGCGTGGCAGCCCTTTCCGTTGAGGCAGTCGCTGGTCTTCTTGCAGGTCACGCCGTCGGCGGCCGCGTCCTCCCACCAGCACTCGTCCTTTTTGCCGATCTCGGTGCAGCACTCTTCGACCAGGGGCGTAACGCCGGTCCAGTTGCCGAAGACCGCGGTTTGGGCCTTGTCGTTGTCGTCGACGTGGCGCATGAAATACACGGGTTGGGGTGTTGCCGCGGCGTCTTGGGCGAGGGATGGGGCCGCCGGGGCGGGGTCCGGGGCTGTCGCCGCCGTTGCGCCGTTGTCTGCGGTGCGTCCGCAAGCCAGCAGTAGCACGCCCAAAAGCGCGATGACCCATACAGCGGTGTGGTGTGTTTTCATGGCGTCCTCTCAAAACTCTCGCGCGCG
>JAAYKL010000073.1 GCA_012522445.1 Myxococcales bacterium | reverse complement strand
CGTGGTGTCCTCGGGCGTGGTGTCCTCGGGATTATTGCCCGTGTCGCTGGAAACGGGATCGGATGTGGGCGGCGGCTTGGGATTGGTGTCGATGGGCGGGGGATTGGTGTCGACGGGCGGAGCGGGATCCGTGTTTACCGGATCAGAGGTGCCGGGGACGACATTATCGTCGTCGTCGGAGATCATCACGGATGCCGAGACGCATCCTACGGCCCACAGGGCCAAGAGACCTATCCACATCGCGGTTGTCGCACTGCTCAATTTGTTTTTCATGGGTCATCTCCATTGGCTATCGGTGTTCGCGCACGTTCAAAGCACACCGATTGATAAGTACACGTTTTAGAATATCGAATTTGCCGCCCATCCACAACAATTTAAGCCCGAAGGGGCGGTGAAATGCGGTGTTTAGGGGAGCGGCGTGGGGTGGCTCATCCACATCAGCAGTTGCTTGGTGCTGACAAAGCGCACTTCGGGGTAGGTGCGCAGCGCGTAATCGACAAAATCCGCCAGGGCGGCGCGGCGCTCCGCCAGGGGCTGGGAGTAGCCCGTGTTTTGCGCGGAGTAGGTGTCGCTGTGCAGGCCGATGGTGAGGGGCGCCCGGTTGTCCCCTTCGGCCATGCGCAGCTCCAGGGCCCATTTCATCGCATTGTAAAAGTCAGATGCCGAGTAGCCCTCGGCGTAGGCGGTGGAGTCAAAGCCCGTGTACATGTTCTGGGGTTGCCTCATGCCGGCACGATCTCCAGAGGTGGGCAATGAATAGCAGGGCACCTCCCAGATGGCGGGATTGCCGATGGCGTGGCCGCCCGCCGTGAACACATCCAGCCCCTTTTCGAGGGTGTAGGGCCACACGTGCCGGTAAAAGGTCCAGTTTTCCGGGTTGTCGCCATAGGGGTCGTGGCGGATGGAGCAGTCGTAGATGATGCCGTCGAGGCCTGCGGCCAGGGTGTCGAAGAGGGGCGGCGCGAGGAAGTCGAGGAAGGGCGCGCGCACCCCCAGGATGGCGTTGCGGGGAATGCCGAGCTTCTCGGCCAAAATGCTGTTGCAGGTGGTCAGTTCCTCTTGCCACACAAAGGGGGTTTCGCGCTCCCGCTCCCGGTGGGTGTGGGTGTGGTTGCCCGCCTCGTGGCCGATGTCCACCGCGCGGCGCCACTGGGCCAGTAGGGCCTCGCCGCCATCGTCGAGGGCGTCGGTGGTGAAGTAAAACGAGGCCTTGAGGTTGTGGCCGTCAAAGGTGGCGTCATTGCCCGAGCCCGCCGGGTTTTTGTGCTGCAGCATCATGTCCAGCACCCACTGCATGCCGTCTTCGTAGCGGTTGTCGTCGTAGCCCAGCACGATGAACATCGGGGTTTTGGCCACGCTCAGGCCGCCGGGGGGCATGAACGAGAGGGGCATCTCCCGGGCGATGTCCAGGTTGGGCACGTTGTCGGAGTCCGTGGGCAGCCAGGGGATGTCGCTGTCGCTGGCGTCGGTGTTGTGGGGGTGGTTCGTGTCGACCGGTTGGTTGGGGTTGTTCGGATCGACCGGTTGGTTGGGGTTATTCGGATCGACCGGTTGGTTGGGGTTGTTGGGATCGACCGGTTGGTTCGGGTTGTTGGGATCGACCGGTTGGTTCGGGTTGTTCGGATCGGCCGGGTTGTTGGCGTGGTTGTCCGCGTCGCCCAAGCCCCGCCTGTCGTTGTCATCGCTACAGGCCATCGCCAGCAACAGGGCACACGTGAAGCACAAGGCATTTCGAAGCATGTCACTCCCTCCTCATTGTTACGTTTGCAAAGGCGTGCCGCAGGGGCATGCGCCCTTCATATTACCCCAAAAGCGGGGCCCCATGGCACCTCATGTCGACGGAAGGCGCAAGGCCGCGGTGGTCGCGCCCTCCCCCGCTGTGGCGTCCCATCCCCAGTCGCTGGGCAACCCAAAACAGCGCCGGGCGTTTTCGGCGGTCTGTCGCGCCAGGACATCGGCGTCGACGCCGCGCAGCTCCGCCAGCTTGCCCAGGGTGTACAGCGCGTTGGCGGGTTCGTTTTTGCGGCCGCGCAGGGGCACCGGCGCCAAAAAGGGCGCGTCGGTTTCAACCAGCATGGATGACGCGGGTATGCGGGCCGCCACCTGGGCGATCTCCTGGGCCTTGGGAAATGTCACCACCCCCGAAAAGGACAGGTAAACCCCCATTTCGAGCGCCGCATCAGCCAGGGCATCCCCGCCCGAGAAGCAGTGAAAGACGCCGGTTTGGGCGCTGTCCCACTCGTCGTTTAAAATGGACAACGTGTCGGCCTCGGCCTCGCGGGTGTGGATGACCACGGGCAAACCGAGGACGCGCGCCAGGCGCAGTTGCCGCACAAAGGCGTCCCGTTGCACCGCCGGGGGCGAGTGGTTGTAGTGATAGTCGAGGCCGATCTCGCCGATGGCCACCACCTTGTCGCGGTGGCGTTTCGCCGCATCCGAGATGGCGCCGAGCACCGTAGCGGAGACGTGCTGCGCCTCGTGGGGATGCGCCCCGAGCACCAGGGCCATGCCCGCGTCGCCGTGCACCAGGTGCAACAGCTCAGAACAAAGCGCGGGCTGCGTGGCCTCGGCAATGGCGATGACGCCGCGCATGTGCACCTGTTTGGCGCGCTGCAGCCAGCGGTGTGCCGCGCGTTGCCAGGGTTCGTCCGGGGTGGCGCGCGGGGCCATGGTGAGGTGCGCGTGGGTGTCGACGACGCCCCGGGGGCCCACGGGCAATGGACGCTCGGCGTTGGGCATCAGCGCAGGGCCTCCAGCTCGGCGCGCAGGGCATCTTGCAGGGTTTGCGCCAGCTCGTCGAGGTGGGGTTGTGCGGCGTCGGGGAAGATGCGTTGGGCTTCGGTCAGCGCCACCAGGGCCGCCGATGCCTCGGCCTCTCGGTCGACGCGCGAGGCCACCCGTGCCAGCTCGGGGATGGCGTTGCGGCTGGGCAACTGGCTCAACGCCGACAGCGCGGCCAATCGCACTTGGGCACGCCGCCCGCGCAACATGTCGCGGATGGGCGCATCGCCGTCGTCGGGGCAGATGCTGGCCAGGGCCGCCGCCGCTAGCGCGCGCAGGGCCGTCCCGCTTCGCCAGCGGTGCAACACCTCGCGCAGCACCGGGGCCAGTTGGGCGGCATCCGGGAGCCGGGTGGCGCAAATGACGGCTTCGTGGGCCATCGGACCGCCGCCGCGCAGCACATCGGCCAGCAGGGATTGGCCCGCGCTGTCGCCCAGAAAGCCCAGGGTCAGGGCCGCCTCTCGGCGCACATCGGCATCGCCATCGCGCAGAGCAGAGCGCACGCAATCCGCCTCGCAAGGCACATCAATGCGGCGCAACAAGCGCAAGGCCGCCGAACGGATGGCCGGGTGGGCGTCGGATAAGGCGGAGAGCGCCGCCTCGGTGGGCGCATCGCTGAACATGTCGAGGTTTTCGATGAGCGTGAGGCGCACCGGCCAGGCCTCGTCGGTTGCGCAGGACAAGACAGTATCTTTGGGCACCGGGGCACCGACAGCGGCGAGCCCCGCCAGGCTCTCGATGACTTGGGCGCGGATTTCGTACACGGGATCGCCGAGCAGCCCCGATAAGGCGGCGATGGCCTCGGCGTACTGCGATGCATCGACGATGGCCAGGCCCACACAGGCCGCCATGCGCGTCCGCGGATCGTCGCTTGTGCAATCGCGCAGCGCCACGTCGAAGCGCGGCAACTGCATGGGCAGCCCCAGGGCGCTCATCGCGCGCGCCCCCCTAAGCACCCAGCGGGCTTCGGCGACAACGGATTATGCCTACTCGGGCGGTCCATTGGATCTCTCGGGTTTTCTCGGCTGTCTGCCTTCGCCGCGCCCACCGCTGCCCCGCTCTCCACCACGCGGCAGATCCGGCGGTGGCGAGAGCTCGTCCACGGTGTACTCCCGGTATTCGGAGGTGGCGGCCAGTTGCACCCGCGCGCGCCGCTTGAGCACGTCGCGATCCCGCACGCGCCCTTCCCCGTCCGGCGTCATCACGCGCTTGCCGACCTTGGGCATGCCCTTGGAGGCCTCGCGGTAGCCCTGCTCTTCGTAGGCCAGGCAGCACATCAGGCGCCCGCAAGCCCCGGAGACCTTCTCGGGGTTGAGCACCAGATCTTGGTCTTTGGCCATGCGGATGGAGACCTGGGCGAACTCGCGGATGTAGCGATTGCAGCAGAGTTGCTGGCCGCAGGTGCCAATGCCCCCCATCATGCGCGCCGCATCCCGGATGCCCACCTGGCGCATCTCCACCCGGACGTGCAGCTTGCGGGCCAGCTCGCGCACGATGTCGCGAAAGTCCACGCGCCCCTCGGCGGAGAAATAAAAGATGGCCTTGTTGCCGCCGTGCAAGAAGTCGACGTCGATGAGCTTCATCGGCAGGCGCATCGCGGTGATTTGCGATTGGCAAAGCGAGAGCGCGTCGAGCTCGCGTTGGCGGTTGCGATCCCGGTGGCGAAAGTCGTTGACCGTGGCGCGGCGGATGATGCGCGGCAGTTTTTTGGTTTTGATCCAGCGGCGCGCGGTGGCCACCATGACGCGGCCCAGGGCCAGCCCGCGGTCGGTTTCGACGATGACCTCTTCGCCCACCTGCAGCGCGATGTTCTCGCTGTCGCAGTGCTCGACGGGATCGGCGTAGTAGAGTTTTACCCCGCACACATCCATGAGCTCGCCGGTGTCATCAAAGGCGTAATCCGGCAAATCCGGCAGAAAATCCATGTACTGCGCGTCGTGGACCTTGAGGTAGGTCACCTGGTCGGGGGACATGCTCAGAAAATCGGCGCCGTCCGCACTGCCCTCGAAGATGACGGGCGCCTCTTCGGGCTCCAGGAGTTTGGGGCGGTCGCGGCCTCCGGACAAGGCGCGCTGCCGGTCGCGCAAGAAGGCGGTGGACTCCGGTGCCTCGGCGGCCATGGGCTGTTGGCGGCTGTTGTCGCTGGGCGCCTCGTAAGAACGCTGGGCGTCATGGCCAGCGCTGCGGGGGCGGCGTTCGGAGCGATTGTCACCGCGTTCGGAGCGGTCGGAACGGTCGGGACGATCGGAGCGCCCTCCCCGGCGTCCTCCCCGGCGATCGCGGCCGCGTTGCCCGTCTTGGGGGCGCGCGGACTTGCCCTCGGGGCGTTCTCGCTTCTCGCCTGTGGATTGCGGGCGCCTCTTGCCCGAGGATTCGGCGGTGCCGTGGGTGCGGGGCGCGCGTCCTGGGGGCGGGGCCTGGGAGGTGCGGCCTTGGGCATTGGGTGCGTCGCGCCGCGGGTCATCGGCGCTGCGACCGCGTGCGTTGCGGCTGCGCGGGGCGCGTTCGGCGTTTTTGGGCCGCGGGGCGCGGGATGGTCTGGATTTGGAATCGGGGGAACGTTCGTCGTTCATCGGGCACCTGTTCGCACCCAACGCGCGTCTGTCGAGCGGCCGCGCATGGCCATGAGCATGGCCTCAACAGCGAGTTGGGGGTTCATGTTGTTGCGTTTGATGGCGGTCATGGCGTGGTGTGCCGCCGCGATGTACTGCGCGACGGCGCGCACGGTCCCGGACGTGGCCATCTGTTGTAAGGGCGCATCCAAGCGCTGCGTCAAGGGTTGCTTTGCCGCGTCGGTGTCGCCTGCGGCGCGTTGCCACAACCACTCCGCCAACAGTTGTATCAGCAGCTCCAGGCCCGCTTGGACGCCCTCGCGATCACCGCGCAGGCTCTCGATGGCCATCAGGGCGGTCTCGGGGGTGCGGCGCGTGGCGCCATCGAGAATGGCCGACACAAATGCCAGGCGCGGCGCCAAGTCGGCATCGCGGTATTGCGCGGCCTTCACCATGCTGCCCCCGGCCAGCTCCGCCAGCCACCGGGCTTCCGCGGCGTCCAGGCCCCCTTGCTGCAGCAGGTCGACGACGGTGTCGTTGGCCAGCACGCCAAAGCGAATGCGCTGACAGCGGGAGCGCACCGTGGGGAGCAAGCCCTGGGACATGGCCGTGGACAGGATGATGTAATGACCGCGGCGGGGTTCTTCGAGGGTTTTGAGCAGGGCGTTGGCCGCGGGCTCGGTCATGGCGTCCGCCGGCGCAATCAGCAGGAGCTTGCGCGCGGACTCGTGGGGCGGCAGGACAAACCAGCGCTCGGCGTCGCGGATTTGCTCAATGGAAATAACGGATTTCCCCTCCAGGGGAGCCAACGCGCGAAAATCCGGGTGGTTGCCCGTGTGGACGCGGCGGCAATTGCGGCACTGTCCGCATCCCTGTGCGTCGTCGGCGCAAAGCAGGGCCATGGCCAGGGCCTGCGCGGTCGTGCGTTTGCCCACCCCGGCGGGGCCTTCGAAGAGATAGGCGTGGTGCAATTTGTTGGCCGCCATCGCCCGCTGCAATGTGGCAATGGCAAAATCTTGATCGCGTATTTGGGATAGGGTTCGCACGATTGTCAGTCCTCTAAGCGTGGCAGGTAACACGCAATTGATCCGAGGGTCAAGGAGGGCGCGCAGCAGAATTTCGGGGATTGGTCATTATTGACCCTGCCGCATTCGCAATGCTAAACTCCCGCCAACAACAACAAAGGAGAGGGGCCCATGCCGACACTCACGCGCGAAAAGAAAACCATCATGCAATTGCTCATCGCCCTTTCGTGGGCCGATGGCCACGTCACCGACGAAGAAACCGAAGTCATCGAAGCACTGCTCGACGCCTTTGAGACGCCTCCCGACGAGCGCAAAGAACTCCAAGAGTGGGCCGCCACCCACCGCACCCTCGACGACGTCGACATCTCCAACCTCGAAAAGAGCGACCTGGTGCTGGCCCTGCAGCACGGGGTCCTCCTCTCCTATATCGATGGCGAGCAGAGCGACAGCGAGCGGGCCCTCATCGCCGACCTGGTGCGCAAGCTCAACTTCACCGCCGAAGAGGCCGGTCCCCTGCTCGAATCCGCCGAGGCCTTTGCCCGCAGCCTCCTGCCCGAACTCGCCACCTGACATCACCATCCACGCCCTCCCCGCATCGCGCATCGCTTCTCCATATTGCTGAATTGATTTTGTGGCGGCGTTGTTTCGGGTTGAGCATGCGCGCACCGAGGGTGTTATATTGGAACGAGCGATCGAGCTGCACGCCTTGGTGCGGCAGTCATCTCCTGCGGAGACGCTGCTACCCGCTATCGGGGCTTGGTTTGACGGCGTGTTTCGCACGACGCTAACCTCTCGGGGAGTCGACGCTGAACGGATTCCCCGGTTTGAGAACTTGGAGGGAGAGCAGACCATGTTGGCCGAAACCTTGG
>JAAYKL010000072.1 GCA_012522445.1 Myxococcales bacterium | reverse complement strand
CGTACCAGCCGCACCGCGTCAGCCTTCTGCTCTTTCGTAAATGTTCTTCTTTTTCGTTTGGACATCACTGCCTCCTCCGGGGATTATCCCCATTAAGTCAGCTGTCCACAAATTCAGGGCAAGACCACGATGTCAAAATTGATCGTTAAGAAGAGAAAAAATAAACATGACAAGCGCATTTAAATTGGAATGTTTTATGAACACAGCAATTGCAATGCTCAAAAAGCCCAAGATGGGGCAAAACCGGGGAACACAGATGATGGGCACGCGGCAAAAGGCGAGAATGCGGACAAGGGCGGACACGCAGGTCCGCCCGTACAATAATCAATCCGTACACATGGTCCGACCGGACACAAAACGACCGGACACATTGCCATGCAGCATGCTGCGGCAGCCGATGAAGTGGACATAATGAACTGCTGATGCCCCGGACATTGGCAGTGCTCGTGACACACAAAACGCTGCGGGTTGCACAAGTGGCGCAATGATTTAAAATGTCGCCGCATGTTTTTTCGCACCCTAGCTGCCCTCATGGCCTTGTCCCTCGCCTGGAACATCGGTTGTGCCTGCAGCAAAAAAAAGGACGACCCCACCGCCAGCATGGACCTGGTCGGCACGTCGCAACCACCGCCCGCCCCTGCGGCCGCGTCCCCCGAGCCCCCCGCGGCATCCGCCCCGAGCGACAGCCTCACCGTCGACCTGATCCACGACCTCATCTTTCGCCTGCGCCGCGACCGCTGGACCCTGCACACCCCCGAGGCCGACGTCAACCTCACACACCTGGGCCCAAGCGGGCTCAACCTCCTCTTCGCCGCCCTGCCCGTGGACGGCGACGCCCAGGCCGCGCTCCGCACCGGACTCGCCGATCTTCGCACGCTGCTCGACGAAACCGACGGCCGCGTCCAGCTCGTCGACAACATGTCCCAGGTGGCGGCCAACGCCCAGCGCGGCGTCGTCTCGGTCATGGTCATGCTGGAGGGCGCCGACGGGTTGGGCCGCATGAACACCAGCGACTTGCAGGCATTGCGCGCCACCCCGGTGCAGGTCGTCAACCTCCTCTCCCCCAAGGGCAACGACCTCGGCGGTCTCTTTGGCAGCACGCCGGGCACCGGCCTAACCCCCAAGGGCATCGACTGGGTGCAAAACGCCCGCGAGGCTGGCATCGCCATCAGCCTCACCATGGCCGCAGAGGCCACTTTTTGGGACGTGCTCGTCGACCAGGGCATCCTCGCCATGGTCAGCCACTCCGCCTGCCGCCACCTCCGCGAGCACCCGCGCAATTTGACCGACCTGCAGATCCTCGCCCTGGCGCGCTACGGCGGCCTGTTGGGCATCGTCTTCAACCCGGACTTCATCCGCGCCGGCGACGCCCCCGCCACCATCGACGACGTGGTGCAGCACTTCGCCCACGTCCGGCGCATCGGCGCCACCGACGCCCTGGCCATCGGCTCCGACTTCAACGGCATCCTCCCGCCCACGGGCCTGCGCAATGTCGCCGCCCTGCCCACCCTGCGCCAACGCCTGCGACAAGAGGGCTTCAGCGACGCGGAGCTGCGCGCGGTGTTCGGCGAAAACGCCCGGCGTTACTTCGAGGCCGTGGAGACCCGCCAGGGCTCTGCCGAGGCGGCCTCGGGACCGGTGCTGCGCCCCATCGCCACGGAGTGCGACAGCGCCACCGGCGAATACACCGGCGCGTTGCCACAAGCCTGCGACCACTACCTGCGCACCCCGGGACCCGTCTTGCAGCCCTCGGCCCGGCACCGCTTCCGCATCTCCGACATGACGCGCACGCCCATCAAACTCGAGCTCTTCGGCGTACCCAAGACCCCTTGGCAAATCGAGGGGCAAAACCTCGAGGGCAAGGTCCTCATCCGCCGCTCCGTCCTGCTCGACGACGACGGCCACGGCGAGATCCCCATGCCCTCCAACCAAAAACTGACGCGCTTCTTTCTCTTTCCCACGCGGCCTTCGCACCTCGACGAAGCCGTGCTCTGGGGCCGCTAACGCCCCTTTCGACAACGCGAAAACAAACGATGGAGTTGTGTACCCCCAAAAAAGACGAGGGCGCGGCGGGCTTACATCTGGCGCTGGCGCTGGGCCTCCCAGGCGACGATGAGCAGCAGCACCAAAATGCCCGGTGCCGCATAGGCGCCCTTTGACAGCGCGTAGCCGGTCTTGAGCAACCACGCCACCCCCAGGGTCAACGCGGCGTAGCCGATGGTGCAAAACAGCAGGAACACCAGGAAGCGCACCGCGGCGTGCAGCGAATGCGTCTGCTTGTTCACCGCCCGGCGCACGTAGCGCTCCAGCACCACCACGATGGCTGCCGTGAGCACCGCCAACACCTCGGTGAAGTGGCAGCGCACCAGTCCGTTCCAAAAATCCAATGTGAGAAATTGACCAAAATCCATTTGCGATCTCCTTGTTTAGGGCACGTCTTGCGCGGGTTCGGTGCGCGGTGACGGCGCCGCAAAAGCGTCAAAACCTTCGAGCAGTTCGCGGGCCACGGCCTCTCCGAGCTGCAGATATCCGCGGATGGTGAGGTGCACCCCGTCGGCCTGGGCCAGGGGCGGTTGTTGCTGTTGCCACTGCCGGTGGCTGCCGGGTCCGCCCATGAGGTGCTGCAAATCGATGAAGCCGCAGCCGCGCTCTGCGGCCACCCGGCGCTGCACATCGATGATCCAGTCGAGTTGATCTTCGCGCCCGCAGTTGCGCAACACGCGATCCGGCGGACCGATGAGCAAGCAGGCGGCGCGGGGCGCACCGGCGGTCAGGCGCGCCATGGCCGCGTGCACCTTGTCGGCGTAAGTATCGGGGGTCAGGCTGCGCGAGTTGGCCTCGTTGCTGCCGTACATCGCGACGATCAATTGCGGGTCGCGCCGCTGCACCTGTTGTTGCAGTTCGTCGGCGTTCCAATGCGCGGAGGTGTAGAAGAAGCTCCCGTTGATCCCCAGGGTGTCGTACACCACGCCGGGGCCTGCGTGCTCGATGACCGCGCCGAAAAAGCGCACGGGCGGCTGCTGGGTGCGCACCTCGAAGACCCGCGCCTTGGCGGGCATGTCGACGCGGTAAAACCCCGGTGTCATCGTCTCCGATGCCGTATCCACCGCGCCTTGGGCGACGCCGTCCACCCAGATGCGAAACCGGCCGCCCCCGGGCTGGTTGAGGTAAAACACCTCGAAGAGCCCGGTTTGTTGGCCCGGCAGCGCGGCGATGCGCGTCGACGAACCCACGCCCCCGATGGTGCTGAGACCGCCGAGGCCGTAATGCCCGTCCATGCGCTCAGGCGGTGCGGCGGCCAATACGCGCGCCACCGACCACGTGCCCTGCGCCTGGTGGGAGATGTCCTTGGGCAAGAAGGAATTCCAGGGGCGTCCCAGGGGCAAAAAGCCTCGTCCCCCGTCGCCGAAGCGCGCTTGCAAGGAGCGGCGCACCACCGATGTCAGGACATCGGCGGCGGTGTGGGAGTCGCCGTAGTGCAACACGCGCACCTTGTCGGCCTCGCCGCGCGCCAGTCGCTGCAGGGCGGTGTAAAAAGAGGCCAACGGGGCATCGCCCGGGTTGTCGCTGTGTTCATCGCCGTGTTGCGGGGCATCGCCCGGGTTGTCGCTGTGTTGCGGGGCATCGCCCGAAGCATCGGTGCGCGTCGCAACCGGTTCCCCTGCGGGATCATCGGCGGCGCTGTGCAACATCACCGGTGCCTTAGAGGACGAGCAGGCGAGCAGCGCGCACAGGCGAAACACAAACAGCCAACGCAATGCGGTGCTCGGAGCAACTCTCGGGGCAATATGGCATTTTATCCTACACACGCGCACACGATACTACACGCATGCGCGGCGCGCAATAAAAGAGACCCACCGCACCTGTGGACTGTCACAGACAATTCACCTTTTCCGCATCATCAGCCGTTAAAGATGCCCGCGTGCTGCTCATTTTGTTCATCCTGTTTTCTTCTTGGCCATTATCGTTCCATAACAACGAATTCTGCTACTGCCGATGAACCGGATAGAATGCACTGCAAGTGCCCGGGTATTTGCAGTGCTCGTAACACTGAATGTGAAAGGCGTTTCGAAATACAAACTGCTGTAGCAGCATCGGGAAGCTGTCCACTAAATCAGAACTAGGGCATAGTGGCGATTGCTGTGTTCAAAAAACATTCCACTCTAAATGCATCTGCTATGTTTGTTTTGTATCAATCTCATGAGCAAAATCGTTCTTGTTTGACACAGACGCCAATTCGGGGATAGACTGATATTCATTCCACAATAAAAGAAGCATTTGTGCTACCAAAACACTGGGAAGGAGTGCCAAGTATGCCACAAACAACAAATAACAAAATTCACTTTCTTTGGCTTTTGACGTTAAACGTTATGCTATTCTCTGCAATTTCTTGCGAATCTTCCCGTACTGAATTTTTCGATGGGCCGATATGGCGAATTCAATCAGGAGAACCGGTGACAATCGAAAACCAGCGTCCATGGACGAAGGCTGTTGTACTTATTCACGATGGACCACCGGTTCCTGGTCTATATGGAGGTCGATGTACTGGATTGTTAATTACCCCGCGTCTTGTTTTGACGGCATCTCACTGTGGAATGACCCCATACGCATCTTTTTTTGAATATGATGAGACAGGCTCTTCTTATCTCGGTTATGTAGCTATGGACACGACAACAAAATTTGATTTTGAACATGATTTCAACAACTATGTAAGAACAGATATCTCAATTCGAAAGCTTTTATCTGACGCACCAGTCTCACCATATTGGCGACCTTATTCCACCCGAACAAATACTCTTGCCAGCAATCCACCAACCTTATTTGAGTTTGCGGGATATGGATTAACGGGCACACCTCCACCACCAAATCTTACCTTGCCTGATTATTTAAATTTTGCAGGAAATTGCGAATTGATTCAGAATGTACATGTCTACTCATACCACAATTGGGACGACGCCTCTTTTCCGGACATGCGTTTTCGACACCGTTGCACTTTCCCTGTCTTAAATGAGACCGTTGGACGCGGTGGCGATTCCGGCGCGCCAGTGTTTACCGCTGCAGGACAATTAATCGGCATTCACGTCAGCAGTGAATACAGCACTGAACATCCCAACAACATTAATAATTCCATGTATTTAGATTATACGGATGATAACGGTAAGCGTATCTATTGGAGCTGGATATACGATGTCATTGCAGAGCAGGATCCTCTTTACTTTGAAAGTGAGCTGATAGATACCCTTCGCAGCGTCGACCCCCTTTATTATAACGATTGGTTTTATTCACTCATGGGCTTAGACCCTAGTGAGACGCCAACGGATGTAGATATTCTTCGTCATTTTGCCATGTATGCAACAAATAAAGCCTATTTGCACGACCGCGCCTACACCACTTACGGAGATGAGATGCTGACTGGCGGAAAATCCGTAGTGCTGGGCCACAGCGCTCGCAGCAATACGATATATGCTGGAAATACGGGTGTTCATCTTCGTGAAAAGGCGCACGTTGAAGGCAATATTCTTACTGGCGGACCAGTTACTAAGCAAAACAACACCACTGTATCGAATCACATTTATCATCTGGATCTGACAAACGTTGATATGCCGGACTTAAGTCGATTTACATGGCCTGGTGCCGCCACACCATCCTCCAACAACATAACGGTTAATGCTGGAGCGACGAGGTCCTTATCTCCAGGACAAAATTACGGCAATATTATTGTTAATAGCAATGGTACGCTTCAACTCATGAACTGTGGAGATTATTATCTGGAATCATTAATCCTCAACTCAGGTGCAAAGATTGTTGTACACGGTGCGGCAAACTGTGGCTCGACCCGAATCAACACCCGCAATAATCTTGACCTTCGAGGCAACATCATTCCGGCACCCGGCGCCCTGCTAAATGCGAGCAATTTTTTGTTAGGCGTTTTTGGCAGCCAAGCAACCATCGATCCTCCAATATCGTTTGTGGGCACAATTTTTGCTCCCAATGGACGCGTTGCAGTGCTCTGTGAAAAGACAATCGTGGGAGCAGTTTACGCAAAAGATATTGATATTTTTCAAAATTCAAAAATTCTTGGCGTAACCGGTGGAATTGATTCGTGGCTTTCTATGGGAGAGTAGCGATGAAACGATTATTTATTTTGTCTCTGCAAGGCTGCTTGTTGGTGTTTTTTTTGCCACTGTGTTTGGGGTGTCATTCCGCGACGAATGTTGCCGCAAACGCTGACACCGCCGATACGAGCGACATCGCTGATACCGTCAACACGAGCGATACCGCCGATACGAACGACGTCACCGATACGAGCGACACCACCGATACGAGCGACACCGTCAACACGAGCGACACCACCGATACGAGCGACATCACCGATACGAGCGACACCACCGATACGAGCGACACCGGTTGGACCGAGCCCTTTGACACCGAAATCCCCATGGACACTGAGCATCAGGCGGGTATCGAGTGGATATTTCTCGAAGGTGGCAGTTTTTTTATGGGGGACGGACGTGCTCCGCACTCCTTGCCCAAACACCAAGTGACTGTGTCAGACTTTGAAATCGCCCGCACCGAAACAACAAATGCGCAATATCGCCGCTGCACCGAAGCAGGAGTCTGCGAACCTCCCATCGACGATCACGCCAACACATTTGATAACCCCGGACACGAAAATCACCCGGTCACCCACATTACTTGGCAGCAAGCCCGGGTGTTTTGCCATTTCGCCACAGGTCGCCTTCCCAGCGAATCCGAGTGGGAATTCGCCGCCCGCTCCCGGGGCAACAACAGCTCCTATCCGTGGGGCGATGATCCGCCCACCGAAGACAACGTGGTAAAGGAGCCGTACACCACCCCCTTCGAAAATTATCCCATGCCGGTCTGCAGTCGCCCGACGGGGAATACGGTGCAGGGCCTGTGCGACATGTCGGGCAATGTTCAAGAGTTTGTTCAGGACACCTGGCACAATAGTTACGACTGCAGCATGGAGCCTGGAGGTTCTTGCCACAACGGCAACACCGGGGCGCATCCCGGTGACGGCAGCGCCTGGGAATACCCCAGTGACTACAAGACGGTGAGAGGGGACCCGTCGGATGGCGGCAACGCCGTATGGGACCTAACCAACCGTCAACGCGGCTTGTACGAAGGTAACTACGCCAGCACCGGTTTCCGCTGCGCGCGATAACCTGCTCGGAACGTGTCAACCTTGTTTGTACCCTTGCCCTATTCTTGTGGACGCCTGACAAAGGGGAAATAATGGTTCCCCAGGAGGTCCATGTGACGAAGAAAACAAGAGGCCAACACACCAAGGAACAGAAGGCTGATGCTGGCCTAATACCGCCTGGATCGGTAGCATCACGTATATTGGGACCGGGTCAAACTGAACATACCTAGCGGTTGTCATTGACTTATTTTCGCGCAAGGTGACCGGTTGGTCGCTCGACAACAATCTGCGAACGAAGTTCGTTGTGGTGTTTTACAACGACAAAAGCAAACACTCAGCCAATGCCTTTATCAGCCCGTTCTAACGTGACAAACCGCACCTGTGGGGTTGGCAAGACATGCGGTTCCGTGTTTGAAACAGGCGTGCACTATCCCATTACCAGCACGACGCTTACCAGCACGACGCCCGTCCGCGTGACACGGCCCGCCCTGCCCTGGGCGTCCCCGGAGTAACCCATGGCCTTCAACTCCCTGTCCTACGCGGTGCTCTTCCTGGCGACCTTTGGCATCTTCTGGCTCCTCAGCCCCTACCGCCGCTGGCGCAACCTCTTCTTGCTGGCGGTGAGCTACCTCTTTTACGCGAGCTGGAACCCCCGCTACCTCACCCTCATCTTCTTTTCGTCTTCGCTGGACTACTTCGTCGGCCGCCACATGGACCGCAGCGGCTCCCCCCGCGTGCGCCGCGCCCTGCTGAGCTTCAGCATCGCCATGAACATGGGCATCCTGGCCACCTTCAAGTACTTCAACTTCTTCGCCGAGGAGTTCGCGCGGCTGGCGGCGGTGTTCGGCTTCACCCCCAGCCCCATCGTCCTCGACGTCCTGCTGCCGGTGGGCATCTCGTTCTACACCTTCCAAACGATGAGCTACATCATCGACCTCTACCGCCGGCGCCTGCCCGTGGCGCAAAACTACGCCGAATACCTGCTGTTCGTCTCGTTCTTCCCCCAGCTCGTGGCCGGTCCCATCGTGCGGGCCAGCCACCTGCTGCCCCAGTTCGG
This sequence comes from Myxococcales bacterium, assembly GCA_012522445.1. Taxonomy (GTDB): domain Bacteria; phylum Myxococcota_A; class Polyangia; order JAAYKL01; family JAAYKL01; genus JAAYKL01. The sequence goes on along the minus strand of JAAYKL010000072.1, from coordinate 9,333 downwards.
ACGCACTCCCAGTCTCACGGTGGCCAACAGCGGCCGCGCCCTCTTCCTCATCGGCATCGGGCTCGTCAAAAAAATGGCCGTGGCCGACTACCTCGGCGCCCACCTCGTCGACCCGGTGTTCAGCGCGCCGTGGATGTACTCCTCCCCCGAGGCCCTGGTGGCGGTGTGGGCCTACGCCTTTCAAATCTACGCCGACTTCTCGGCCTACTCCGACATCGCCATCGGCTCCGCCGCCCTGCTGGGCTTCGACATCCCCTTAAACTTCCGCGCCCCCTACACCGCCCAAAACCTGCGCGACTTCTGGCAGCGCTGGCACATCTCCCTGTCCTCGTGGCTGCGCGACTACCTCTACATCCCGCTGGGCGGTTCGCGAAAGGGCCACGCCCGCACCTACATCAACCTGCTCATCACGATGCTCTTGGGCGGTCTGTGGCACGGCGCCGCCCTCAACTTCATCGTCTGGGGCGCCATTCACGGCCTGGCCCTGGTGCTCACCCGCGTGTGGCAGCGCGCCTTCCCCACCCCCAAGCCCAACACGCGCCTGCGGCGTTTCGGCCAAACGCTGCTCACCTTTCACGTGGTCTGCGCCGCCTGGATATTCTTTCGCGCCGCCTCCTTTGCCGATGCGGCCGCCGTGTTCCGCGCCATCGCCTCGACGAACTTCGGCGTGGGCAACCTCATGAAGCCCGCCAGCCTCATCCTGCTCGCCGCCATGCTCACCCACGGCCTTGTCCCCAAGCACTTCGACCAACTGCGCAAAGGCTTCACCGCCCTGCCCGCCGTCGTCCAGGCGGTGCTGCTGGTTTCGGCCGTCGCCGCAGCCCACTACCTCGCGCAAACCGAGGTGGCGCCCTTCATCTACTTTCAGTTTTAGGTGTAGCGGAGTGCGCGCCGCGTTGCCGAAGCGCGTTCAGGGTTGCGCCGCGGATGGTTCAGCGGCTTTCTCAATGGACGGTTCGGCGACTGGCGCAGCGGCTTTCTCAGCAGATGGTTCGGCGGCTTTCTCAGCGGGAGGCTCGGGAGATGCGGACGGCGCCTGGGACGACACCCCCAATCCCTTGAGGGCCTCCTCGGGGATTTTGCCGTAATACACCTGATCGCCGACGACAAAGGCCGGGGTGCCGCGCAGGTTGCGACGAGACGCCTCCTGCATGTCGGCCTTGATGGTGTCCATGGCGTCGGTCTCGTTCATGCAGCATTCGAACTTGCCCAGGTCTAGCGCCAGGTTGTGGGCGATGTCCGAAGCCGACATCTTCTCGGTGCGGATTTGCTGGGCATTGTGAAACAGGTAGTCGGCCATCTCGAAGAAGCGCCCCTGCCGCCCGGCGCACACCGCCACGCGCGACAGCTCGCAGGCCCGCGGGTGAAACGGGCGGGTGACCGACGGGTTGCAGTTGTGGTCCAGGGGCAAGTGCCGGTGGTAGACGCGCAACTTGTCGGGATAAGTGGAGACCAGTTGGCTGACCATCATGTGGGCCGTGCGGCAATGCGGGCACTCGAAGTCGGTGAACTCGTGGATTTCGAGCACCGGTGCGGCCGCGCCTTTCCAGGGTTGTCCGCCCTTGGCGGTGCCCACGTGGATGGCCAGGGGCACGTCGTCGTCCCCGGCGGCCTTGCTGCGACACGCCTGATCGGTGGGGGTGTCCTTGGTCTTGGGCGACCACTGCTTTTCGTCGAGTTTTTCGTCTTGTCCCGACACGTAGATGACCTGCGACCCGGTGGCCTCGCGGATGAGGCGGCTCTGTTCGGCTTGGGCCCTGGCGTCGAGTTCTTGGGCGATGTCGCCCTGCATGCGCTGTCCGGAAAAATGGGCGCCCACCAGCAACCCCGGCCCCACAATAAACAGGGCGACGGTGTGCAAGGGCATGGACAACAAGCTGCGAAAGTCCGCTGCGATGGCCGCCACAATGCCGCGGCGCCCCACGCGCAACACCGCCACGCTCAACCCGAACAGCGCGAGGTTGATCACGTCGATGCCCAGGCAGACGATGCACCACGAGCCGATGATGAAGTGCATGGCGTACACGAGGTACAGCGACACCGCGACAAAGAGCAGGCCGAACAAAAACAAGAAGCCCTGGCCAAACCCCCGGCGCAGATGCAGCAGGGCGAGCGCCGCCAGCAAGGCGACAAAGGCGTATCCCGCCATGGCCCAGATGGCCACCGGGGTGCCGAGAAAGACCGAGAAGTCGTCGTGCAGGGCCACCTTGTCGCAGTTCATGCTCTCGCTGATGTTGCAGAAGCTGTCGTGGGCTTCGGGGGCGATGTGGGTTTGATAAAAGACCTCCGCCAGGTGCCACGAGCTGATGATGCCCACCAAGACGAGCAAAATGTACGCGACAAAAATCACGCCGAGTCCTTTGGGAGGGGCAGCGGGCATCGCCTTGTCGCTGTTCGCCATTTTTGAATCCGTCATTGCCTTCTCCTTCGCGCACAGTGCGCCATTGCGCAAAACATCATTTAAGGTTCGACCGCACAATAAGGGGTTCTCCCGCGCAACAAGCGAACCGGTGGTTTTATTTCAACGTTGCCCCAAGCGCGGTCAAAACGTCACCACGCGGTCGGCCCACGTCACCATGTCGAGGCAGTCGGTCATCGTGGAGATGGGACACACCTCGTTGCCATCGATCATGCGGGATTGCAGACAGGTGCCGCAGGCCAAAATGGTGCCACCCGCTGCATCGAAGGCGTGCAACTGCGCCGCCGCATCGTATTTGTTGTCGGACATGTGCTGTATTTCGACGGCCTCGCCCATTAAAAACACTTTGACCTCGTGGTCAGCCTTTAGGGCGGTCACCGCAAAGCGCAGCGCATTCCACGATTTTTCGGGCTCCTTGGTTTCAATGATGATCCCAATTTTCATTGTCAGCCTCCTCGTAGTTTTGAAATGAGATATGGACGGGGCGCCGCCTTGCTCAGGGCATGACGGCACATTCACCTGCGGAAATTACTCGGTGTCGGTGCCGTCGGTGTCCGTGTCAACCGGGTCGGTGTCCGTGCCAACCGGGTCGGTCTCGGTGTCAACCGGGTCGGTCTCGGTGTCAACCGGATCGGTGTTGTCGGCGCCTTTTTGCGCCTTAACCCACGCCAGGATGTCGCGCACTGGCACCACGCGCACCTCTTTTTTGGAGAGCGCGTAGTCGAGGAAATCCTCGATGGCTTTGCGCCGATCGGCCACGGTGGAGTTGCGCGGTTTGAAGTAGGGGTTCTCGTCGGTGTACTCGTCGGTGTGCACGCCGAGCATGAAGGGCGCGCGGTTGCCCTTCAGGCGCAGGTCGAGGGAGTACTTGAGCACGGCGAGCACCTCGTCACCGGTGAGGGAGAAGTTTTCGGTGTGCTCCCACATGTTGTAGTCGAAGCCGGTGATTTTGCCATCCTCGGTAGAGAAGTAGCTGACGCGGCTCTTGCACATGGCGCGGAAGCCCGTGGGCAGGCCGTACTCGGCGACGCGGTAATCCGGCGGCGCGATCATCGGCAGCACCGGCATCTCCCAGAGGCCCGGGTGCGAACCCACGGGATCGCGCTTCAGGTTGCCCCAGGTGTAGCTGTAGTTGTCGCCCGGGGAGCCGTCTTTCAGGTCGTAGGGCCAGGGAAAGTTGGTGCCATTCATCGAGCCCTGCCAGCCGTCCTCGATGCTGCAGTCGTAGTCGAAGCCCACCTGCGCCGCGGCCGCCATGGTCATGTCGCTGTAGGCCAAGAAGGGCGTGCGGAAGCCCGTCACTTCGGATGCGGGGATGCCCGGTCCATCCGGGTCTTCGCTCAGGTAGTGATTGGCGCGCTCCATCTCGTCGGCCCACTGCTCCACGGTGAATACGTCGTCGTCGGTCTTGCCCGTCTCCCACTTGGGAAAGCCGTTGAAGTGATGATGCGTGTGGTTGCCCACCTCGTGCCCATCTTCGTAGGCCGTCCGCCAGGAGTCGACCACCGCCGCGAGATCGGCATTTGCGCGCGGCTCGGCGTACATGGAAAACACCTCGGGATCGTCGGAGACATGCCCCGTGGTCATGTAAAACGAGATGCGTGCCGGGGTGCCGTCGGCGTTTTTCTTTTTGCGCAAGAAGTCGGTAATCCAGTTCACGCCATCGGCAAAGGCGTTGTCGTCGAAGCCCAGCGTGACAAACATCGGCGCGTCCTTCACGTCGATGCCGCCGGGAATGGCGCTGTAGTCGTCGGTTTTCAGCACGTCGTCATCCCCGTGGTAGGGGTCGGGCTCAGTGTCCCAGCCGCCCGGGGGAATGGTGCTGCTGTCGGAGTCATCGGCGTCATCTTTCGATTTGTCGTCGCTGCTGCCACAGGCGGCGACCCACAAGCCCAGCAGGGCCAATAACAAAAAGCGCATAATGTTTTGGTGCATAACAAGTCTCCTTAAACTGTTGTTGGGGTACCCGCTGTGCGAGGGCGCTACCCGTGCAGCGCGCATCGCACCCGTGTCCGCTTCGCCTTTTCGCAAAGTCCAAGCGCGACACCGGGCCATTATGCCGCAAAAATGTCATCTTGGCTGTAAAAAATCCGCACCGAACCCGCCCCCCTGCTGCCCCGCTCCCCACAAAAACGACTTGGCTCGCCACGCATCCGCCGCTTCTTAGGACGCTCGTGACGCCCCGCCCGCGACCAAAATGCTTTTGTATGCCGGGCAAAAAAGCTACACTTCGTATTCATGCACGACATCTCTCCCATTCCCGCCTATCTCCTCTGCGAACGCTTCGCCCACAACGCCCACATCCTCGACTTAAACGCGGCAGATCCCGAAGGGATTCGCTTGCTCTGCGACAGCGCCGCCGCCGCATACCGGGTGTTGCCCCGGGGCACCCCGCCCTTGCGCGACGCGCCCCCCAACCTCGTGCAGCTCGCCGCCGACTTCGGCGCCTGGCCCTTTCAAGCGGCCCGCTTCGACCTGGTGCTGCACCTGCACCTCCCCTTTGACGCCCCCCACTTCGACCTCGACGCCGAGCTCCGCGCCTGCCGCGCCCTGCTGTCCCCCACTGGCTTGGCGGTGCTGCGCATCCCCAACCGCGACGCCGCCGAAGACGCGCCCGCGCCCGCCATCCCCTCTCTCGTGGCCCTCGAACGCGCCCTGCGCCATCATTTTCCCCACGTGCTGCTCTACGCACAGCACCCCTTGTTTGGCGCCACCCTCTCGCCACTGGCCTCGCGCCAAAGCACCGACTCTCCCTTGTTTGACGACCGCCTGATGCACGGCGACGAAGACCCGCCCGACGCCTTCTTGGCCCTTTGCACCGCGCGCTACCTGCCGCTCGATGACACCCTCATGGCCCAGTTGCCCTTTCGCCCCTTGAGCGAACAACTGCGCCGACAAAGCGATCAACTCCACACCGCCCAGGTCCTCGCTCAAAAAGAAAAACACCGCAGCGAGCGCGCCATCGCCACCCAACTGGCCCTTCGCGACGAGCAGCTCGAACGCAAAGACATCGAAATGCAAGATCTGCAAGAGCGCCTCGACGAAACCCGTCAGCGCTTCGGCCAAACCGAGGACGCCCTGTTTACCGCCCAGCGCACCATCCGCCGCCTCGAACAGCAACTCGAAACCCTGGAGCGCGAAGCGGGGTTCCACGCGCGCGACCGCGACGAAATTGAAATCGAGCGCACCCGCGCCGTGGCCCAACTGCACGATTTTCAGGCCGCCCTCAAGCAACAACAGCGCGAACAAGGCGACCTCATCGAACAAATCGCCGCCCGCGAAACCGAAAACGAGTCCCTGCGCCAAGAGGCCATCTCCCTGCGGCGCACCCTGGCGACCACCCGCGAGGAACACCGGCAACTGCAATTGCACACCCAGGGCACGCAAGAGGCCCAAGCCCACCTAACGGCCGCCCAACAACAAGGCGATGCGCTGCGGCAACGCCTGGACGAAGCCCAGGGGCAGCTCGGCGAAAACGCACAAGCCCTGGCGGAGTCCCGGGCGCAGCTCGCCGAAAACGCACAGGTCCTGGCGGAGGTCCGCGCGCAGCTCTCCGACGAGAAGCACCACCATGAACAAGCCCGCCAGGCCATGCAAGCCGCCGAACAGCGCGCCACCAACCTCGAAGCCGACCTGCGCAACGCCATGGCATCCCTGGCCGCAAATGAGGGAGACGCCGAGCTCAAGGCCTCCGAGATCGTCCATCATCTGCGGCGCGAAATCGAACGCCTCAAAGAGGAAAACGAAACCGAATTGATGTGCGTGCGCGAAGACTTGGAGACCGAACTGCGCCATGCCTTTCGCCAACTCGAGGCCCGCCAAAGCGAAATATGGGAGCTGCGCGAAGAGGTGCTGCGCCTCCAGGCCCAATCTGTGGCCAGCGCGGCGGCCTCGCGCCAAGAGGGCGTCAACCCCGCGTTGCAGCACAGCCTCCTCGAACAGGAGACCCTCATCCACGGCCTCACCGAGGAGCGCGAAAAGCTCCGCACTTTGGTCGAGAACCAGAAGCAGTCCTTGGAGATCCGCAAAAAAAATCTGCGCATTTTGGCCGCCCTGCTCAAACGCGAACGCCAGACGCGCAACCGGGACGCCATCCCCTCCGATGTGCCCATCGATCCGCCGGTGCGCACCTTCGACGTCGAGGTCGACGAGGTCTTCGACATTGCGTCGGTGATGGAAAACGAAAACGGCCAGTTCTCAGCCGACTTCACGTTTCTGGAGCAACACGACCTGCTGCCGCCGCGCAAAAATCACCAGGACGACGCCGTTGTCGAGGCCATCATGGAGAGCGTCGTGGCCCGGCACGGCGACAAGCCTCCCGGTGGGCGCATCGACGCCGCACCCAAGGAGCCATCTGCCGTTCACAAAAAGCCCATCTCGTAGTTCCGGTTGACGCGTGCCAACCCCCTGACAACACACGTTGATTTCCACACAAAGCCCCTTGCCCCACACGCCCTGTTTTGATATGGGTGCCGCCGACGGCAATCAAGCCGACACACACGCGCCATCCCTGCACCGCCACTGCGGACAGGGCTTCGACCTGGGTGTTCTGCGATGCATGCGCAGAATGGTGCGAAGGCGAGGCGCGGAGGAACCAACCCAAAGGAACATCATGGTAGAAACCGCTACGACTCCCGAAGAAACGAAAGACAGCGTCACCTTGCGCGAACTGCTCGAAGCCGGCGTGCACTTGGGACACCACACCCGCCGCTGGAATCCGAAAATGCGCCGCTACATCTTCGGTGTGCGCAACAACGTGCACATCATCGACCTGCGCCTCACGCAAAAGCTCTTCAACCAAGCGTGCCAATTTGTAACGCAACAAGTGGCCCGCGGTGGACAGATCCTCTTTGTCGGCACCAAGCGTCAAGCCACCGAGGTGATCCGCGACGAGGCCGAGCGCTGCGGCATGCACGCCGTGACCAACCGTTGGCTCGGCGGCACGTTGACCAACTTCGTCACCATCAAAAACACGGTGGAGCGCATGCGCACCATTGAAGGCATGCGCGCCGACGGCAGCTACGACAACTTCGTGAAAAAAGAGCGCCTGCAGATGGACAAAGAATACGATCGGCTGATCAAGTTTGTCGGCGGCATCAAAAACATGGAGACCCTGCCCGCCGTGATCTTTGTCATCGACCCCAACCTCGAGAGCATCGCCATCAAAGAGGCCCGCAAGCTCGGCATTCCCATCGTCGCCCTGGTGGACACCAACTGCGATCCCGATCTCATCAACCTGCCCATTCCCGGCAACGATGACGCCATTCGCTCGATCAAACTCATTACGTCCAAAATTGCCGACGCCGTCGACGAGGGTATCCGCAAGCGCCGCGAAGTGGCCAAGGCCACGAGCACCGCTGCCGTACAGAGCACCGGTCCCGGCCCCAAGGTCGAGAGCGTACGTCGTCCGCGTGCCGCAACGTCCCGTCGCAACGAGTCCGAAACAAAACCCGCCGAGTGAGCGTGGCGTAAGGCCGAACGCGCGGCCCACAACCCCATCACCTGCATTGGCTTGGCGCCAAAGGCGCGAGCCGATCATTGAAAGGAATCCGCATGACAACCATCACCATTGAAATGATCAAAGAGTTGCGCGAGCGCACATCCGTTGGCGTTGCCGACTGTCGCAAAGCGCTGGTTGAAGCCGAAGGCAACATCGAGAAAGCCATTGAAGACCTGCAAAAGAAAGGCATCGCCAAGGCCGCCAAAAAACAAGGCCGCATCGCTGCCGAAGGCAAAATCGGCATGGACGCCACCCCCGATGGCACTCAGGTGGCCCTGGTGGAGCTGAACTGCGAAACCGACTTCGCCGCCAAAAACGACTCCTTCATCTCCTTGACCAACGACATCGCCAAAATTGTCCGCGAGCAAAACCCCAGCAGCCTGGAGGCGCTCAACGCCCTGGCCATGCCCGGCGGCCTCACGGTTGAGCAATCCGTTGTCAACTTCACCGCTGCCACTGGCGAGAAGGCCACCCTGCGCCGCTTTATTCGCTTCGCCGCGGACAACAGCCGCATCGGTTGGTACAACCACGACGGCGGCCGCATTTGTGTAATGGTCGACGTGGTGAGCAGCGACGACAGCGTCACCAGCTCCCCCGATTTCATCCAGGCCTGCGAGGACATCGCCATGCACATCGCCGCCATGAACCCGCCCTACGCGCGCGTCGACGAAATCCCCCAAGAAGATGTCGACAAGCAAGGCGAAATTTTTACGGCCCAAGTGCTCGAAGAGGGGAAACCCGAAAACATCGTTCCCAAAATCGTCGTGGGCAAAATCGCCAAGTGGAAGAAAGACAACTGCCTGGTCGATCAGCTCTTCGTGAAAGACAGCGAGATCACCGTGGCCGATCTGTTGAGCCGTTTTGGCGACGATGTCACCGTGCGGCGCTTTGCCCGTTACGAAGTGGGCGAAGGCATCGAGAAGCGCGTCTTCGACCTGGCCGCCGAAGTGGCCGAAATCACCAACGCGTAACCCCCGTCCCTGCCCCGCCCCATCCGCTCTTTTTCCGTTCCCTTTCTCCCGTTTAACCAATCTACTGAACCAATCCACGCCTTCCCTTTGCCTGCACAAGGCGTTGCGGCAGGTCACCATCCCACTCCCCTCCCACTCCCACTCAGAGTCCTCCCACTCCCTCCCACTCCCACTCAGAGTCATTTTTTTAGCGACTTCAGTTTTCTAACCTCATGAATTTATTGGCGTTTAATTCACTGAGAGTAATTTTGATTCGCTGAGAGTGATTTTTTAGGAAACTATTCGCCGCAGCTGTCGATATATCTCCTGAAAACCGAAAACACAGGAGGACACCATGGCCATCAGATGGATTCGGCACGACGTCATCACTTCGTGCACCCAAAGAACCAGCGAGCGACGCTTTTTCTTCAAACCCACCGCCGCCATTCGGGAGCTCATCGGCG
>JAAYKL010000071.1 GCA_012522445.1 Myxococcales bacterium | reverse complement strand
TAGTTGTACTCGCCGTTCAACACCGCTGTGGGCACGCCGCCGCCGTAAAAGGTGAGCGCGACGCGCGGCAGACCGTTGTCGAAGCGCTGGCCCAGCGGAAAGCTGTACACCGCCGTCGCAGAGCCCGCCGCACCGTGGGCAGCGTGTCCGAAGTCGTCGGGGCGATAGTTGATGTAGTGCAGGCCGAACTGGGAGCTGAGGCGCCCCGAGGTGGAGGTGAAGTTGGCGTTGTAGCCCGCGTGGTTGTAGTAGCCGCCCTCCAGCAAGAAGCCGTGGGCGTAATCGAATACGATGGTCGATCGCGTGGTGTCCCAGGTGGAGACCGCGCGCGGGTGAATGCCCGGCAATGCCGCGACCTCGCGGTGCGCCAGCGTGGTCATCAGCGCCAAGACCAGCGCGGTAGGCAATGAGAGCGCACGGAAACGCCGCATGAGACGCGGCAAAAAGCACGAGTTGACCATGGCATGTTCCTTTCATTTGCGGTGAATAGATGTGCCAAAGATAGCACAGCTTCACCCAACGCATAAAGCAACACCTGCACTGTACGTATTTTTGCGAGAAAACCGCACCCACAGCGGCGAAAGTCCGGATTCGCTGCCGGGACTTGGGGTGAACTCGAGGTAAACTGAAGCTGTGTTTGGCTAGATCTGGCCCACGCCCGCCCGCGGCACCCAGCCATCTCGGCCTTGGTCGTCGCGGATGCGCAGCCATTTGTCGCGCTGTTCGAGCACCCGCACCCGGCTGCCCTCTTCGAGGTAAAACCGCACCGGCGTGTCGCTGGGCCCCTCGTGGACGCCGAGCACATCCGGCGCGATGGCGACGGCCTCCAACTGCTGCGTGTGGACGTGCCATTTTCCCGCGGTCACGGCCCCGGCGAATACGGCCCCCGCCAGCAGCACACCGCCCACCACTCCCAAGGCCATGCGCGCAAAATCCACCCGCACAAATCCCCGCGCGACGAAGGCGCCAAAGGCCGCGGTGAGGAAGAACAAAAACGCCCACGCCACGCCATTGGGCGAGAAGCGATCCAGCAGCGCGCGCACCGGACCCACGCTGGGCGCCAACACCGCGTCGCGGCCCTTTTCGCTGGCCCGCCGGGCGATGTAGTCGCGGATGACCTGCAAGTTGTGGTGGGTGTCCGCCTCCCCCGGAGCGATGCGCAGGGCTTTTTCGTAATACTGCACCGCCACCCCGAGTCGCCCCTGGCGCGCCTCAGCGGTGGCGCGGTTGTACAGCAGCTCGTAGGAGTGCACCCCCAGGGTTTCGAGCTCGGCGTACGCCGCGGCGGCGCCGGTGTAATCCGCCTGCCAAAACAGTTGGTTGGCCGCGGTCATCTTCTGGGCCAGCGTGGAGGCCCCTGCGGGCGATGCCATCAAGACCAGGCCCAGCACCAGCGGCACCAGCGCCCACATGTTTCGTCTACGCATCTCCACCTCCTTGGGCCGGCGCTCCCGCTGCGGATGGGGTGCCCCGCCCTTGCGACAAGGCGCGCACCAGGGAGATGGCGTGGTCTATCTCGGCGCGAAAATCCGCCGCATCGGCATCGACCCGCGCAAAGCGCGCAAACTCGCAGGACTCTAGCAAGGTCATAAACTCTGCCACCTGGGGCGCGGGCATCCCGTGCTGCACGAGGCGCGCGGAGAGCTCGGTTTGCGTGTCGCCCACCACTGTGACGTCAAGGCGCGCTGCGAGATAGGCGAGCAGCGTTTTGTGCAGCGCCGCGTAAAAGGCGTCCCGTTCGAGAGCGCCGGATTGCGCCCCCAGTTGTCGCAAGGCGCGAATCGCCTCGGGGGCCGCGCGCGACGGCCGGTTCACCTCCCGCAGCAACGACCAGCGCCGGTGCGCCCAGCGCCCGACGCCAAAGCCGACAAAGAGCAACAGGACGCCGCCCAAAAGCCCCAGGTAGAGCGGCCGGGTCACCGCCAGTGGGGCGCCGCGGTCGACGTTGATGCGATTGCTGATGGAGCGCAATTGGGTTTGCATGCGCGAGAACGCGTCGCGGTTGGCTGCAGACGCAACGCCAGCAGCGTCGTCTGTCGCCGCAGTTCCCACATCTGCCGGGGGAGCCGGTGGCGTCGCCGCGCCCGGTGCGCCCTCTCGCACGGTGAGCGTAAATTCGCGCGTTTTCAGCACCTGGTACTGCGCGGTGCCCGGATGAAACACCGGCATCGAGAGCGCGGGGATGGTGTATTCGCCCGCCGCCTCGGGGATCAGCAACACCTTGTGGCTACGGGTCCCGGTGACGCGCTGCTTGGCCGCTTTCACCGTCACGCCCTCCTCGGGGGGATAGGCGCGCAGCCCGTCGATGGTCGGCAGCGCCGGCAGGGCGGCCTTGCGAACGTTGCCCTCGCCTTCGAGGACGAGGTGAAAGGTCACCGGCTCCCCCACCCGTGCGGGGTTCGGCGACAGCTCGGCCTTGAGCCGGAAGTGCCCGACATTGTCGGGGTGAAACGCCGCGGGTTGCCCTGTCGTCGGCAGGGGTTTCACCTGCACCGTCACGGGTTCGGCGCTGCGCGTCACCTGGCGCCCAAAGGAGAAGAAGCCTCCGCCCACCGTAAAGGAAAGCGTGGGGGCCGCGATGACGAGCTCCCCGGTCTTGATGGGAAACAGCGGCATCTGCTTGAGCAACAGGCGATCCATCCGCTGGCCCTCCACCACCACGGACTCGGTCTGAATGCGCCGCAGGTCAAAGTCTTCGAAGCGCTCCACCCAAAAGCCGTCCGTGCCGGGCTCGCGCGTGAACTGCTCAATGCGGAGGCTGCTGGTGCGCGTGTAGAGGTACACCGAGAGCACCACCATCTCCCCCAGGTAGACGCTGTCTTTCGATACCGACATGTGCAAAAAGTAATCGGGATCGCGCTTGACGTTTTGCAGCACCAAGGGCTGGCCGCCCAGCGAAGCCGTGGCGTCCGCCGCATCCGGCGACACCGCCTTCGCCGCCCCCGCCGCGACGACGTTAATGGTGCGCGTGCCCACGCGAAACCGGTGACCGTCGAGCGTGATCTCCACCGGTCCGACGCGGTAGGCGCCGGGCGCATCGGCCACCACAAAGAGCTGGTGCCGCGTGGTGCCCGTGTTGCGCACCACCTTCTTGGCGCCCTGCCCCAACCCAAAGCTAAACGAAAAGGACATGCCCGAAGACGGGCGGCTCACCGAGCGCTGCAGCACCCGCAGGCCCCGTGTGTCGGGGATGTGGATCGTGGGCTCTCCCTCGCCGTCAGCGGTCACGGAGATGTTCATCTCAAAGGGCTCGCCCGCCACAAAGGTGTCGCGGTCAAACGAGAACTCCACGCTGGGCTCCTCCGGCGCCGCATGGACCGCGGCCGCGAAGAGCCAAAGAGAAGCCAAGATGAGCCCGGAGAACCGTCGTCGCATTACCAATCCTTTGCCCCCGGCGGCACGCCCACGGCGCGCATGCGCGCTTTGTTGCGCGTCAGGTCGTCGTCTTGTTGTTCCAG
>JAAYKL010000008.1 GCA_012522445.1 Myxococcales bacterium | reverse complement strand
ATTAAGGAGATGAGAAAATGTCTGTATTTCACACCGAAGACAAGCAAGCCATTGTCGAGCAATTCAAAACCCACGAAAACGATACCGGCTCTCCGGAGGTCCAAGTCGCCCTGTTGACGAAGCGCATCCAGTACTTGACCGAGCACTTCAAGACGCACAAAAAAGACCACCACAGCCGCCGCGGTCTGCTCAAGCTCGTGAGCAAGCGCCGCCACATGCTCGACTACCTCAAGCGCAAGGACGTGGAGCGCTATCGCAAGATCATCCACGCCCTGGGCATCCGCAAGTAGCCCCGCTTTATTGATGCATCCCCGCCTGCGATTGTCTGCCGCCCTGCCGCCCTTTGGCGCGGCCGCGGGTGAGCTGGCGTCGCAGGCGCATTACCTCCCGTACATTGGCGCATCTCTTCATCGTAGTCTTGCTCCGTGTCCGCATCCCCACCCGCGCGGCGATGTGGCCAGGGACCAGGACTAACCCGGTGAATCGCGATCGCGCAATGTACGGCCCATTGCCGGGCACTCCGGCAGAAAGGCATAGCCAATGTTCATTCGAGAAAGCGTAAAAATCGGCAACAAAGAGGTTTCGATTGAAACCGGGCGCATCGCCAAACAAGCGGGCGGCGCGGTGGTGGTTCGCCTCGAGGACACCATGGTGCTCGTCACCGCGGTGGGCAGCAAGTCGGCGCGCGAGGGCGTGGACTTCTTCCCGCTGACCTGCGAGTACACCGAACGGCAGTACGCTGGCGGCAAGATCCCCGGCGGTTTTTTCAAGCGCGAGGCCCGGCCCCGCGAAGACGAAATCCTCACCTGCCGCATCATGGACCGCCCCATTCGCCCCATGTTTCCCGACGGGTTTCGCAACGAGGTACAGGTCATCGCCACGCTGCTCAGCGCCGACGGCCAAAACAAGGCCGACGTGCTCGCCCTCATCGGGGCTTCGGCGGCACTGCACCTCTCCGACGTTCCCTTCTTCGGCCCCATCGCCGGCATTCGCGTGGGGCGCGTCAACGGCAGCTTCGTCGCATTTCCCACCATGGAAGAGCTGCAAAACAGCGACCTCGACATCGTGATGGCCGCCACCCGCGACGCCATTACCATGGTGGAAGGCGGCGGCGAGGAGATCAGCGAGAGCGACCTCATCGACGCGCTGGAGTTCGGCCACCAGTCCCTCATGCCGCTCCTCGACCTGCAGGAGGCCATGCGCGAGAGCGCGGGCAAGCCCAAGATGCCCTTTACGGCGCCGGAGCTGCACCCGGAGCTGGTCGCGCGGGCCCAGGAACGCTTTGGGGCGCGCCTCGACGAAGCCACGCGCATCCTCGCCAAGCAGGAGCGCTACGCCGCCATCGACGCGGTGACCAGTGAGGCCACCGAAGCCCTGTTGGCGGAGTTCCCCGACCACGCCGGCGACATCTCCCCGGCGCTCTCCAACCTCAAGAAGCACGTCGTGCGCGAACGCGTGCTCGCCACGGGACAGCGCATCGACGGCCGCGCCACCACCGACATCCGCCCCATCTCCTCGGAGGTGGGCCTGTTGCCGCGGGTGCACGGCTCGGCCCTGTTTACGCGGGGCGAGACCCAGGCCATCGCCACCACCACCTTGGGCCTCTCCGGTGACGAGCAGCGCCTGGACGGCCTCTACACCGAGCCCACCAAGCGCTTCATGCTGCACTACAACTTCCCGCCGTTCTCCGTGGGCGAAGTGCGCCGCGTCGGTGCCACATCGCGCCGCGAGATCGGGCACGGCGCCCTGGCGGAGCGCGCCCTAGACCGCATGCTCCCGTCCAAAGAAGACTTCCCCTACGCCATTCGCGTCGTGAGCGAAGTGACCGAGTCCAACGGCTCCTCGTCGATGGCCACGGTGTGCGGCGGCTGCATGTCCCTCATGGACTGCGGCGTGCCCATTAAAGCGCCGGTGGCGGGCATCGCCATGGGGCTCATGTCCGACGGCCAGCGCACGGCCATCCTCTCCGACATCCTGGGCGACGAAGACCACATGGGCGACATGGACTTCAAGGTCACCGGCACCCAGGGCGGCATCACCGCCGTGCAGATGGACATCAAAATCAAAGGCCTCGCCCGCGACATCATGGAGCGCGCCCTAGAGCAAGCCCGCGTCGGCCGCTTGCACATCCTTGAGCGCATGCTCGCCACCATTTCGGCGCCGCGCCCCGAGCTCTCCAAGTGGGCGCCGCGCATCACCACGCTCAAGGTCAAGCCCGACCAAATCCGCATCATCATTGGCCCCGGCGGCAAGATGATCCGCGGCATCGTCGAGCAGACCGGCGTGAACATCGACGTCGAGGACGACGGCACCGTCTTCATCGCTTCGCCGGACCCCGAGGCCTCGCAGCGCGCCATCGACATCATCGAGGGCCTCATCCGCGAGCCCGAGGTGGGCGAGGAGTTCGAGGGCACCGTGGTGCGCCTGGCGGATTTCGGCGCCTTCGTCAACATCATCCCCAACATCGACGGCCTGGTGCACATCTCCGAGATGGCCTGGCACCGCGTCGACAAGGTTGAAGACATCTGCAAAGAGGGCGACACCATGCGGGTGAAGGTCCTCGAAATCGACCGGAGCAGCGGCAAGATTCGCCTCTCGCGCCGCGCGTTGCTCGAGAAGCCCGAGGGTTGGGAAGAGCGCCCGCCGCGTCCGCCGCGCAACGACGACAACCGCCCCGAGCGCTCGGGACGTGGCCGTGACGGTCGCGATGGCCGCGATGGCCGCGAGAGCCGTGAGCGCCGCGACGGTCGGGATGGTCGCGAGAGCCGTGAGCGCCGCGAAGGCCGGGCACCGCGCGTCCGTTCGGGCGGCCCCAAATCCTCCTCCGACGGTGGCGCGCAAGATTGATCGGCAGCGCCCCGGCTTGTTGTTATAATTACCCCCATCTGAAAGGAAGCCCCCATGAGCCGTGATGTGTATCGGGACCCACTGGTGAGCCGTTATACCAGCCGCCGCATGCAAGAGCTGTTCAGCGAGAACACGCGCTTTCGCGGTTGGCGCGACTGCTGGATCGCCCTGGCCGAGGCCGAGCGCGAACTCGGTCTGACGCACTTGATTTCGGAGCAGGCCATCGCGGAGATGCGCGAACACCGCGACGACATCAACTACGAACGCGCCGAAGCCAAGGAGCGGGAGCTGCGCCACGATGTGATGGCCCACGTGTACGCCTTTGGCGAGCAGGCCCCCAGCGCTGCGGGGATCATCCATTTGGGCGCCACTTCCCAGTTCGTCGTCTGCAACACCGACTTGATGCTGCACCGCACGGCGCTGGATTATGTCCACGCCGATTTGCTGCACGCCATTGAGAACCTCGCGGCGGCGGCGGAGCAGTTCAAAGATGTACCGGTGCTCGGGGCCACGCACTTCCAGGTGGCCCAGCCCACCACCATGGGCAAGCGCCTGTGCCTCGCCCTGCAAGACCTCATGATGGACCTCGACGCCATCGAGTGGGTGATGGGGCAAATCAAAGCCCGCGGCGCCAAGGGCACCACCGGCACCCAGGCCAGCTTCGTAACGCTGTTCAACGGCGACGCCGACAAGGTGCGCGCACTGGACGCCCGCGTCTCGGAGAAGCTCGGCTTCGAGGCATCCTTTCCGGTGACGGGGCAAACCTATCCGCGGAAGCTCGACACCAAGATCGCCGAAACCTTGGCGGGCATCGGCGCCTCGGCCAGTTGGCTGGGCACCAACATCCGCTTGCTCTCGGGGCTCAAAGAACTCGACGAGCCCTTTGGGCGCCACCAAGTCGGCTCTTCGGCCATGGCCTACAAGCGCAATCCCATGCGTTCGGAGCGCATGTGCAGCCTGGCGCGCAAGCTGATGAACTTGCCGGTGGACTTCCACGCCACCCACGCCAACCAGTGGCTCGAGCGCACCCTGGACGACTCCGCCATCCGCCGCATGGACATCCCCCAGGCCTACCTGCTCACCGACGCGGTGCTGGGGCTGCTCATCGACATCACCAGCGGGCTCGTGCTCAACCGCGCCATTGTCAACAAGCGCTTGGCCGAGGAGCTGCCCTTCTTGGCCACCGAAGAAATCCTCATGGCGGCGGTAGAGAAGGGCGCGAGCCGGCAAGTGGCCCACGAGGCCATCCGCGATCACTCGGTGGCGGCGGCGCATTCCGTGAAAGAGTTGGGGCAGACCAACGACCTGCTCGAACGCCTGGCCGGCGACGACCGCATTCCGTTAAGCGCCAGCGAGCTCAGCGCGATCGCCCAGACGCCGGAGCGCTTCATCGGGCTGGCTGCCATCCAGGTCGACGACTACCTGCAGCAGGTGGTGCGCCCGCACCTGGACGCGCGCCGCCAGCACATGGTGACCCGGGATGAAGCGAGTCGGGTCAACGTGTGACGTGCGGGGCCGATTTGCCCTGGCTTGGCTCGTCTCGGGCGCCGTTCACGCGCTCTTGTTCTTCGGCTTGCTCGTCGCCGAACCCCCGTCGCTACACCCCGATCTCGACTGGGTCGAAATGACCCTGTGGGAGCCGCCACCCCCGGCGGACCCGCGCCCCGACAACGCCGTCTCGCCCCTGCCCGAAGTACCCGAAGCACCCCCGCCGCTGCCCCGGGACGACGCCCCGTTGCGCCCGCATCCCCAACCGACAGAATGGGCCGAAGCCCCAGAACCCGCCGAAACCCCGGTGACGGCCCCGGAACCCGCTGAAGAACCGGCGCCCGCCCCGGAGACAGCCCCGGAATTTGTCGATGAGCCGGAACGCGTAGCGGCGCCCGCGGTCCTCGACATCGACGACCACAGCTTCGCGCCAAGCGACGCCCCGGCGGATTTTGCCCTGGCCCCCTCGGAGGGAAACGCCGCCGTGGGGCAGGTGGCGGCCCCGGGCGCTTCGGGCTTGCGCGGCACGCGTCCTGCGTCTGGAGGAACGGGGACGGGAACGGGCGTGGGCAAAGCGAGTGTGGCGCCAGCGGCGTCTGGGTCTCCCCGGAACTGGTCGCGCCATCCCGCTCCCTACAACGGACCGGTGGCCCTGCCGCCCTATCCCCCCAAGGCGCGGCGCTACGGCATCGAGGGCAAGGTGCGCTTGCGGGTGCGCATCGGCAGCGACGGTCGCGTGCGGGAGGCCGAGGTGCTCGCGGATCCCGGCGGCGGTCTCGGCGATGCGGCGCGGCGCGCGATGTTGGCGCAGCGTTGGAACCCGGCGTTGGGGCCTAAGGGAGAGCCCGTGGCCGCCACCATTGTCTACACATACAACTTCGTACTTCGTTAATCGCCCATCGTTGGGTATGCCTCGTGCCAACTGCTGCCGGGACTGGCGCCTGTAGCGCGTTCGTGGTACACGGGCGTTGCTTTTTTTTCGAAACTGGAGAACGCCATGTTGCTTCCTGTAAATCCCAAGCATCCCGAACCGCGCAAAATTCGCCAGGCCATCGACGTGTTGAAGAAGGGTGGCGTCATCGCGTATCCCACGGGGACGGTCTTTGGTTTTGGCGCCGATCTGTTCAACAAAAAAGCGGTCGAGAAAGTGTACCGCATCAAAAACGCCAGCCCCGACAAACCGTTTTCGTTTCTGTGCTCCGATCTGTCGGACATCGCCCGGTACGCGCGGGTGGGCGACAGCGCCTATCGGCTCATGCGGCGACTGGTGCCGGGGCCCTACACGTTCATTCTCGAAGCCACCAAGGAAGTGCCGCGTCTGTGCATGAGCAAGCGCAAGTCGGTGGGCATCCGCGTGCCCGACCACCCGGTGGCCCGCGCCATTCTGGAAGCGTTGGGGGGCCCGATTATCTCCACATCGGCGCGGCGCAACGACGATGACAGCGACTGGAACGCCAACGACCCCGAGGAGATCGCGGCGCGTTTTAAGCAGGTCGATCTCGTGCTCGACACCGGGCTGGGCGGCGTGGTGCCCTCCACCATTTTGGCCTTTGGCGAGGGGGGCGGGGTCGAGGTACTGCGCGAGGGCGCCGGTCCCATCGACGATTTGTTTTAACGCAGCCTGGCGTTCATCCCCTGTTCGTTACACATCGTTTTTTACACATCGATTTTGCTGGGCGCCGTCTGGGCGAAACGCGACAGGACCGTGCGGCCCAAGGAGGGAATGCGCAGCAACCAGGCCGCGCTGTGCAAAAGGCGCGCGCCGGGGAGGGGACCGGCTAGGGCGGCAAAGGTGCGGCGGTGTTGCCCGCCCAACCGAGCAATGGCGCGGGAGCGGTAGTTGGGGCAGCAGATCTCTTTGGCCACTTCGTCGCCGCTGATCAGGGCTTGGGAAATGCCCTCGCCCGTCACCGGTGAAGCGAGCCCTGCGGCGTCCCCGGCGAGCCACACGCGGCCGAAGCGGTGCCCAACGTAGTGGCAGCCGATGTTGCCCCCCTCGCGAATGCCGCGGGTTTCATCGAGACTCTGGTGGCGTAAAAAGTGTTGAAACGCGGCCTTGAGCGCGCGGGCGTCGTGGGTTTGCGTCGGTACGCCAACTCCCCAGCGACAGCCGTCCGGGTGGGGAAAACGCCAGGCGTATCCCGCGCCGAAATGCGTGGGCCAAAACCAAACAGCGGGCAGCAGGGCGGCGTCGGGCGCGTGGGTGTGGCGCAGTTGCAAGGCGATGCTGCCGATGGCGGTTGGCAGCCCCAGGGCGCGGCGCACCCGAGAGTTGGGTCCGTCGGCGCCGATGATGTGGCCGCAGGTGATGTGGCCGCAGGAGGTGGCCACGCCGTTTTTTGTGAGGTGCAGCAGACGCGTCTCGGTGTGTATTCGCACGCCGCGCGCGATCAGTCGTGCGCGCCACTGGGCTTGCCAGGTCGTGCGGTCCGCCAGCGTCATGTAGGGGGTGTCCGTGTGGATGCGGCTGCGCCATCCCGCCGAATGCACCTCCAGTACGCGGCAAGGGCGGCCCGTGGAGATGACGTCGCGGGGGATGCGCGCCAGAGCGGCCTGGGTCAAGCCGCCTCCGCAGGCCTTGGTGCCGGGATGCGCGCGGCGGTCGATGAGGCAGACCGATCGCTGCGCCGCGTGCAAACGTTCGGCAGCGGCCAGTCCCGCAGGCCCGGCGCCGATGATGCAGACATCATAGGTGAGGTCGCTCATGTTGCGGCTATTGAGGGTTGTTTGGGTGAGGAGAAAACGGGAGATTTAGGGGAGCGTGCACTGGTAGAGGGCGGCGGCAGCCTTGCAGGCATCGGACCAATCGCCAGCGTTAAACCCCGGGGCACCCGCCCAGTCGTCGGGGTTGCAGATGGCCTGGGCCTGTTTTTTGGGATCGCCGTTGCCGGTGAATTGGCAAGGTCTCCCGGGCAATTGCTCGCTGCTCATGGGGCAGCAGTGCGGGTCGGCGTTGCGCGCGGGCCATTCGTCGCTGGCTTGGTCGGCCGAAATGTTGACGCAGTCGTAGGGGCCGTTGCCGTCGTTGTCGAGGCCGTCACTGCAGGCAGCGCGGGTGTTCTCTTGGCAGTTGGGATCCTCGAAGGAGAATTGTTGCAAGCACTGCACTTCGACGGAGGCATTTTTCGCCATGGAGAGGGCCTTGTCGGTGAGGGTCATCATGTAGCGGCACTTGAGCGGACAAAGGGCCGTGTCGCCCTGGCCGTCGGCAGCGCAGTTTTTGCAGCTCTGGCAAGAGGGTTGTTCGCAATCGACGAGGCCGTCGCCGTCGTTGTCGATGCCGTCGTTGCAGGCATCGGAGAAGTCTTCGCCGCGGTTTTCGCAGTAGTACCAGCCGAACTCGTTGCGGACGATTTCGCGGAGCGCATCGCCTTCCGGGGTGCCGGGGTCAGGGCAAACCGGGTTGGCCGGGATTTTGGGGATGGTACACGAAACAATGGGTTGCTCGGGGGTGCCCACTTGCTCTTCGGCCGCCCAGGGAAGGCCGCCAGGACAGGTGTCTTGGCCAAAGAACTTAATGACGGTGTTGCAGTAGGCGGTGTTGGTGGCCGGGTCTACGTCGAGGGGTTTGGCGTAGCAAGTACCCGCGATGTTGGCGGCGATGAGGCTGGAGATTTTTTCCATGGCCGGGGACCAGTCCGCGTTGCAGATGGAGTAGACGTATCCCATGGAGCCCATGGATTGCGCGATTTGAATGAGGCGCCTCGCGGGCATGGCCTGGGTAACGGCTTCGCTGCCCTCATAGCGCGAGCAGGTGTACTTGTAGATGAACTTTGGTGCTGCGTCGTAGTCGGGGTCTTGTACGATTTCGTTTTGCATCTGCGACAGGTCGAGGCAGCCGCCGATTTCGTTGCCGGTGCCTTCGCAGCCCGAGGCTTCAGACGCGGTGGGTACGCCGGTGATGGCGGCGAAGAGAATGCCGCTGCCCTGTCCGGAGACCTTGGCCTTGGCGGCGCGGTAGCGATCGAGGATTTCGGCGGGGGTGTAGAGGTACTCTTCGTGTTCGCCGCAGGCGACGTTGATGTAGGCGTAGTTGTGTTGCTGCACGTGCTCGGTGGCGAAGAGCGAGGGGCCGTCCTTCATGGAGCAGTCCTCTTCGTCGGTGACGAGCAGAATAACGAGCAGCGCCTTGTCGCGCATGAAGCGGATGCTGGGGTCGCGGCCCGCGTCGCGTTCGAGGCCCACGGCCGGGGAGAGGAGCTGTTGCTCGAAGCCGCAGCCATCGGTGCCGAGCTTGGAGAGACACGCCGTGGCCAGGGCCAGCTCGTTTTGGGCGTAGAGCGGGGGGCCCGAGGCGTCGTCGCCAGTGCCCAGGGTGAGGTAGTGGCTTTGCTTTTCGCCGGGCGCCGGTGGGCAGCTCACTTCGGAAGTGGGTTGTCCGGAAGCGCTGGGGTTGTAGCAGGCGCCGATGCCGTTATCGCCGATGTTGTCGCAGGTCCAGCCCGGTGGACATTGGACCGCCCCTGCGCCGCAGGGAATGGCCCCTTGGGTGAGCTCGACAACGCCACCGTGGTTGGGGTTGAACCCGTAATTGGTGATGAAGTTGCCGTTGTCGCCCCAGCCATCGTTGTTGATGCAGCCCTTGGTGAGGACCGAGGGAAAGCCGTCGCGCGCTTGCACGTAGCCATTTCCGCCCCACTGAAGCCCCATGTCCGAGGTGACAATGGCGATGCGGATGGAGTCGGTGCCTTCGTCCTTGGCGCCGGGCAGCGGGTTGACCAGCGCGTTGATCAGCGGGAAGAACGAGGTGGCCAGAATTTGTTGCTCTTCGACCATGGAAGAGGAGTTGTCGACCATGGCGATGATGTCCACGCCGTCAAAGCCACCGATGGTGGGGGTGGAGGCCACCAGCTCCGTGGGCACGGGACACACGGGTGCGGGCTCGCGGTTCATGCATCCGAGCGCAGCGATGGTCGCAGCGGTGATGGTGAGAAGTTTGAACCAATTCACTGTTTTCATTTCTTTATTCCTCCCGGTTGGATGGAGCTTTTGTGACTACCTTATAGTTGTCGTTATCGCTGTTTAAAACGAGTGATTTGAAACTTTGCCGTATACTATCTTTCCTCAAAGCATCTGACAACTGTACAGTGCCATTATAAATGATTTTCTCGTGCACTGCCCCCCAAACCCCGGTGTTCCGGGAATTTTTTCATGGTTTCGTAATTTTCGTCATTTCACGCCGCGCCAGGGGCCAGCCAGCATGTCCCGATTAAACGGTGTGACAATGGCCGAGGAGTGTTAAATTGGCATCGTTACAAAGTGACCACCCAAAAAGTGACCACCCAATGAGAGGAGTCTGCGCATGCGTGCCATTATCCGATGTTTTTCCCTGGGGTTGACCATGACCCTGTTGCTGGTTGCGGCTCAAGCCGTTGCCCAAAAGCCCTATGTGCGCCCCACCGAGGGCGTGCTGTTGGTCTCGCCCGTGACCACCGAGGTCAACGACGCGACCGCCCTGTCGGTGAACCCCGCCCACCTGGGATTCTTGGATGCCTGGAACCTGGTGTACAACGGCGCCTGGGTGTCGTCGTCGCAAGAGCACCAGTCGGGGCAGGGGCAGGCCTTGTTCTTCGCTGTTCCCTTGGGACCTGTCGGCTTCGGCATCGGCACCGAGTTCATGTTGCCCACAGACAGCGTGCGGCGTTGGCAGGGGCTCGACCGGCGCATGCGTTTCTCCATGGGGCTTTCGTTTAACCCGGTGCGCGCGCTGGGGCTGGGCTTCGCCTGGCGCACTTTTCCGGGCTACGACTTCGGCGCCCCCATCCACACGCTGGACTTTGGCGTCTCGGTGCGCCCCATCAACCACGTGTCCCTGTCCTTTTTGTTCCAAGACGTCAACAGCCCCAAGGTGACCTACGGGCAGGTGAAGGACGACGAAACCGTGGTTCCGCGCCGCACCGAAAAAGTGCCCAACCGCTACACCATCGCCCTCACCATTCGCCCCACAGGCACCGACCGCATCTCGTTGGGCGGCGAAGTGCATTACATGAATGGCGCGCGAAAGGCCTACGATGCAGATACCGGGACCTTCCTGTCCATGCCGTTTCAGCGCACCGACTTTCAGGCCCATGTCGGCGTGACGCTCACCGACGGCATCTCGTTGCGCACCCGCTTCACCGCTGAAGGCGTGCGCAGTGAAGATGTGGGCACGGCCTATTATCTCGACACGGCGCTGGTCGTCGACACGGCGCGCTTTCCCTTTGGGTTGGGCGTGGCGCCTTACTTCAAGCTCGCACCGGATTACCAGGCGGGCTACCAGGGCATGAGCGCGATGCTGCAGTTCTCGGGCGACGACCGCCCCTCGTTGCCCCTGTTGGCCCCACCGGCCTTGGTGGCGCCCATCCGCCTCGACGAAAACATGACCGCCATGGCCTGGGCCGACTGGCAACGCCGCCTCGAGCGCATCCAGAGCGATCGCAGCGTCGATGCCGTGCTGTTTGAGATCGCCCCGGACGCCCTCAATCTCTCTTATGCGCGTGAATTGCGGCGGCGCATCCGCGAACTCAAGGCGCGCGAAATCGCCACGGTCTGTTACTTGAAAGAGGCCTCCACGGCGGCCTATGCGGCTTGTGCCGGAAGCGATCAAGTGTGGATTCACCCCGCCGGCGGCATCCGCACAAGCGGGCTCTCCATGCGCGCGGTGTACTTCCGCAGCTTGCTCGACAAGGTGGGGGTGCAGGCGGACATCGTGCGGATGGGCGAGTACAAATCGGCGCCGGAGATGTTCACCGAGACCGCTCCCACGGCACCTGCGGCCAAGGCGATCAATCGCTATCTCGACGGCTTGTACCGCACGCTGACGGCGGGCATCGCCGAAGACCGGGGCATGTCGGGTTTTGCGGCAGCGGCTGACATCATCGAACAGGGGCCCTTCCTCGCCACCGAAGCGCTGGAGGCCGGGCTGGTGGACCGCCTGGTCAGCACCGAACGACTCGAAGCCGAACTCGAAGCGCTGTTGGGTCGTTCGGCCATCGTGTACGACCGCTACGACACGCGCCCGCAGCGCCACCGCACCTACATCGACGCGCCCGCCGTGGCAGTGGTGCACGTCCAGGGCGACCTCGTTGACGGCGAGAGCCTGGACATCCCCTTCTTGCGCATCCGCACCACTGGGGCCGAAACCCTCACCAAGACGCTGCGCTCCCTGGCCGACAATCCCGCGATACGCGCGGTGGTCGTGCGCATCGATAGCCCCGGCGGCTCGGCCTTGGCCGCGGACATCATCTGGGGCGAGCTCATGGCCTTGCGCCAACACAAACCCGTCATCGCCACCCTGGGCGCCGTGGCCGCTTCGGGCGCTTACTACATCGCCTCGGCGGCCGACGTCATTTACGCCGAGCCCACGACCCTCACCGGGTCCATCGGGGTGTTTTACGGCAAGGCGGATGTGTCGGGGCTGCTCGATAAGCTCGGCATTTCTGTCACCACATTTCGGCGCGGCGACCAGGCCGACGCGCAGAGCTGGGCCCGGGCGTACACCGATGGCGAGAGGGCGCAGTTGGAACGGCAGCTCGAGAGCTACTACCACCTGTTTCTCGACCGCGTCGTCGAAGGACGCGACAACGGGTTGACGCGAGAGACCCTCGACAAGCGGGCCCGTGGGCGTATCTGGAACGGCATTGATGCGCGGCAGCACTTGTTGGTCGACGAGCTCGGGGGCTACCAGGAGGCCCTGAACCACGCCCGCGCCTTGTCCTTTGTCAAACCGGGGACGCGCGTTTTGCAGTTGCCGGTGCCGCAGAAAAACCTGTTGATGCGCCTGATGAAAAAGGGACGCAAGGCACAGGAGATGTCGGCCGCAGAGGCCCTGTTGTTGCCCGCCGAGCTGCGCCATTCCCTGGGCGCCCTCGCACCCTTCGCCCTGTTCTCGGGGCATACGCCCATGGCGCGCTTGCCCTTCTCTCTCGAAGATGATCGATAACATTTCCTCCGCCGCGCAATGGACGAAACGCCGATGACAGCGCCGACGTCGCCTCAGTTGTGCCCCAAGTGCGGTGCCTCGGTGGGCGGCGACCACTGCCCCAAGTGCGGGTTGGCCGCGGCGCGTTTTGCGGGCTTTGCACCGCAGGACGCCGTGAGCGAATCGCTGCAGCAGATGCTGTCGGAACTGGAAGCGCACTGGGACGACGAAGCGCAGCATGAGCAATTTGTGGCGCAGTGCTTTGCGCAGGGCGTCCCGGGCTTTGCCGCCGCTTGTTACCAAAGGCGCGGCGACGACCCCACGGCACAGCGGCGTCTGCACCAAATCGAACAGCGCGTCTTGCTGACGATGGCGGCCACGCGCCGCACCGAAGAAGCGCCGACGCGTCCGCGCGGGATGTTGCCGGTGCTCATCGCCTTGTTGCTGTTGGGGGTGGCGTTGTTGGGGGTGCTGTTTCTCTACACCCAAGGGGCGTGACGGCGCGGTTGCGGGCGATTAACGGGCGGTTAACAGATGGTTTAACAGCAGATTAAATCCAGGGGTCGTCGTTGGGGGTGTCCTCTGCGGCGACGTCACCTGCGGGGGCTGCGGGAGCGGTTCCGGCGCTATCTGCGGCGGGCGTGCTGCTGGAGGTCGCCTTGCGCATCAGGACATTTCGCTTCCACTCGGGCATGTCCTCTCCATCGCCCGCTGGCGTGTAAACGAAGTCGGATGGCACCTCGATGCCGGGGGTGTCATCGGCGTGGGACGCGGGGCTGTCTACGCGCGACAGCACTTGGCTATCGCCTTGTTCGCGCTGCCACTCACCCGGCGGGAAATCGATGAAGAGATAGTGAAAACCGTCTTCGTCGGAGAGCTGGGACACCGCTGGCGTCGCTTGGCCCTTCAAATCGAGGATGAGGTCGACTTTGTTTTTGCCGGCGTTGCGCAGCCGCGATTTTTGCACCGGCGTGTTGAACCACGTGGTGACGAGGGGGTTGCGGTTGTTGGACAGGTGAATTTTGGCGCCGGAGATTTTGAGCGTGATGCGCTTGGCCGTCGACCTGAGGGTGTATTGCAGGGGCTGCGTCGTTTGAATGAAGATGCGCGAGCCGCCATCGGGTTTCATTTGAAAGCCCGGCCAGGTGATCCAGGAGCCGGTCTTGGTTTTGAGCTCCGCCACCCGCGGCAAGTGGTTGCCGGTACCGGGCTTGGTGCCGGTGTAGTGTTGTGAGAGCTGCAACGGAGCGGCGTCCGGCGCTTTTTCGGCGGCGCTGCGCCACTGCTCGACTTGGGACGATGCCGGAAACGCAACAAAGACCCCGGCCAAAAAGACACTGCAAATGGCAAGACGTGACATGACAGACCTCCTCGATGTCACAAGTGATGACGCGAATGTCACAAATGATGACGCGGCCAGTATATCGCGAAACGGTCGGGGACAGAAATTTTGGGCTTCGTTTTGGGGCGGCGTGTGGGGACGGTGGCTAAAACCCGAGGGTGCGCTCGAGGATTTCGATTTTGTTTTTGAGCTCGGGATCGGTCTGGAGCAGCTTGTCGATTTTGCGGCAGGCCGCCATGGCCGTGGTGTGATCTTTGCCGCCGAACTGCTGACCGATTTCGGGGAAAGAGGTTTTGAGCCCCTTGCGGCACAGGTACATGGCGATTTGCCGGGGAAAGGAAACCGAGCGGTGTCGCGCCTGTCCGCGCAGATCGGCCATGGTGATGTTGAATTGGCGACAGACGGTTTGCTGGATGGTCTCGACGGTGAGGGCGGCCTGGTGCAGCGCGATGATGCGCTTGAGGGTTTCGGCGGCAAAGTCCATGTCGATGGCGCGACCTTCGAGGGAGGCGTGGGCGGCCAAGTTGATGAGCGAGCCCTCGAGTTCGCGGATGTTGGTGCGGATGGAGGACGCCAGGTACATCGCCACTTCGTCGGGCAAGTCGATGCGCTCCTCTTCGGCTTTGTGGCGGAGAATGGCGACGCGGGTTTCGAACTCGGGGGCCTGGATGTCGGCGATGAGGCCCCACTGAAAACGCGAGCGCAGGCGCTCTTCCAAGTCGGGGATCTCCTGGGGGTATTTGTCGGAGGTCAGGACGATTTGTTTGTTGTCTTCGTAGAGGGCGTTGAAGGTGTGGAAAAACTCGTCTTGGGTGCTGGCCTTGCCGGCGATGAACTGGATGTCGTCGATGAGCAGGACATCGCAGTCGCGGCGGTATTTTTGGCGAAAGCCCTCCATTTGTTTGTTTTTGAGAGAGCTGATGAACTCATTCATGAATTCTTCGGCCGAGAGATAGCAGATGTGGCTCAATGGCTTGTGGGCGGCGCTCTGGTGGCCGATGGCGTGTAACAGGTGCGTCTTGCCCAGGCCCACACCGCCGTAAATGAACAGGGGATTGTAGGAGACCCCCGAGTGATTGGCCACCGCTGTGGCCGCGGCGTGGCATAGCTGGTTGGATGCGCCCACGACGAAGCTGTCGAAGGTGTAGCGCGGGTTGAGGCGCGGCGGCGGCGCTGTGCGCACGGCGGGTGGCGGTGCGTCGGGAACGGCTGAGAGCGTGTGGCTGGGGCGCGTGGCTGTGGTGTCGATGTGCCACAGAATTTCGACATCGTCGCCCTGGGTTTGCTGCAGCCAAGCTTCGCGGATGGTGTCGCGGTAGTTGTCGGAGAGCCAGTCGGCGAAAAAACGGTTGGGCACGCGCAGCGAGAGGCGGTGTGCATCGCAGCGATCAAACGCGATGGGGGCGATCCAGTTGTCGAACACTTGGGGACTCAGGCGTTTCTTGATCCATTGGGTGGCGCCTTGCCATGCATTTTGGCATGCTGCGGGTGTCGCCGAAAACGCCACCTCGCTGGTTGCGGCAGAGGTGGCGTCGGTGTGCGTGTCATTCGAAAAAATGGGGAGCTTTTTGTCTTTCAATCTGGCCTTCCTTGTTGCCCAGAACCCAGGTGGGCGATGTGGCTGTCTTGCGGTACCCAAGCGAGATAGCAAAAAACGAATGCCCTGGCCAAGTCAAAAAAATCATTGATGACCAAAGTCGGGAAAGGGCTGAAATATAAGGCTTGTAGCGATTTCGTGTCTTTTTTTTGCCCGCGAAAGAAAAGTGTTTTTGGGGCTTGAAATTTGCTAACCCAGCGAAATTGCAACGGAACAAATTTGAGAGTGAACGGGCGTCACGGCGCGCAAAAAAACAGAAAAAAAAAGTCAAGCCCGGCGGGTCTCGTGGCCCCCTCGGGAAGTGTGGCAAGTGGGCTGCTCGCTGCTGGGATTTTGTTCAGTCGAATGGGCGTCGGGTGGGAAAATGGACTTGTCTGATTTGAATCCGTTACGCTGTCGCCAAAGAAGAAACCTGCGCATTGGCGCATTACTGTATGCGGGAACAACGGCAAATGAAGATCAATGAAATGAAATCAAATCGGCGCATCGGCACCGCGGCGTTGGTCGCGGTGGTCTTGCTGGTGGGGTGGGTGTCTGCGGCGCACGCCTCGGAGCCCCAGGTGGGCACCGAAACACTGCAGGATGCGCGGGGACTGGGCATGGCTGGCGCGTTGCGCGCGTCGGCGGGTAGCGTGGGGGCCCTGTATCTCAACCCCGCGACGATGTCGATGGCGCGCCTGTACCACATCAACATGAAGTACCAGTACACCGGCCGCGACGACCTGCACAACGGCGGCGTGCAAATCGTGGACTCCATCACCTCGCACCGATTGGCGGCAGGGGTGGGCGTCGATCACCTGCGCGCCGTAGATCCCCACCGCGATTTCAAGGCCTGGGATGTGCGGCTCGCCCTCTCCACCGGCATCGCCAACATGTTCTTCCTCGGTCTCACCGGTAAGTACCTGCGGGTTGAAAACGATTTGGGTAAGTCTCACCGGGGGCCCAACGGTCCGCCCGCTCTGGATGCCAGCGGTAGTTTGCAAGCCAACGGCTTCACCTTTGACGCCGGTGCCGCGCTGCGTTTGGGCTCCTTGGTTTCCCTGGGCGTCACCGGGTACAACCTCACCCGTCCAAACACTGTGTACGCGCCTTTGCAACTCGGGATGGGCGTCGGGGTGGACATTCGGCAAATGCTCCACATCGAGGCCAACACGGTGTTCGATTTCACCAGTTACGCCGAGACGGGATACGAACTCTCCGTGGGTGCGGAGTTCTTTGTCGCAGGCGCGGTGGGGTTGCGCGCTGGCTACCGCCACGATTTTTATTTCGACATCAACCAAATCGCTTTGGGCGCGGGATACAACGGGCAGCGCGTCGGTCTTGATTTGGCGTATCAGCAGGATATAGAATACAAAGATCGGTTTCGCCTGGCCTTTTCGCTGCGCATTTTTATCGGTTGAACGGCGCGAATCCCGCCCGATTTTCTCAGCCCGCATGCCGCCGGAGCCGGAGACTTCACGCAGGGCTCTTGCCCCAGAGGGGACCGGTGCGCTCCACATGACTTCGCGGGAAGAACGCCACATTCAGCGGTTGAAGCAACGCGATCCCGCGGCCTTCGAAGAGCTGGTGCGCGCACACCAAACCCCCATCTTCAATATGCTGTACCGCATGCTCGGCAACCGCGAAGAAGCCGAAGATCTGCTGCAGGAAGTCTTCGTTGCTGTGTTCAAGCAAATCGATGGATTTCGCGGTGAGGCGTCGCTGACGACTTGGATTTACCGCATCGCCACCAACCACTGCATCAACCGACAAAAGTACAACCGCCGCCGCGCACAGCACGCCAGTGAATCGTGGGATGCCAACCACAGCGCGGGCGCCGAGGCGATGCCATCTCCTTTTCCGCAGCCCGACGAAGCGCTGGAAGGGGCGCGGATGGAGCGGCGTTTGCAAATTGCGATCTCCGAACTCGACGAGGAGCAGCGCATTGTCTTGGTGTTGCGCGACATCCAAAATCTTTCTTACGAGGAGATCGAGCAAGTGGTGGGCGTGCCGGGCGGTACGGTGAAGAGCCGGCTGCACCGGGCGCGTATGGCGCTAAAAGAAAAACTGACGCGAGGCGAGGGATGAACATGGATCACAGAGAAGCCATGGAGTTGTTTTCGGCGTATCAGGACGGAGATGTGACCGCAGAGGAGAGGGCGTCGTTGGAGGCGCACTTGGCGCAGTGCGCGGCTTGTGCTCAGGAGTGGCAGCGCTTCCGCGAAATGGTGAGCAGCTTGTCCGGTCTGTTGCCGATCACGCCGCCCGTGGACACTGTGGTGCAGGTGAAACAAAAAATTCGTCGGCGCAGCGCCGGACGTTTTTTCAACACAGACAACAGCCTCAGCACGCGCTTTGGCGTGGTTTCTTTCACGTTGATTCTCGCGTTCATGCTCGGTTATCTACTCCTGCAGGCCGTCAGTGAGATTTCGGTATTCGAGGCGTCAGCGCCGTTGGACATCCCGCCCGTGCGCGACAGTGCCACCGATATCGACGTCGATACTGACTCGGGCCGTCTCGTGGATACCGGCCGCCACCACACCGACACCGAAGGCGACGCGGCGCAGCGACAAGTGAAATGAAATGAAAATGACATCGCAATTCCCATCGACACGCAGGCGACTTGTGGGCTTCGGCGTGTCCCGCCAAGTGTGCGGGGCGCTGTTGGGATTCGCGTTGCTTTGGGCATCTCCGGGCGCGAGCGCTGAGACGGGCGATGTGGCTGGCGATGCGCTTGACGATGCGATCAATGATGTAGCTGATGATGCGGTTGATGATGCGGCTGGCGAACACGCGCTGCGCGACGACATCCTTTCTCACGCGCCAATGCCGCTCACCTTGACCACCTCTGGGGGCGTCTCCTTGGGCGGTTACCAGGCGGGCTACCTCTACTATCTTTCGGAGTGGATGAAACACAACCCCGCCCTGATGGCGCCGGTCATGGTGACGGGCTCCTCGGCGGGCTCCATCAACGCGCTGCTGCTGGCCATCGCCCTGGGCAAGGACTTCTCGCCGCACCCCTCCGAGACCCTGTTTTACAAACTTTGGTCCAACATGCAGTTCAAAGAATTGCTCGACGTTCAGGATGCCCCACCCCTGGCCATATCGTCGCGAAAGGCCATCGCAGACATGGCCGACAAGATGGAGCGCGACTGGATGGATGGCCTCGACAAAAAATTGGACATCGTCGTGGGCATCACCGCCACCCGGGTGAATTCGCGTCCGGTGCACTTGAACGAGAGCTTTGCGGTGCAGCGCCAAGAGGAAAAATTTGTGTTTCGCATCCGCGGACGCGGACCGGGCAAGGAACCCCTCATCCAAAACTACATCGACGCAGAGCACGGCATTGCGCAGCCCTACTTGCCCTTTGTGGATCCCGATGCGCCGGGCAATCGCGGGGCGAATTTTGCGATATTGAAGAAGCTCATGTACGCCTCTTCGGCCTTTCCTTTGGCCTTTCCAGCCCAGGAATTGTCGCTGTGCATGCACGCGCCGGGAGACATAGGCACCGACACCGACACCGACACCGACACCAAAGCCGGGCCTTTTCAGTGCGATGCACCGGATCATCACGAGGACTTTGTCGATGGCAGCATGTTCGATCGCAATCCCATTGGCCTGGCGTTTCGCACGACGCGCGCGGGGCTTCAGCGCACTGAGGACGGCGATATTGTTTGGCGCGACGAGCCCAGCCGGCATCTCCCGCAATTCGACGATTTCATCATGCTCTACCTCGACGCGCTGCACGTGTCTTATCCCAGCTACGAGGGAGCCAAGGAGTCGAAGCGGGTCCAGGCGCTCTTCCCGGCGTTTGGCGCGTACTCTCAGGGATATGTGCGTTCGGCCCAGGGCAAAGAGATGTACATGCTGCTCGACGATCACCCGGAGGTGCGCGATCAGGTGGGCATGACGGTGCGCGAGTTTCCTTCGGCCAGCGGCTTGTTGGCGAACTTCTTCGGGTTCTTCGAACGCCAGTTTCGGGTGTTCGATTTTTATCTGGGGATGCACGACGCGCATCGCTACATTGAGCAACGCGTGGGGCGGCGCCTGAAGGAGTTGGGCTACGTCGACATTGCCCTCAACTATCCCGAGCAGTTTGTGGCGCATCACGTCGAAGAGGATTGGGCGCCTTATTTTTGTATGCGCGCCGTGTTGGACGAAAAAACCGAGTACACCGCAGCCTGTTCCCTGCCCGCTCTTGAAGAGTTTACGACGCTCCTGCAGGTGTCGCTGATCCGCCTGTACGACAAGTGTCGCGAATTGCCCCTGGACGCCACCATCGACCATCCCCACTGTGTCCGCGGCATGCAAAAAGAGGCGCCGCCGCTGTTCAAGCCGATGCGAAAGCAGGAGATGGCTGCGCGGTGGGAACGCCGGGGGAACGAGTCCGAGTTTGCCTACACCATGCGCCTGCTGGAGTTTCACGACTTTTGGTTTCAGGACTTGGGGCTGAAGAAGAAGGATAGCTGGCTGGCCTTGTCGCGCATGCGCGAGGAGTTGGCGGGCGCGTTGGATATTTACGCCAAAAAGCTGCCTCGTTCTGAGAGCTTGGCGCTGCGCATTTTGGGCAAGCCCGCTCTCAACATTTTTTATTATCACCCGCCACAGGCCATCGTGCACATCGGCGCTGGCAAGGGGGCGGAGCTCTCGCTGAGCCTGGCGGGAAAGTACGCTCCGGCGCGCTGGTTGCGCTTCAACTTCGCTCTCAATATCAAGGGAATTTACGAGGCGCTGTCACCAGCCGAAGACGCGTTCGCCGTGTCGCCCGTGGCCGGCGTCGAGCTCGAAAACCCCGCCTGGTCCAGCGTCTTGTTGCAACCGCGCCTGGGGGTGCGCGTCGGTTACCAATTCAGCACGGCGGATCGCTTTTGGGCGGGGCGGTGCAATATGAATCGCATGGAAGGCGACAGCCGCATGTGCTCGGCACCCGTGGCGCAATTCTTTTTGGCGTTTGTGTTTTTCGAGCGGATTCGCCTGCAGGGAGGTGTCGAGTGGTTCCCGCATTTTCTGGCGCCCATGAAAAAAACCAACAGCGACGTCTGGAACGGCTTTGTGACCGTGGGTTGGCAATGGATTTCGCCCTTTTGAGCACCCGGATGCCAGATGCGTCACTTCGGACACATATAAAATCTGTTTGCCATCTTGACTTCATATTTGGTGATTCTTTAATATGTGACGCTGATTTTCAAAGCGAAGACAACTTCGCAAAACCACGTGTTGCGCCGATAAAAGTGGACTGGTGGCGATAACCTCAAGGATTGGCATTATGAAAATAACCTGCGGAAATTGTGGTGCGAAATATTCGATTGCAGATGAAAAAGTTCGCGGAAAAGTCTTCAAAATACGCTGTAAAAAATGCTCCGAATCCATAGTTGTTCGCGGAGATGAACTGCCGCCAGTGGCGGCGGCCGCGGCGCCATCACAGCCACCCGAAGCCGAAACCAAGGTCTTCGACTACTCCGGGTACAAAGGCGCCGACGAAGCGCTGTGGCACGTGGTGGCCAGCAGCGGCGAACAGATGGGGCCCTATTCCATCAATCAACTGGGGGAGTTCATCGGTGCGGGGAGCATCGACTACGAAACGTTTATATGGCGCGAGGGCTTCGCCGATTGGCAGCCGCTGCAAAGCGTCGAAGAAGTCATGTCCGTTCTCAATCCGCCTGCCGCAACTTCGGCGCCAGCCCCGGCACCCGAAGCACCTGCCGCGGGCGGTGGCCTGTTTGACGCCGCTCCCGCTGCGGCACCTGCTGCGGGCGGTGGTCTGTTCGACGCCGCTCCCGCTGCGGCACCTGCTGCGGGCGGTGGTCTGTT
>JAAYKL010000070.1 GCA_012522445.1 Myxococcales bacterium | reverse complement strand
TCAAGACTTTCCCCACACCGTGAATTATGATGTATCATCTGCGGGCTCTAAATTTGAATCACAGCATAAAGGAGATTTCAATGGCATGGAAATTTGGGCGTCTGTTTTGGGCTCTGTTGGCCTTGGGGTTCGCGGTGGCGTGTAATGATGGCAACCGAAACGACTGGAATTACGACGACACCGACTCCACGGGGAACAACGGCGCTGACACCAACGCGTACCCGCCAAACACCCAAACACCATGGGACACCACGCCCCCGGTGGACACCACCACTCCGGTAGACACCACCACCCCAGTGGACACCACCACCCCGGTTGTTCCGAGCGATCCCGATCCCAACCCCGACACCGGTTCCGATCCCGGGCCGCTCATTCCACCGCCGGGCTCTCCGGTGGATCTCAACGGCAAGCTGAAGGTGAGCGGCACCAAGCTCGTCAACCAAAACGGCAAGGCCATCCAGCTTCGCGGCATGAGCATGCACGGCCTGCAGTGGTATCCGTGGAACGGCTGCCTCAACAAATACACCTTGGGCGTGCTGGTCGACGACTGGGGCATCGATGTGCTGCGGGTGCCCATGTACGTCCAGGAGAACGGCTACGAAAGCAATCCCGAACGCTTCACCGCCATGGCCGACCTCATTTACGAAGCGGCGGTGGAACGCGGCATCTACATCATCGTCGACTGGCACATGCTCAACCCGGGCGATCCCAACGCCAACATCGCGCTGGCCAAGCAGTACTTCACACACGTGGCCACCACCTGGGGGGACAAACCCAATTTTCTCTACGAGATCGCCAACGAGCCCAATGGCCACAACGTGACTTGGTCTGTCATCAAAACCTATGCCGACCAAATGATCCCCTTCATCCGCAACATGGTCTCCGACAGCATTATCCTCGTGGGCACGCCGGGTTGGTCGTCCCTGGGCATATCTATCGGTAGCTCCTACACGGACATTACGCGCAACCCCCTGACCCAAGGCAATGTCATGTACGTGTTTCACTTCTACGCCGCCTCCCATGGCAACACAGAGCGCAGTGCGCTTTCCAGCGCGGCGCAGCAAATCCCCATCTTCGTCACCGAGTGGGGTACCCAGGACGCCTCCGGCTCCGGTCGCAATGACCTGCAAAGCGCCCAGCAATACATCGACATTATGGCGCAAAACAAAATTAGCTGGACCAACTGGAACTTCTCCGACGATTACCGCACGGGCGCGGCGCTCAACGAAAATACCTGCAACACGAGCTTCCGCGAATCCTGGAACGGCACCGCCAGCCTCAAAGAAGCCGGCACTTGGGTGCGCGACAAAATCCGCACGCCCGCCGACGACTTCTAATCTCTCTGTTCGATTATTCAGCGATTAACACAGGTTTGCGCGCTGCCAGCGCTTCGTCGAAACGCCGCCGGTGGGTGCGGGTGGGCGCCGCGCGCAGGGCATCGGGATCGGTTTTGGCGAGTTCGGCGATTTCGTTGAGCGACGCGGCAAAGGTCTCGATGGTTTCGCGTGACTCGGTCTCGGTGGGCTCGATCATCAGGGCCCCCTTGACCACCAGCGGGAAGTACACCGTGGGCGGGTGAAAGCCGCGATCGATGAGGGCCTTGGCCACGTCGAGGGTGGTGACGCCGGTGTCGGCCAGGGTGCGATCCGAGGCCACCACTTCGTGCATGCAGCGGCCATCGCCGTAGGGGATGTGGTAGTGATCGGCGATCAGGCGCGCCAGGTAGTTGGCGTTGAGCACGGCCATGTCCGAGGCGTGCTGCAGGCCCTTGGCGCCCATCTCGCGCAGGTACACCCACGTGCGCAGCACCACGCCAAAGTTGCCCATGAAGGTGCGTACGCGGCCGATGCTCAGCGGCAGGTCGCTTTGCAAAACGATTTGTCCGTCGGCTTGTCGTGTGGGTCTCGGTCCCGGCAAGAAGGGCACCAGCTCTGCGCAGACGCCCACGGGACCAGCGCCTGGACCGCCGCCGCCGTGGGGGGTGGACATCGTTTTGTGCAAGTTGAACTGCATGGCGTCGATGCCGAAGTCGCCCGGTCGCCCGCGCCCCATGATGGCGTTCAAGTTTGCGCCGTCGCCAAACACAAAGCCGCCGCGCTCGTGCACGATGTCGCACACGGCCTTGATGTTTTGCTCGAACAAGCCCAGCGTGTTGGGATTGGTGAGCATCAGGGCCGCGACGTCTTCGTTCATTTTTTCGGCCACGGACGCCAGGTCGATGAGGCCGTCGGCACCGGTGGCGATGGATTCCACGGCGTATCCGTTGAGGGCGGAGGTGGCGGGGTTGGTGCCGTGGGCCGTGTCGGGGATCAGCACCTTCTTGCGCGGGTTGCCGCGTTGCTTCAGCGCCTTGCGGATCATCATCATCGCCGCGAGTTCACCGTGGGCGCCCGCGCTGGGCTGCACCGACACCTCGGCCATGCCCGACACTTCGGCGAGCATCTGCTCGACCTCGTAGGTGATCTCGATGGCGGGCTGCACCGCCGCCACTGGGGCGTAGGGATGCATGCGCGCCGCTCGGGGCAACCGCGCCGCCCACTCGTTGACTTTGGGGTTGTACTTCATGGTGCACGAACCCAGGGGATAGAAGCCCAGGTCCACGCTGTAGTTCCAGGTGGAGAGGCGCGTAAAGTGGCGCACGGTTTCGCTCTCGCTGAGCTCGGGCAGGGCCGCGGCCTCAGTGCGAATCAAGGCGGCAGGTAATGACTCTGATGGGTTGGCTGCGGGGACCTGCAGTTCGGGCAGGCTCGCCCCCGATACGCCGGTTTTTTGGTAGTCGAAAATCAGCGGTTCTTCAAATCCCAGCGTTGTGGTTCCCGGATAATGGCGCATGGCACTCCTTATATTGTGTGGCAAAAGAAATCCCTTTGTCTCTACCACATTCGCCTTGCAGCGAAAAGACAGGAGGCGCATTCCCGCACCGCTGCCTCGACTGTTTTTAAGGGCGGGGCTTGGGGGCGCCATGTAATCCCATGTAATGACTTCCATGAGAAGGCACCTCAGGGGCAACTGAAAACGGCGGTTCATTTTGTTTGCCGTTCACGGCATTTTTTGTTCTTCGCGGTTATGTTGTCATCGTCCTTATGCTCCTGCGGCACCGGTT
>JAAYKL010000069.1 GCA_012522445.1 Myxococcales bacterium | reverse complement strand
TGGCCTCCTTTGCACCGCTTCGCGAGTGCGTTAGTTGGGAACATTCCCCAATTGGGTTCATCTAAATAGGTTTTGCCTAAATGAGCACCCGTTTCAGGAGGCCAGCCTTCTCATTCCATCTCTGAAGGCGAAAATACCAGGTTTTGCGCGCCAAAGGCCAGCGTTTTCGCGTCGCTCCCAAGCGCGTATGCGCTGAACGCCGGTGCAGCGTCGGGACAGCAGAAAATGGGCCAAATATTTGGCCGTATTTCGTCGTGCGCGTAAGATACAAAGCAATTCACACAACCGCCCATCACTGGTGGATGGGCCATTTTGAAGGGAATCATGACATTTATCGAAGCTGCCATTGAAGTGCTCGAACGAGAGGGACGCCCCATGCGGCCCAAGGATATCGCCCAAAAAGCCCAGGATCAGCGCCTCTTGTCCCACGTGGGCAAGACGCCGGACATCACCATGGCCGCGCAGATGGCCTCGGCGGTGACACGGGGTGGCGACACCTCGGTGTTGGTGCGCGTGCGCCCCGGGGTGTACGGATTGCGCAAGTGGGGACGAAATCCACCGGGCCCCAAGACCCCTCCTCCGGCGCGCCCGGCCCAAGCCGAAAGCGCTGCCCCGCGCACCCCCGCCAAGACGAAGGCGCCGGAGCGGTCGCCGGATACGCCCCAGGAGCCTGTTCGCGCCCCCGCCAAAACCAAGGCGAAGACCAAGGCCAAGGCGAAATCCCCGGCCCGCGCCAAGGTGCCCACCAAGGAAAAAGCGCCCGTCGCCGCCCCAGCGCCGGCTGCGGTTGCGGCCAAACCCTCCGCTGCGGTGCCGACAAAGACCAAGGCCAAGGCGAAATCTCCGGCCCGCGCCAAGGCCCCGGTGAAGCCGCAAGCCCCGGCCAAGCCCGCGCCCCAGGCCAAGGCCCCGGTGGCGGAGAAGGCCCCAGCCGCAAGGGCGTCACAACCCCCGGCGCAGCCCAGGGCGGTACCGGGGAGCAGCCCGGCCACAGCGGAGCGCGCGACAACGACACCGTCGCCATCGACGCCTCCCCCGGCGCAGCCCAAATCCCTGGCGCCCACCCTGGACACGCGGATGGCCGATGCCTTGGGCGCCGCGCAACACCCCTTGTCCGCTGCGGCCATCGCCGAAAAGCTCTCGCTGGCTCCCCCGCACGGCGAGGTCATGGCGGCGGCGTTGCTGGGGGCAGAGGTGCGACACGCCGAGTACGCTGTGCGCCGTCCCCGCTTCGCCAAGCACCGCCACGGATGGGGGTTGGGCGATCGCGACCTCTCCACGGAGACCCTGCAGTTGGAGGCGCAAATCCGGGAGCTCCTGGGGCGCTTGTCGGTGCAGGCCGAGAAGCAAATCCAGCGCCGCATTCGGCAGATGCCCATGGAGCGCCTGGTCGCCTTGTCGCTGCAATACCTCCACGCCCAGGGATTCTCTCAGGTTGTAACGGCGCACTTCGCCGACGGGGATGCCTACTTGCTGCGCGTGATCGCCCCGGCCGTCGGGGTGCTGCCGTCCCGGGAGATGGGGCTGCGCATTCACCGCGATCCCCTCGAAAAATCCCGCCCGCTGACCCCCAAGGACATCGCCGCGTTTCGCGAGTTCCTGCGCCAGGAGCGCCTGAGCGAGGGGGCCATCATCACCTCGGGGCTGTGGCGCGATGCGTCGGGCCACGCCTCCCATGCCACCCCGCACGTGCTGGTGCTGGACGCCCCGCAGTTGTCGCGGGAGTGTGCGCGACTGGGTATCGGGGTGCGCCGCACATCTTGCTTCATGCCTTTTTTCGACGAATCCAAGTGGTAGGGGTAGGCGTCGCCCATGGTTCACCGCGCTCCATCGGCTGAGTTTGTCTTTGCGCAACAGGAGATGCCGGTGCGCTTCGGCCGTTACCACCTGCTCTCCCGCCTGCGCAACGACCCGGTGAGCGTCTCCTTTTTGGCGGCCTGGGGCGTGGACGAAGGGGCGGAGCAATTGCGCGTCTTGCGCTGCATGGCCCCGAGCGTGGCCCAGGAGTCGCATTTCATCGGGCGCTTTCTCGGCGAGGCCCGCGCCCTGTCTCGCCTCAATTCGGCCAACGTGGCGCGCATCATGGAGGTGGGACAAATCGGCGAGGTCCCCTTTGTGGCCTACGAGCACACCGCCGGGTTGCCGCTGGATCGCCTCCTCTTTCTCCTGGGGGCAGAGGGGCGGTCTTTGCCCTGGGAGCTCGCGTTGCACGTGGCGGCCGAGTGCTTGCGCGGGCTCGATTACGTCCACCGCCGCGAAGACGGGGACGGCCAACCACTCCGCATGTGCCACGGGGATCTGCGCCCGGAGAACATCGCCCTCTCCTTTGGGGGCGAGGTGCGCTTGTGCCACTTCGGCGCCACGCTGCGGCACATCGAAAACGCCGACGCCCGGACGCGTCTCCACACCCTGCGCGCGGTGTTCCTCCCGCCCGAAGACGAAGGTGACACGGCCACGCCCGCCGCTGATCTGTGGGCCGTGGGGCTCCTCCTCCTCATCTTGCTGGGCAAGACGCTGCCCATCGCCCGCGACGCCGTTGCCGCGGCCTTGTCCGCTGCCCGCGGATCGCGCGAACGCCCGGCGCACCTGCTCCGGTTGCCCGGCGAGGTCGATGACTTTCTCGCCCAGGCGCTGCACGCCAATCCCGCGCATCGCTTTCCCACGGCGGCGGCCATGCGCGCGGCCTTGCTCGAGATTATGGCGGCCCACGTCGACGGGCATCCCCCCGATGATTTGGCCAGCCGCGTGCAAGAGCTCGGATTGATCGACCACAACGACGAGGGGGCGCTGGTGCGTCGCATGTTGGGCCAATTGGCGTCGACGGCACCGGTATCCGCGACCCCGGCGGCGACGGCGGCGGGCGGCATCGGACCGGGCGAGGTGTTGGACGGTCGCTATCGGCTCTTGCGTCTCCTGGGGGAGGGCGGCATGGGGCTGGTGTACGAGGCGGAGCACATGGGCCTCGACCGCAAGGTGGCGCTCAAAGTGCTGCACGAGCGCGTGGTCGACGACGACCGCACCGTGGAGCGCTTCCGCCGCGAAGCCCGGATTATCGCCCGCCTGGGGCACCCCAACATCGTCGGCGCCCTCGACTTTGGGCAGAGCGACGCGGGGCACCACTACTTGGTGATGGAGCTGCTCGAGGGGAAATCCCTGGCCCAGCGCATCTGGGAAGATTCGCTGCCCCTCTCCGAAGCGGCGGTGGCCTTGGCCGAGGTGTGCGATGGCCTGCAAGCCGCCCACGACGCCGGGGTCATTCACCGCGACTTGAAACCCGACAATATTTTCCTCACGCCCAAGGGCGCGCGCATCCTGGATTTTGGCATCGCCAAGAGCACGGGGCTCGACATGGAGTCGTCGGCGCTCACCCACACCGGGCACATCTGCGGCACCGTGGATTACATCGCCCCGGAGCAGATCCGCGGCACCGAATCCGATCTGCGCTCCGACATTTACGCGGTGGGGGTCATCCTTTACGAGGTGTTGACCGGGGTGACGCCCTTTCACGGCCGCACGGTGGGCGAGACCCTGCACAAGGCCATCAACGACAAAGTGGTGCCGCCCAAGAAGTGCGCCCGGGGCCGGGACGTGCCCCCCAAGCTCGAGGCCATTTGTCTCAAGGCCCTGGCCAAGAAGCCCGCCCAGCGGTTTGCCTCGGCCAAGGAGATGGGGAGGGCGCTGCGCCGGGTGGCCCAAGTCTCGGGGCATGTGGCGTTGGTGGCGGTGCCGCCCAGCAACGCGGTGGTGAAGCGGCGCGAGTTTCCCGCGATCTCGGCGGGCATCCTGTTGGCGCTGTTGGTGTTTGCGGCGGGCATGTGGAGCGCGTTGCGCAATCCATCGTCGCCATTGCCGTCCCACGCGGCGGCATCTCGCGCCCAGGCTGCGGAGGTGGAGACGCCCGCGCATCCCAGCGACACGGCGGCGCCCAGCGACACGACACCAACGAGCGATACGACACCGTCCGACGACACGGCGGCGTCCGATGACACGACACCGTCCGACGACACGGCACCGCTCGACGACACGGCACCGCCCAATGACACGGCAACATCCAGCGACACCGCACCGCCGGCTCCGGTCAAAACCACGACCTTCAAGGGCGCCCAACTGCGCAAGGAGGGCGAACGCTTCTTGCGCTATGGCAACTTTGCCCAGGCGAAGCAGGCCTTCTTGGCTGCCCTGCAACACGATGAACGCGATGGCGCGGCCCTGTTCGGACTGGGGCAGGTGGCGTTTCAAGAGGGGCACTACATCGTGGCCCAAACCCACGTGGAGCGCGCGCTGCGCCAGGCCCCCAAAAACCACCGGCGCCGCAACTTCTTGGGCGTGGTGCTGCACGCCATGGGGCGCACCTCCGAGGCCGTGGTGCAGTGGCAACGCGTGTTGGCCGACGAACCGCAAAACGCCGAGGCCGCAGCGCACTTGCAACGGACGGGTGTTCGATGAGGCTAGTATCGTTATTGCGGTTTCTGTGTCGGATAAGGCCATTGTGCCTGGCGCTGGGCGGGCTGCTGTGGCTCGTGCCCTCGCTCTCGGCGGCGCAAACCCTGGTGGTGCTGCCCGTGCGCTACGGGGACGGCGGCCCACACACCGAGGCCTCGGCGGCCCACATCGGCGAGATTATCGTTGACGCTGCGGGGAGCGCGGGCTTCGCGGTGGTGAAGGGACCGCCGGTGCTCGAGGCCCTGCGGGCGCAACAGTGTCTCCCCGATCAGTGCGGGACCGCGTGCATGGCCCTGCTGCGCGCGCACTTCAACGCCGACGACGTCATTGTCATCACCGCCGCGGACGAAGAGCAGGTGCACTACACGGTGCAGGTCGATTTTGTGCAGCGCCCCACCATCGAGGCCGCCCACACCGCGGGGTTCTTCGTCGTGCTGGATTGGCTCAAGAAGGCGCTTGTCGACGCCCTCGACGCCCCGCCACCCGCTGTCCCGGACGCCGATGATGCGGCGCACAGCGGCGGTGTCCCCGGGGCAGAGGACGCGGCGCTGGCAGGTGAGAACGCCGACGCCGACACGCCAGGCTTGCCCAAGCCCTTCCGCACCCGCACGCCCTTTTGGGTGGCCGCGGGCACCACGACAGCCCTGGGCATCTCGGCCCTGGCCATGGACATCGCAGTGAACCGCCAATACCGCCGCCTCAAAGCGCAGCGCGACCGGGGCGAGGACGTCAGCGCGCGAGACATCCGCCGGGGCGAGTCCATGCAGGTGGCGGAGCGCTTCTTGCTGGGCCTGGCCGTAACCGGGGCCGTGACCACCGGGGTCTTGGCGCTCTTTACGGAGTTTCGCCCCGCGCCCGATACAGCGACACCCGCATCACAGACTCGGGGAGAGGCGCAGGTGCAGGCGCAGCGGAAGTCCCACTGGCGTGGCGGGATTGCGGCGGCGAACAGCGGGTTTGCGGTTCAGTTGGGCGCGCGTTTTTGACGCGACAAGAGCCGGTCGACGCCCAAGGGACAGCGGTCGCAGGCCAGCACGTACAGCGCCAGGGCCATCCAGACGACATCGCGCAGCACGGTGAGCCAGGAGATGGGGTCTTCGTCGACGGCCCCCTGGGAGGCGAAGCAGCCGCAGGACATGTCGAGGCCTTGGGCCAGCGCGAGGATCACCGCCACCGTAAACATGAACATCATGCCCGCCATCATTAAGGCCGCGGTGCGGGTGCGAAAGGCGAGGATGATCATGGCGCCGGAGACGAGCTCGATCCAGGGCAGGGCGATGGCCATGGGGTTGATGAGGATGATGGGCAAAATTTGATAGGTGGCGATGTCGATGGCGAAATCCGCGGGGGAGGCGATTTTGTGGATGCACGCCGCGATGAAGACGTAGCCCAGGTAGAGGCGCACCGGGAGGGCGAGGAAGCTGTGGCCGCGCCAATTGCGTATTTTGTTGATCATGGCTGGCCTCCGGGGAACTGGTCGCTGTTGGGGCGGATGGCCTTGATGCCGCCCTGGATGAAGCCCACGTTGCGGATGCCGCTGCCGGCGAGTTCGCGCGCCAGTTGTTCGCCGCTGTCCGGGGTCTCGCCGTCGCCGTACACCACGACCTGCCGGGCCCCGGAGGTGACGATGGTCTTGAGCTGGCAGGGCAGGACGGGCTCGAGGTAGTCGAAGGGCAGGTGCATGCTGTTGTCGACGTGCCACAGGCGGTAGTCGCTCTCCTCGCGGGCGTCGATGACCAGGACGCGGGCGTCGCGCCGGTCGAGCACATCGCGCTGCAGGGTGTCGACCTCGCCCAGGGTTTCGGGGCAGGGCACCATGATGTCGTAGGGCGTCTTGTGGATGAAGGCGATGCCGTCGTCGCGCAGGGCGTTGAAGAGCACACTGCCGCCAAAGCAAATGGCCGCGATGATCACCGCTTCGACGAGGGCGCGCTTGCGCCCGGGGCCACAAGTTCGCGGGGGGGATGGACGGG
The DNA here is from genome assembly GCA_012522445.1 of Myxococcales bacterium. GTDB lineage: Bacteria > Myxococcota_A > Polyangia > JAAYKL01 > JAAYKL01 > JAAYKL01. The sequence goes on along the minus strand of JAAYKL010000069.1, from coordinate 8,863 downwards.
TTAGTTCACGCATGAAGAGCTCCTTTGGGTTGCTTCGTCCTGGCGCAGCATGTCCTGGATGCGCTCCTTGGTTTCGCCGGCGCCCACAACGCCGTATGGCAGGGGCACGTGACCGGGGTGGGACAAGGCGCGGGGCAGGCGCGGCCCAGCCGAAAAGGACCATTGCAGTTTCAGCAGGGTGCGGTGGTCGCGGTAGGCGTAGCTGGCCGCGGTGCTGAAGCGCTGCGAGAAATCGTAGGTGAGGCCGATGCGCAGGGCCTGGCGAATGGGCGGGGCGAAGAGGGCGGCGCTGGGCTTGAGCAGGATGTCGCGCCGGTGCGTGTCGGGTGCTGCGGCGTCGAAGTAGCCGGCGGAGCGGTGGTAGTTATCGAGGCTCCAGCTCAGGCCGGTGCGCAGTTGCCAGGACTTGGGCAGGCGAAAGTTGAGGTGGAGCACCGCCGAAAAGCCGCGCTGATCGTAGGGGTTTTTGTCGGCGTTGTAGATGCGTCCGCTGAGGATGCTCATGAGGCCGAGCCAGGGGGCGGGCGAGAAATCGGTGCCCAGACCGCCGTCGAATTCCCAGCGGCTGCGTCCGAGCTCGCGAAAATTGCGTCGTCCGGCGCCGGCAAAGAGGGTGAGCCAGGGGCGGGGCGACATCTCGAATTCGCCGCGGTGGGCCGCGTAAAACCACACGGGACCCGGGTCGTAGCGGTCGGCTTGAAAGAGCAGCATGCCCTCGTAGTGATAGGCGAGCAGGGCGTTGGGGTGGCCGCCGATGACAAAGCCGGGGCGGGCGCCGAAGAGCATCCAGGTGTTGTCGCGGGCGTCCGCGGCGGTGAACAGGAGGGCGCGCCAGTCGACTTCGAGGGCGGGGCGCACCATGCGTCCCTGTTGGGACACGAAGCGCAGCCAGGTGTTTTGCTGCAGCACGGGACTGCTCGGCGCCTGTTGGCCGGGGCGGTCTGTGGGCGTGCCGGCGGTGGCGTTGGTGGTGTGGCCCAGGGCCAGGTCGAGGCGCCCCGAGAGCGGGGGGATGAAGGCGGGGTCTGCGGCCAGGAGGTGCCGGATGACCGCGCGATCTTCGGGGTGGGCCCAGGCGGGCAGGCGGGCCTTGCGCGCGTGGATTTGCGACAGGTCGGCGTCGCCCTCGTAGTCGGCCACAAAGGCGAGGATGACCTGCTTGCGGGCGCTGTGGGGCGGCAGTTGCCAGCACGACGGGGTTTCGAGCCGGGCGCGGGCATCGTCGAAGTCGCCCTCTTGCGCGTATTGCCAGGCGAGCCAGGCCGCGGCCTCGCAGTCGTCGGGATGCCGGTCGAGCCACTCCTGCAGGGTGCGCGTGGCCCAAAAGGCGTTGTCCATATCGAGGTAGCTGCGCACGCGCAGGAGCATCAGCGACGGGGCGTCGGGGTGTTGTGCGGCGGCAATTTTAAGGAGATCGAGGGCGTCGCGGTGGCGGTCCTGGGCGCCGAGGGCCGTGGCGGCATCGTGGTAACAGGTGACCGTGGGGGTGAGCTGGCAGGGGTTGTCGTTCTCTGGGGCATCGGCGTGCGCCTGGGCCACGGGCAGCATGCACCAGGCGGCGAGCAGCGGAATGAAAAGAACAGCGCCGCGCTTCATGGCGTCACCGTGTCGCGATCTTTGCAGCAGCGAAAGCCGTGTGCCGAGGGGATCCAGGTGATGTCGTCGTAGTCGCAGCGCTGGTTGAGCATGGAATTGTTGCAGTTGAAGGCGCCGCCGCGGAAGTGGCGCTTGCCATCGATGTTGTCGACCAACTCCCACAAATTGCCGCTGATGTCGTAGACGCCGTAGCCGCTGACGCAGCCGGGGAAGTCGCCGGTGGGGGTAATGTGGAGGTCGGCGCCGCAGGGTCCGCCTTGCTCATACGTTGAAGCATAATTGTGGCAATAGGGGTAAGGGCACTGCGCGAGGTGGGCGCAATTGGCGCTGCTGCAACGGCAAAAGGTGTCGAGCCCGTTGCAGGTGGTGGGGTTGTAGGTGTCGCCGAAGCAGTAGACGTGTTTTTGCGGCCCCTGGCAGGCCTCGAACCACTCGTCGGCGCGGCACAGGCGCTTGCCCGCAGTGGCGCAGGCAGCCCGCGCCGTTGCGAGGGAGAGACCGCTGCCCTCGGTTTGGTTCGAGTAGGTATACCAGGGCATGACGCCGGGGCGGCTGCAGGCCCGGGTGTCGCTGCCATAGGAGGTGCGCGTGGCGTCGCAGCGGGAGGCCTCGTAGATGTCGATGCAGTAGGTGTCGATGGGCACCATGTCGGCGGGGCAGCCGGTGCCCGGGTCGGTGCCGGTGTCGACGGGAGCGGTGCCGGTGTCGACCGGGGCGGTGCCGGTGTCGACGGGTTCGGTGCCGGTGTCGACGGGAGCGGTGCCGGTGTCGAAGGGTTCGGTGCCGGTGTCGACCGGGGCGGTGCCGGTGTCGACGGGATCGTCGATGCAGCCGGGCGGGTCGGTGTCGAGGCGGGCCGTGTCATCGGGCTGCGGGGCGTCGGTGCCCAAGGGCGCGCTGTCGGTGGAAGGCGGTGCGTTGGGAGCGGCTTGGGCCACCAGTTGGGCGCAGCAGCGAAACCCCCGGGCCGAGGGCTCCCAGTTGCCCGGAACGTAGTCGCAGCGGTGCAGCAGGGCCGAGTTGCCGCAGTTGTAAGCGCCGCCGCGGATGGTCATGTTGCTGCCGTTGGCGGTGTGCTCCCACAGGTTGCCGTTGAGGTCGAAGATGCCCCACTCGTTGACGCATTCGGGAAAGCTCCCGGTGGGCATCAGGTGAAAGCGCGGGTAACCAAAGGCGTCGATGCCGTTGCAGATGGTGGCGTGGTAGATGTTGCCATAGGCGTAGTTGAGGCGCTCGGTGCCCTGACAGGCGTACTGCCACTCGGTGGGGGTGCACAGGCGCTTCTCGGCGGCGTTGCAGGCGGCCTCGGCGGTGGCGTTGTCCCAGACCTGCCAGGGATAGACGTCGGGGGCGCTCACCGCGCGGGATTCATCGGTGCCATAGGAGAGGCTGGTGGCGTCGGGGCGCGAGGCCTCGTAGCGGTCCATGCAAAACAGGCCGTCGACGTTGGCCATGTCGTCTGGGCAGGTGTAGACGACGGGGATTTCGCCGCTGTCGGTGCCGTTGGGCCCTGCGGGATTTTGGGTGTCGGGGGGCAGGGGCTGGCAGCGGTTCTTGTGGCAGGTGAAGCCGGTGCCGCAATCTGTTTTGGCGACGCATTCATAGCCGCAGGTGCCGGTGGACTGGCAGATTTTTGGCGCGGGGCAGTCGTTGTTTTCGAAGCACTTTTGTTCAATGCAACCGGCGGTGAAGGCGCAAAACGCGGCGATCGCCAGGGCAGGGACAAGGGAGAATATTGTGGTGCGAAAAGAAAAAGGGCGCTTCGTTCTTTGAAAAAGAGGCATATTTACATATCCTTTGCATTGATATTTCATGCCGCGAATGCAGGCGCACTGCAAGGACAATTGCCGTGTGGCATTGGGCGCTGGTCCACTACCACGCGGCGCAAATCACACGGATTGGTTGCCTGTGCGCGGTAAAATTGCCGAATGACGGCAACCCAAGGGGGTGGGCATGTGCCTCGCCATTCCAATGAAGATTGTCTCTATGTTGCCCGGTGGCCGCGGTGTGGTGTCCTGCGACGACAACAGCGCCGACAACAGCGCCGACGATGCGGGTGGCACCACCTGTGAAGTCGATTTGTCCCTGACGCCCGGGGTGCAGCCCGGCGACTACGTCATTGTCCACGCGGGGCTCGCCATCGAAACCCTCGACCGCGAGGAGGCCGATGCCCGCCTGGCCCTGTTTGCGGCTTGGGGAGCGGCCCAGCGCGCAGAATCCGGTGAATCCGGTGGATCTGAAGAATCCGGAGAATCCAGAGAATCCGGAGAGCCCGACACCTGATGCAATACATCACCGCATTTCGCCAGGGAGACGCCGGGCGCCACCTGGTGCGACAAATCGCCCGATGGGGCGCGCAACTGGCCGACGCGGGGCGCACGGTATTTCTCATGGAGGTGTGCGGCAGCCACACGATGGCGATCTCGCGCTACGGCATCCGCGGACTCCTCCCACGGCAAATCCGCCTGCTGAGCGGACCGGGATGTCCGGTGTGCGTCACCGACGCCGGGTACATCGACGCGGCCATCCAGTTGGCGGAGCAGGGGGCCATCCTCGCCACCTTTGGGGACATGATGCGCGTGCCGGGCACCGACTTCTCCCTGGCCGACGCCCGCAGCCGCGGCGCCGACGTGCGGGTGTGCTACGCGCCCTACGACGCCATGGCCATCGCCCGCGACCACCCGGAGCGCGAGGTGGTGTTCTTGGGCATCGGCTTCGAAACCACCATGGCGCCGGTGGTGGCCCTGGTGCGCGAGATAGAGCGCCAGTCCGTGCCCAATCTCTCGGTGCTCACCGCGTTCAAGTTGGTGCCGCCGGCCCTGCACGCCCTGCTCGGCGATCCCGAGGTGCGCATCGACGCCTTCTTGTGCCCGGCCCATGTCAGCGCCATCATCGGGGCCCTCGCGTACCGCCCCATTGTCGCGCAGTACGGCGTCCCCTGCGTCGTGTGCGGCTTTGAACCCCTCGACATTTTGCTCGGCATCGAACAGGCCGCAGCCATGCTGTGCGCGGGCAAACCCGAGCTGGTGAACAGCTACAGCCGGGTGGTGCGGCCCCAGGGCAATGTGGCGGCCCAGGCCCTGCTCGACGCCTTTCTCGAACCCACCGACGCCACCTGGCGCGGCCTCGGCACCATTGCCCAAAGCGGCATGCGCCTGCGAAACGCCTTCGCCCACTTCGACGCCGCGGTGCGCTTCGACCTGCGCGAAACACCGGGAACCCCCGACCCCGCCTGTCGCTGCGGCGACGTGCTCAAGGGCAAAATTGCGCCGGCGGATTGTCCGTTGTTCGGCGGGGCCTGCACGCCCTTGCACCCGGTGGGCCCCTGCATGGTCAGCGCCGAGGGAAGCTGCGCCGCCCACCACCGCTACGGCACCGCTGAGGAGCTTGGACCATGACCGACGACGTCATCAAATTGGGACACGGCGGGGGCGGGTTGCTGAGCCGCCAGTGGATCGCGCAGGAGATCGCGACGCGCTTTGGGCAATCCGGGCCGCTGCGCGAGATGGACGACGGGGCACGCCTGGCGCTCTCCGGAGCAAACCTGGTGTTCGCCACGGACAGCTTCGTGGTGTCCCCGCTCTTCTTTCCCGGCGGCGACATCGGCAGCTTGTCGGTGCACGGCACGGTGAACGACTTGGCGGTGTGCGGTGCGGTGCCGCGTTGGCTCTCGCTGGCCCTTATCATCGAGGAGGGCTTTTCCACGGCTTCTCTGCGGCGCATTTTGGACAGCCTGCAGGCCGCCGCCGCCGACTGCGGGGTGCAGGTGGTGACCGGCGACACGAAAGTGGTGCGCAAAGGGCAATGCGACGGCATGTACATCAACACGGCGGGCATCGGCGAACCCCTGCCGGGCTTTGCGCTGTCGCCATCGAGGCTACAACCCGGCGATGCGGTGTTGGTGAGTGGCAGCTTGGGCGATCACGGCATGGCGATCTTGGCGGCCCGCGAATCCCTGCCCAAGAGCGACGCCCTGCAGAGCGACGCGGCCCCGGTGCACCGGCTGGTACAGGCCATTGTCCACTTGGCACCCCACGTGCGCTTCATGCGCGATCCCACCCGCGGCGGCGCGGCGGCCACCCTTAACGAAATTGTTGCGGACCAGCCCGTGGGCATTGAGCTGGTGCAGGGCCAATTGCCGTTTCACCGCGCGGCCCAGTCTTTGGCGGAGATGCTGGGCATTGACTTATTGCACGTGGCCTCAGAAGGGCGCATGCTGCTGGTTTGCGCGCCCGAAGCTGCGGACGAAATCCTCGCCACCTGGCGCCGCATGCCCGAGGGTGTGGGGGCCGCGTGCATCGGCGAGGTGATTAATGCTCCCGGACGCGTGCTGCTCCGCACGGATTTTGGCGGGCGCCGCGTGGTGGATGTGCCCATGGGCGAGCTGCTGCCGAGGATTTGCTAATGCACGAACTGAGTTTGGCCGAAGCCATGATCGAACAACTCGCCGGTATCGCCCGCGACCAGGGTTTTGCGCGCATCGAATCCATCCGCGTCGAGATCGGCGCCATGAGCGGCGTGGAGCGCGAGCCGTTTGCCTTCGCCTTTCCCATCGTCGCCGAGGGCACCCTGGCCGAGGGGGCGGCCCTCGAATTCGTCGAGGTGGCGGTCTGCGTGTCCTGCCACACCTGCGGGGCCAAAACCTTTCCGGAGGTGCCCATGATTTTGTGCGGCGCCTGCCATAGCGGCGATGTCTCGGTGTGCGCCGGCGGGGAGTTTCGCATTTTGTCCATGGAGGTTTGCTGATGTGTAAAGATTGCGGCTGCGAGGCCGGAAACGAACGGGCGTTGGCGCAAATGGGCCACGAACACAGTCACAGTCATGAACACGGTCACGGCCATTCTCACGACCACGGCCATTCTCACAGTCACGGTCACAGTCATGAACACGGCCATTCTCACGCTCACGGTCACAGTCACGACCACGCTCATGAACACAGCCATAGCCACAGCCACTCCCACGCCGGCCAGGGACACCACGCGCACACCCACGCCCACGTGACCCCAGATGGCACTACCCACATCCACATTCACATCCACCTGCCCGATGCCGCCAAGCCAGCGGTGGTCGCAGCGCCCGCTCCCGCAGTGGCATCCAAGAGCACGCGCACCGTATCGGTGGAGGCGAAGGTCCTCGCCGAAAACGACCGCCAGGCCGACCTCAACCGCGACAGCTTTAAAGAGTGGGGCGTGGTGGCCATCAACCTCATCTCGTCACCGGGATCCGGCAAGACGCGCCTCCTCGAAAAAACCCTGGACGCCCTAAACGGCCGCATCTCCTGTGCCGTGATCACCGGCGATCAGCAAACCGACAACGACGCCCAACGCCTGCTGGGACGCGGCGCCGAAGTGGTGCAAATCGAGACGCGCTCCGCCTGCCACCTCAACGCTGCCCAGGTGGCCGCGCACTTAGAGCCCGTCCTCGCCAAGGGCGCCGAGCTGCTCTTCATCGAAAACGTCGGCAACCTGGTGTGCCCGGCGGCCTTCGATCTGGGCGAAACGGTCCGCGTGGCGCTGCTCTCGGTCACCGAGGGCGAGGACAAACCTCTCAAGTACCCGGTGCTCTTTCACGGTGCCCCAGTCACGGTGGTGACCAAAATTGATCTTTTGCCCCACCTGCAGTGCGACATGCCCAAGCTGCGCGGCGCCGTCCAAGCCGTGCGACACGATGCCCGCATCATCGAGCTCTCGGCGGACACCGGCGCGGGCATGGCGGAGTGGCTCGACTACTTAATGGCGTTGTGCCATCCTTGACCCCTGGCACCCCAGCGCCCACACCCACGCGAAAAGGAATCGTCATGAAACAGCAAGTCCTGTGCGGTCTTCACGCCGTCACCGCCGCGATCCAACGGCGCCCGGAGGCCGTGTTGCGCCTGCATTTTACGGGCGAATTGGCCCCGCGCTTTGGCGACATCTGCCGGCAACTCGCCAAAACCCGCCGCATTTACCGAACCGCCAGCCCCGAAGAGCTGACCGCCTTGGCCCAGACCCCGCACCACGGTGGCGTGGTGGCCGTGATGACCCCGCGAGAATTTGGCTTGCCCAACGCCGACACGATGGCGCAATGGCGAGAGCAGCGCGCGCGCATCCTGGTGCTTGACGGCGTTGGCAATCCCCACAATGCCGGTGCCCTAGTGCGTTCGGCGGCGTTCTTGGGCATGGGGGCCCTGGTGGTGGCCGAAGATGCCGCGCCCATGTTGCAAACCACGGCGGCCCACCGGGTGGCCAAGGGCGGGATGGATCACATCGACATCTTCGCGGTGCCCGAACTGGCGCCATGGCTGCGTGGTCTGCCGCGCGACATCGTCACCATGGGCACCGATCAGCGGGCCACGCGCACCCTCTGGCGGGCCGCACAGCACCCCAAAACCCGGGACGGCGTCGTGGTGCTCGTCGTCGGCAACGAAGAGCACGGCATCTCTGCGCCGGTGCGCGACGTCTGCCGCCTCATGATCGCTATCCCCGGCGCGGGGCATTTGGAATCCCTCAACGTCGTGGCCGCCGCCTCCATCAGCATGTACGCATTGATGGGTTCATAACTTGCCCCTGTTACGTGTGAACAACGGGACAATATCTGTCTCGCGACGGGACAGTATTTGGCCGAATTTCAAAAACATAAAATAATGTGCAATGATTTCAAGGGGTTAACCTGCGCAACGTCGTGCGCACCTGTTTTCTCTCGCGCGTCTAACGCGCCTAGGACGGATTTTGCGGCTACAAAATGTCCGCAAGTGTGGTGGCGGTTAGGATGAGAGAAAGGGCGCGGGTAACTTGGTCGTGATTGAGTTGCGACAGGCGTGTTTTGTCGGTATCGGAAAGGGTGCCGAATTTCATTTCGACCTGCCGCAATAGAATCGCCAATGCACCGAGACGCAGACCCTCCTCACGGCCTTCCTCACGGCCCTTGGCGATCCCCCGTGCTTCGCCCTCCTGCAGGCCCTCTACACGGCCCTCTTGCAGGCCCTTTTCGTGTCTTTCGTCCAGGATGTTACCCAAGGTTTCGGCCAACATGGTCTGCTCTCCCTCCAAATTCTCAAACCGGGGAATCCGTTCAGCGTCGACTCCCCGAGAGGTTAGCGTCGTGCGAAACACGCCGTCAAACCAAGCGCCAATGGCCGGTAGCAGCGTCTCCGCAGTGGGTGTCTGCCGCACCAAGGCGTGCAACTCGATCGCTCGTTCCAATATAACACCCTCGGTGCGCGCATGCTCAACCCGAAACAACGCCGCCACAAAATTTTCCGGCGACATTTCCGCGAGGTCCTCTTCTT
>JAAYKL010000068.1 GCA_012522445.1 Myxococcales bacterium | reverse complement strand
GTCGTATCCGTTCGTGGCCCTGGGGAAAGCCGCGCGCTTCCAATACCTCGACCGGACGGCCTGGCACCGCGCGGGCGCTATCAACACAAAGGCGGCACGGCAGGCTTGCATGCGCACGGCGGAGCTGGTGTTCACGCCGCTGCCGGGCACCGAGCGCTGGACTGCGGCAAAGCGTCGGACGCAAATCGAAGCACAGGTGGCCGAACGCGAGGCAGCGCTGCGCCAAGAGCGAAAGCAGCAGGGCCTCACCACAATGACCGCCGCGCAATTATCTCGTCTGAGTCATTTTGACCGGCCGCGCAATCCCAAGCCCAACACGCCCAGACCGCTGTGTCACGGGGCGAGCGAGGAAGCGCGCGCACAGTTTCGCGTGGCGCACCGGGCGTTTCTAACGGCCTACCGCTCGGCCTCTCGCCGTTACTTGCAGGGACACTGGCTGGTGGCGTTTCCCGCGGGGTCATTGCGACCTCCGGTGCTGCGGCCCGTTGCAGACATCGCGGCCTAGCGCACTCACAACGGCCACAACGGCAACTCGGTCATGCGCTTTTACAGCGGATTTCTTGCCCGAAAGGCCCCGGTGTATCCGCAGCACCTTTTTGCCGACCAAACCGAGCCCAACAGCGCATGCCCACACCTTATTTTCGTTGATTGGGCTTCCACAACACGACCCGAGAAGCGTTTTCTCTGCCGCGACATCACATCCACCGCAAAACCACCGCAAAACACTCTGATAAGTATTGAGCGGACACCCCTGACGCAGAACGACTCAGAAAACCTTCAAAACACTCTGAACACATAGCTCACATAGCGTTCGGACGCGGCACTGCCAGATTCACACATCCAAGCCCACCTTGCGCATGAGCAGCAGCGCATTGCTCTTGCTGACCACCCCGTTCTTTAGCCGATAGTCAAAAATGAGTTCACCGTCCTGCACACTGTCTTCGAAGTGCACATTGCGCGCCACAGGTCCCATATCATCGGCAGCCCGCGCCAACGCCAAATCATGCGTGGTCAGCAAACCGATGGCCCCCTTCGCTAACAACTGCGCCACAATGGCCTCAGCACCGATTCGGCGATCGTGCGAATTGGTCCCGTGAAAAATCTCGTCGAGCAAAAACAGCAACGGCACTTCCGCCGACGCCAGCGACACCACGTCTTTTAGCGCGCTGATCTCTGCATAAAAACGCGATTTTCCCTCCTGCAGCGAATCGAGCACGCGAATGGTGGCCCCCACTGCCACACAGGACATACGCAGCGCCGTCGCCAGCACCGGCGCACCGGCCATGGCCAGTACGGCGTTGATGCCAATCACACGTAAAAACGTACTCTTGCCGCTCATGTTCGAACCGCTCACCACCCAGAGTTGGTTTTGCGGCGTCAATGTCACACTGTTGGGCACACACTCACTCCGCGGCATAAGCGGATGAATGAGTTCGCTCCCTTCGAACAATGGCCCCTTCTCCGCCGTGACGACTTCGGGGTTGCGCGCATCTTCGTTTTCAAAAGCAAACGTCGCCAATGCCAACAAGGCCTCAAAGCGCCCCAAAGACTCGAGCCATGCCCCCACCTGCTCTCCGTGCTGACGTTTCCACGCAGCGATCGAGAGGGCCACTTGCGGGCGCCACATCAGCAAAAAGCCCAAGGGCATGAAGAGCTGGTTGCGATATTGATCGAGCCAATTGGCGATGCGCGCCAGAGAAGAGAGGGCAGCGGACGCACGCACGGGCACTCGCAGAGGCGCCAAGACATCCTCGAGCAAGGGCGCATTGCTCTCCTCGGATTCGACCAACGCCAACACTTCGGCCAGCGCCTTCATTTCACTGCGTGGCCCTTCCATGGCTGCGGTCAAAACGTCGATGGGCTTTTTCAGCCACCGCCCAATGAGCCACTCGACAATCCCCACGCCGAGCAGCAACGCCAGCCCATAGTTCCAGAAAAACACCGACACCAGCGCCCCCATAGCAAATAGCCCCATCGCGACAAACAGAACGCGCAACCGCCGTTGCACCGCCGCGCTGATGGCCTCATCGCCCGACGCCCACTCATTGAGGCGCGACGCATCCCCCAAGCTGCGCATGGCCCGCGCGCGCAAATCCATCTGCTCTCGCAAGTTGACGCGGTCTTTCAAATCTGTCACCGCCGCTTGGCGCGCCAAAATTTCATCTCGGCCAGCCGGGTTCAGCAACCACTCGGCCAAACAGCGTTCACCGCTCGAAGTTCGCGCCGTACACAACAGCTCAAACAACGAACCTTCTCCCATGATATCCAGATCCAAAGCATACGGATGCGCCGGTGGCAAAAAGGCCAAACCATTTTGCCCTTGTCCAGCAAATCGATGTTCCAGTCGGGCAATGCCCGCATCGTAATGATCGCGCGCCAATTTGGCCTGGGTGATATCCGCAATGTTCCGATCATGGCGCACCACGAGCACTGCAAAAAACACCAGCGGCACCAAGGCCACCCACAGGGGAAACCAGGAGGCGAGCCAAGCCATCAACGCCAGGACCACCGCAGTAGCAAAGCCCAACAAACGCAGGACCGACAGCCAAAGACTCCGTCTCTCCAAAAAATCGACGGTCTGTTGCCGTTGCTCCCGCAATGAGCGGTACAGCGCATGTACCTTTGACGACGGCTCTGTTACCACTGGCTCTGTTGCCGACACATCCGCAGAATCGGACGGAGCAGAAGAAGGACGCGCATTGCTCACGACATCACCTCAATCTTCACCGCGACGCAGCACAGGGTGCGTACCCCACGGGGTTGTCTACTTGTAAAACTTTTTTCCTTTGCGATTTTGCAGCAGCACATATGTCGCTCCCGCGCCGCCATCCTTTGGCTGCGCCGATGTATACGCCAGCACATAGCGCCCGGTATCCCCCTCGGTGAGCCATTGGTGCAAGCTGTTTTTGATAACCGACACCCCATCTGGCGAATGAAGTCCACGCCCGTGCACGACCAACACACAACGCTTATCGGCCAAGAAGGAATCCCGGACAAACTGAGCGACCACCTCCCGCGCTTGCTCGGCGTTCAGACCGTGCAAGTCGACGTGCCCCTGTATGGCAAACTTTCCCAGGCGCAACTGTCGCACCAGCAGAGAATCCACATCGCGTCGCCAGCACTCCATGTACTCGTCAGAGTCCTCGGCACAGAACTCGCCCTCGCCGCACACCCACTCTATCAACTCCTTCATTGCGGCCTCGTCGCTGGTCACAATGGGGCGCAGATTTTCAAGCGCTCCCCGGGGGGTGCGGTACTTGTTCGGCGCATCCATGGGCATCACATCGCCCAACGCTCGCTCCCAATCATTCACAGCATTCGACACTTCGCGCGCTTCATCGACACGAAGAGAACGCGTGGCTTCCCGGGTTTTCTTTTGCGCAGCTTTCACCGCGGTCTCGCGCTCTTGTCTTCGCAAGCTTTCGGCTTGCGCGCCCAAAGTTTCGCGGAAGGGTTGGTGAACAAACGCACTCTCAGGTGCAGGGGATCTCTTCGACTTCGGCTTCGACTTCTTCTTCGATTTTGACATCTGTCTCGCCCGCCTCCTGTTGTTCGTCCAAGCGCTGACCGGCGCGAAACGCCACATGTGCCCATATCGCTGTCAGCGGCAACGCCAACAAGGAAAGCCAACGCAGAAGCGATGCAGAGAGTACCAGGGGAATCAATAACCCCACGCCCTTGGCCGCGCGCTGGACAAAGATGTCAACAAAGGCCTTGCCTGCGTACTTGTCGCGATGCGGCAACACAACGTACAGGGACTCGCGGCAAGACTGGTGCAGCGAATAATTGAGCGCGTTGTCGCCCACGAGCAAAAAGGTGGCAAAGAAAAGCCCAGGCACCAAGAAGAATCCCCCCAGCCCCGTCATCAGCAATATGGGCAGCACGATGATGCTTCGCGCAATCCCCAGGCGCATCATAAAGGAACGGCTGAGCAGCAATTGCACGAGCAGCGCCACAACGTTTACCGCCATGTACACATTGGCGAAATAGCGACTGATGTCACGACCGCTCAAGGCCGTGGCCACGCTGTGCGTAAATTGATAGTCGATGATGCTCGAGACAATCTCGTAAAGCGCCACGATGAGGGCGATGCGACGCAGTTGCTGATTGCGCTTCAGGACCTGTCCGCCCTGCTGCGACGAAACGGGCGACGGCGCTCTGTCTGGACCTAGCGCGTTCGGCACAAAGAGCGGATTTCGCCACACGAGCTGCCCCGCCACAAACGATGTGCCGATCAACAGCAGCACTGCGACAAAGCAGCCCCACATCCAAAAGGACAGCGACCAGTGCGAGACAAAGGCGCTGACACCCAAGGCACCCACGGCACCGCCCAGCACCCCGCCCAGCACCACCGGTCCGTGGAGTTGTTTCGACTGCCGCACCGATACCACGTCGTTTAAAAACGCAAAGAGCGCCGCCAACATCAGCATGTTGAAGAGATCGCCAAAGATGTAAAACGCCCACACCAATGCCGCCGAAAAACCTTTTTTTGCCAGCACCGCAAATGCTGCGAAAGCGATGGCCATAGCCCCGCCCAATAACATGTGCAGTCGTTCGCGTTGCCAGCGGCGCGACAGGAGCGCGAACAATCCCATGGCCGCAACGGCGCATAGCAAGTTGAGCTCTTTGGCCAGCAACTCGGCCTTGGCCGCGCTCAGCAACCAGGGGCCTAAGGCGAAACCATCCGCAGCAAAAAATTCGATGAAGCGCCCTTTTTTCAAAGGCTTGAGAATCCAAAAGACAAAAATCGTCAAAAAGAATCCGCTACCCAATAGCCACGCGAGGGCCTGCTCCTGACGACGAGGCGTCAGTGCTTGCAGCGAAAGCGATTTGATTTTGAATGCGCGAAACATAATTAGAAGAGCAGCATAATCCCGCAAGCCATCAAAAGACAAAAAACAGCGCTGCGTTGTGAGAGGGGCCTGGGCGGATTTGGGCGAAAACTGGATGCGTCAGAGTGATTATTGAGGCGCGTTTCGTTTGGGTGCGATCTGCCGCAAGCGCGCCCAGTCCGACGCGTTGAACTCGCGCAGCACCAACAACACCGCCGCATACACGGCGAAGACCGCCACGCATTCTAGCAGCGTGAAGAGCTTGCCCTTGTCGGGTAAAAAATGCCCCACCAGCATGGCCACTGCCGCGGCCACCAGCACGCGCAACAAGGTCAATGGCGGACAAAAGGCCCCAAAGCGTCGATAAACAAACCAGCCGCTCACCACCAGGGCCACCAGCATGCCCAGCGCCGTCCCCACCGCTGTGGCCAACAACACTTCATCTCCGTGCCCCGCGCGGGTGATGGAGAAGTAAATCCCTACCAGTAGCGCCAAGAAGCCGATGAGCACCACCGCTAAGGCGCGCCATTTCAACCCAGCGGCATTGAGAATGTTGTTGCCGATGGACATGAGCCCGAAGGCCGCCAGCCCCAACACCAACACGCGCAGCGCGGGCGCTCCCACGGCGTACTCCGACTTGAAGATCAGGGTCACCGCCTGCTGGGGCACCGCCGCCAGCACCACGGCGAATCCGACGATGAAAATGGCCGTAAAACGTACGGCATCGCTGACCAACGCGCGCGCCTTGGCCTTGTCGGACTCCTGCGAGACTTTGGAGATCAACGGAAACACCACCAGCCCGATGGCGATCGTGCCCTGGAATGGAATGAAGGCGAGTTGCTGCACCGCCTTGTACTGACCGGCCCGCGCTTCCATGATGGCGCTCGCCGCATCCGGGGTCAGGCCCGCAGACTCCGCCATGCGCGGCACCAGCCCCGACAACAAAAAGATGTCGAACTGCATGAGCAGATTGAACACAAACGTGTAGATGAGCAGCATGACCGCGTAGCGAAAAAAGGGCCCCGCCGGATAAAATTCGCGGGCTGGAATGCGCGACGCCCACCCCGCCGCCAACATGATGAGCACGGCGCTCAGCGCAAAGCCCAACACCGTGCCCAGCACCTGGAAGCCCCAAAAGACCAACACCACCATTGAGGAGGTTTTGAGCGTGGCGAAAATGACGTCGAACAGCGCCTGACGCCCGAATTGTCGGCGGCCGTTGAATGACCCAATAAAGACCGCGTACAGCGCATAAGCAAACACGACGATGGCGGAAATGCGCATATACAGCGCCAGCTCCGGCTCGGTAGACTTGAGCCCTTTTTCGGCGATGAGCCCGGCAAAGACGGCGTAGAGCAGGGCCAACAGCAGGCCGATGCTGCCGATGAGCAGCATGGCGGTACGCCGCACGGCACCAGCCCGGGCCTCATCCATGGCCGTAAACCGCGACACCGACTGCAGCGAACCGGTGATGAGACCGTTGTTGAGAATGGACACGCCAGCCATGGTCAGTCCGTACAGGCCGTAGTAGCGCTGCCCCATTTCGGCATCACCGCCCGCCGACCACTCGAAGATGCGCGGCAAACCAAAGACCAGGGCCCACCCCGTAATCATGAACCAAATTTTGGCAAAGGTGATGTAGATGACGCCGCGACCGGCGACCTGCGCAATGGACTTATTTTTTTGAGACGCGTTCATGGGCGGGATAGATAGCAGCATGCGCGTCCAAAAGTAAGCGCATTTGCCGCCTTTCCCTCTGGGCGGTGAGCGGCGCCTTGCCGGAGCAATCGAAATCGCTTGTGAGACTGTTTGCGGCCGTTTGTGGACGAAAAGCACTGTTTTCGGGCATCATGATACCATATATACAAAGCCTTGGTCCTGCCCCGGCCCTGGCCCCGGCACCCATGCTGCACAACACCAAAACAGGTAACAATGGCCCTACTCGAACACATTCTCCTTAGCTTTTGGCACCATCATCCCGATGGCGACACCACCCTCATCAAGCGCGCCTGGGATTTCGCTCACGCCCAACACGAAGGACAACTGCGGAAATCCGGCGAGCCCTATGTCGTGCACCCGATGTCGGTGGCCAAAATTGTCGCCGACATGGGCCTGTGCGTGCCGTCGATTTGCGCGGCCCTGCTCCACGACGTCATCGAAGACACCGAGACCACGCGCGAACAGATCGACGAGATGTTTGGCGAAGAGGTCTCCCTGTTGGTGGACGGCGTCACCAAGCTCGACAAAGTGCAGTTTTCCCACAGCGAAGAGCGCCAGGCCGAAAGCTTCCGAAAGATGCTCATCGCCACCGTCTCCGACATCCGCGTGCTGCTCATCAAGCTGGCCGACCGCCTGCACAACATGTCCACACTGGACCCCATGCCCCAGGAGAAACGCGAACGCATCGCCCAAGAGACCCGAGACATCTACGTGCCGCTGGCCAACCGCCT
The DNA here is from genome assembly GCA_012522445.1 of Myxococcales bacterium. Classification (GTDB taxonomy): domain Bacteria; phylum Myxococcota_A; class Polyangia; order JAAYKL01; family JAAYKL01; genus JAAYKL01. Next base: position 6,582 of record JAAYKL010000068.1, on the reverse strand, counting down.
AGGTCTCTCTTGGCTCAAAGCCGATCTCGACGACCTCTCCTTCAAATACCTGGAGCCCGACGATTACCAAGAGCTCGCGCGCCAGGTCCGCTCTACACAGCAGGCCAACACGCTCTTCATCGATCGCGTCAAACGCGAAATCACCAACATCCTCGCGCAAAACGAACTCCCGGGAAAGGTGTCGGGGCGCGTCAAAAACCTCTACTCGATTTACACAAAGATGAAGCGAAAGAACCTCGAGTTCGAGCAGGTGCACGACGCCATCGCCTTTCGCGTCATCACCGACACCGTGGGCAATTGCTACGGCATCTTCGGCCTGGTTCACGCGCGCTGGATGCCGGTTCCCGGGCGCATCAAGGACTACATCGCCATGCCCAAGCCCAACCATTACCAGTCGCTCCACACCACGGTGGTGGGACTGGACGGCGAGCGCATGGAGATCCAAATTCGCACCTTGGAGATGAACCAAGTCGCCGAATACGGCATCGCCTCCCACTGGGCCTACAAAGAAAACACGCGCTACACCGAAGGCGATCTCTACAACTGGTTTCGCGAAATTATCGACAGCCAAGAGGGAACGGAATCCTCGCGAGAGTTCCTCGACTCGGTCAAAGGCGATCTGCACCACGGCGAAATTTTCGTCTTCACCCCCGCGGGCGAAGTCAAAAACCTCACCCAGGGCGCCACGGCCCTCGACTTCGCTTACGCCATCCACTCCGAAGTCGGCAATCACTGCGTGGGCGCGCGCATCAACGGCGTGCAGGTACCGCTCAAAACCCCGCTAAAGAGCGGCGACAACGTCGAGATTCTCACCTCCAAAAATCAAAAGCCCTCCCTGGCCTGGCTCGATTATGTCACCACCACCCGCGCCCGCACCCGCATCCGCGCCGAACTCCGCAGCGAGCAACACCAACAATCATTAAAGCTCGGCCGCACCATGCTCGAAAAAGCCCTGCGGCGCCACGGCATCTCGTTTAACCGGGTGTACCGCAGCGGCAAGCTCGGCGAGGTGGTCTCCAAGTTCAAAGCCCACTCCGCCGACGACCTCATCGCCAACATCGGCTTCGGAAAAACCGACGAACACGACGTGGCCTTAGCGCTCCTGCCCCAAGAAAAACGCGACTCGGTTCCGGCAGATATCCGCGAATCTCCCTTTGAAAAAATCATCCGCAAAACGCAGCGCGTCGACAGCGGCATCATCATCGACGGCATGGACAACATGCTGGTTCACTTTCCCGAGTGTTGCCACCCGCTGCCCGGCGAGCCCATCGAAGGCTACATCAGCCGAGGACGCGGGCTCATCATCCACACCCGCGACTGCCCCCAAGCCGCCGCCCTGGAATCCGAACGTCGCGTGCGGGTACACTGGGATGCCCAGGCCATCGCGACACGCCCCGTCACTGTGCGCGTCGTCTCCAATGACAAACCCGGCATCCTCGCCTCGCTGACCAACGTCTTCCAGCGCAAGAGCATCAACATCACGGGTGCCAACTGCGCTGCCGAAAACAACCTGGCTTCCTGCTTATTCACCTTCGAGGTCAAAAACCTCGATCAACTCAACGACATCATCAAATCACTGCGCGCCACCAGCGGCGTCAACGATGTGGTCCGCATCAAGCGACACGCCCGCGCCAAGCAACACAGCGGCTAAACCGCTCCCTAGGAGCTACCATGAAACGCGTCATCACCTTTGGCACCTTCGACATCTTTCACATCGGTCACTTGCGCATCCTGGAGCGCGCCCGCGCCCTGGGAGACCACCTCACGGTCGGCGTATCCTCCGACAAAATGAACCACGACAAAAAACAGCGCTACCCCATTTATCCCCAAGACGAACGCATGCGCATCATCCTGGGCCTCAAGTGCGTCGACGAGGTCTTCCTCGAAGAATCCCTCGCTCTCAAAGGCGAATACATCCGCACGCACAAGGCCGACGTCCTGGTCATGGGGCACGACTGGGAGGGCCGCTTCGACGAATTCCGCTCCCTGTGCGAGGTGGTGTACCTACCCCGCACCCAGGGCGTCTCCACCACCGACATCATCAACCAGGTCAAAACCTACGCCTAGCGCGCCACCGGCCGCGACCACACCCATTTCGGGATTGCCACTCCCCGCCCGCCCCCGGTACAAATCAGGCTTCGGAGACCGCTTTGCACAACCGCCAACACATTTGGCCCCGCATCGCATTTGGGGCCCTACTCGCGTTTCTCATCCCGCAACGCCTCTGGTGTGCGCCCACCGTCCAGCTACTGGACGACGCCTTCGGCACCTGGAACGCCACCCTGGGACGCGCCATTTTCCTCGACCTACTTCCCGGCGAGGCCGAGCTTCCCTTCATCGTCGCGTGGCTCATCTTCGGCTCCATCTTCCTCACCCTCCGGTACGGCTTCATCAACCTCCGCATGCTGCGCCATGCCTTTTACGTGCTCATCGGCCGCTACCGCACCCGCAGCGATCAAGGCGAGGTGAGCTCCTTTCAAGCGCTGAGCACGGCCCTGGCCGCCACCGTGGGGCTGGGCAACATCGCCGGCGTGGCCATCGCCATCACCATGGGCGGACCCGGCGCCACCTTCTGGATGATCGTCGCGGGCTTCCTCGGCATGTCCACCAAGTTCACCGAAGCCACCCTGGCGCAAATGTACCGCACGGTGCGCCCTGACGGACGCCTCATGGGCGGCGCCATGGAGTACCTCTCGCGGGGTCTCGCCGAGAAGGGCTGGGCGCGCACCGGACGTTTTCTGGCGGGGCTGTTCGCCGTCTTCACAGTGCTCGGGGCCCTCGGGGCAGGTAGCGGATTTCAAGTGAGCCAAAGCCTGGGTGCCGTCAAAAGCGCCATCCCGTTCTTCGACCGCTACCCCATCGGCTATGGCCTGCTGGTGGCCCTCCTGGGCGGCGCCGTCATCATCGGGGGGCTGCGCCGCATCGCCTGGACTGCCGAGAAGCTGGTCCCCGCCATGACCGTGCTCTACATGCTCTCCAGTTGGTTTGTCATCCTCAGCCACGCCGACATGATTGGCCCCACCTTTCAGCGCATCGTCACCAGCGCCTTCACCGCCGAAGCCGCAGTGGGCGGGGTACTGGGGGCCATTGTCCAGGGCTTCAAACGCGCCGCCTTTTCCAGCGAGGCAGGGCTGGGCTCTGCGGCCATCGTTCACTCCACCGCTGCGGTCAAATATCCCGTCCGCCAGGGCATGGTGGCCCTATACGAACCCTTCATCGACACCGTCATCATCTGCACCACCACCGCCTTGGTGCTCCTCATCAGCGGCATGTACGACGATCCGGCCCTCGCCGTCTTGCGCGACAACCGCGAAGGCGCCGCCCTCACCGCTGCCGCCTTTGCCGCCGCGGGACCACTCTTCGCCAACGTCTTCACCTTGTCGGTCTTTTTATTTGCCTTCAGCACCATGCTCAGTTGGTTCTATTACGGCGAGCGCTGCTGGGTGTATCTCTTTGGCGAGAGGCGCGCCCTGATTTACAAAATTGCCTTTTTGTTCTTCATTGTTGCGGCCTCGGTCACCAGCGCCAAAAACATTCTCGAGTTTACCGATCTCCTGGTGCTGGCCATGTCTTTTCCCAACGTTTTGGGGCTTTACCTGTTGAGCGGAAAGGTTAAAAACGCCTTGAACGAATACATCGCCAAGCTGCGCGCTGGCATATTTGATCGAGAAGCCCAGCGCTGAACCCAACCCGAAAGAAATTGCTTATGAACACCTGGCTCGCCAAACAACTCGCCCGCTTATCTCTTGGCTACCCCCGCGCCATTCTCATCATCGCGCTGCTCATCTCCGTGGCGTCGGGACTCCTCTCAACCCGCTTGGTCATCTCTAGTGATCGCAACTTGCTGGCGGGGAAAAACGACCCCAGCGCCAAGCGCCGAGACGAGGTCAACGAGCTCTTCGGCACCACCCTCACCGCTGCGGTGATCATCGAGGGGCAAGACGACGTGGCCGCCCTGCAACAAGCCGCCGACGCCCTGGGCAAAGCCCTGACAAAACGCAGCGATCTGGTGCGTGACGTCTTCGTCAAAGCCGACATCAATTTTTTTGAGCGCCACGCGCTGATGTTCATGCCCGAAGAGGCACTGCGCGGACTCGTCGTTCAAATCGCCGGCGACCAACTGGGACTAAAGGCCCTGGAGCAATCCGACGACCTGCCCTCTCTGGTGACCGCCTGGGCCGAGCACATGGCCGACATGCCCCTGCCCGCCGACGCGAACAATGATGAAATCACCGGCCACATGGACAGCTTTGGCGGCGTCATCGATGCGGTCAACACCTGGCTCGCCGGCCAGAGCGACGAGATGCCCGATCTGGTGGGGCACCTCTACCAAGACGGTTCGTCCATGGGCAACGCCGCGGGCAGCGACGGTTACCTGCTTGACAACGATGGCCAATCCCCGCGCCTCGCCATCCTCTTTGTTCAGCCCGTTAGCAACGCCCAGGCCATGGAGGTGGTCGAGCCCTTCACCCAGTTCATTCGCGACGAAGCCGCCCGCGTGCTCGCCGACTACCCCGGCTTTCAATACCGCGTCACGGGCATGCCGGCCCTCACCACTGACGAAATGCGCGTGGTGGCCCGCGATGTCCTCTTCACCGGTGCCATGTCGGGCCTGGTCATTCTGTTGGTCTTCGGCCTGCTGCTGCGCTCGTTTCGCGTCACCATCATCGCCGGTGTTTCCCTGGGCATCGGCATCCTGTGGGCCGCGGGCTTCACCGCCCTGGTCTTCGGCCGCCTGACCATCGTGTCGGGCTACTTTGCCGCACAACTCTTGGGCCTCGGCGTGGGCTACACCATCTACATCATCTCGCGCTTTCACGAGGCCCTCCTCGAAGGCCTGGACCGCACCGAGGCCGCCAAGGTCGCCCTAACCCGCGCGGGCCCCGGCGTGCTCGGCAGCGCCTTAACCAGTGCCGTGGCCTTTGGCGCCATCATCTTGTCCGACTTTCGCGGCTTCGTCGAACTCGGCATCATCGCCGGTTGCGGCACGATTTGGTTGCTCCTCTCCAACCTCCTGATGCTGCCGGCCATCCTGCGCTACTTCCATCCCGGTGTCGGTTCGGTGCGTCCCTCAGCCCAATCCGGCCCCCTGTTCTTGCGCCTATCGCGCACCCCTGTGGCCCTGGCCATTGCGGGCATCGCCCTATCGCTGCTGGGCCTGACGCAGCTTCCCAAGGTGCGCTTCGACTACGCCGTGGAAAGCCTGCTGCCCAGCGCCGCCGAATCCGTCAAAGGCCTCAAACTCCTCGACACCCGCACCGACTATTCCACCAACTACTCGGTGTCCATCACCGACAACATCGAAGCTGCCGAAGCCCTGCGACAAAAATTCGCACAGCTCCCCACGGTGGCCCGCGCCGAGGCCCTGTCGATGTTTGTGCCCAGCGACCAAGCGCAAAAGGTCGCCCTGCTCTCCCAACTCGGCGCCGATGAAAAAACCGCGTTGCTGCGCAGCGCCAGCGCCGTCTCCCGCGCTCACCAAGGGGCAGGTACCGCTACGTCCCAGGGGCTTGGCACTGCCCTCACTGAACTGCGCGACGTGATTGAAGACCTGGCCTTGAGCGCCCAGCGCACCGGGCGAAATCCCGTGGCCAAAAGTCTGCGACAACTGGCGTCCAAGCTCGACACCTCGCTAACAATCTTGGCGAAACAAAGCGACAATCGCCGCGTACAACAACTCGAACAAAACGCCTTTGCCCTGCTGGACCGCGGCATGCGTGTGCTGAGTTCGGCCGTCGACGCCAAGCCCTTTACTGCCGCCGATCTGCCGGCAGAGCTCAAGGGGCGATATCTCAGTCAAGACGAGAAAGTCTTCGCGGTCATCGTCTTTCCCACCGGGGACATCGCCGACAAAGCCTTTTTTGAAACCCACGTCAACGAGGTGCTCTCAGTAGATCCCGGGGCCACAGGACACCCGGTCACGCACTTGGCCTTTACGCAGCTCATCCACCGCGGCTTTGCGCGCGCCGCCATCCTGGCGGCCATAGCGGTCATCTTTGTGGTGCTGCTCGATCTGCGCGAGCCGCGCTATTTCGCCTTGGCCATCTTGCCGCTGGTGCTGGGTACCGGTTGGGTGGCAGGGGTCATGGGGCTCACGGGGCTCAGCTTCAACTACGCCAACCTCATGGCCATTCCCATCCTCATCGGCACCGGTGTCGACTTCGGCATCAACCTGGCCCAACGCGCCCGGCAGGAGGGCAGTATCCGCGCGGCGGTCCGCACCACGGGCAAGGCCATCGCCATCTCGGGAACCGCCACCACTTTGGGGTTTGGCGTCCTTATTCTGGGACAGCACTGGGGGGTCAAAAGTCTGGGGCTCAGCCTGTCCTTGGGCATTGTCAGCTGCTTGGTGCTCACTTTGGCCATCGTCCCGGCCCTCCTCGAACGCGACAAAACCAAGGCCTAAAACGCCCGCCACTCCCCCTCAACGCCTCCTCAACTTCTCCTAAACTCTCCTGTTTCAGAGATGGAATGAGAAGGCTGGCCTCCTGAAACGGGTGCTCATTTAGGCAAAACCTATTTAGATGAACCCAATTGGGGAATGTTCCCAACTAACGCACTCGCGAAGCGGTGCAAAGGAGG
>JAAYKL010000007.1 GCA_012522445.1 Myxococcales bacterium | reverse complement strand
TGTCGTCGATGTCGGAGTTGTAGGCCGTGCAGTTGGGGTACAGGTTCACCTTCGAATCGGTGTCGACCCACACGGATTTCCCGTACAGCGCGCCGTTCACCGTGCAGCGCGAAAACACGTACACCTGCGCGTTCGGCGCTGTGATGACGCCGTTAAAGGTTGTGTCGGTGCCCACCTTCACCTGGCTGGTGGCGTTGGTGTACCACTGCACCTGCACCGGGTCGGCATCTCCGGCCAGCACAAAGCTGTTGCGGTCGCCAAACCGCAGCTCGTTTTGCGTGTTGAGCTCGATGAAACCACCGTCGGGGTCGAAGTGCAGCACCGCGTTGCCAGCTTCCACGACAAACGAGCGAAAGTTGTACACGCCTTCGACAAAGGACATCGAAGCGCCCGCGTTGAGCCGCACATCGCCGTAGGTGCCGGGGGTGAGCGCCATCGACTGTCCGTTGTTGAGCGTGAGGTGCTGCGTGCCGACGGGCACTGTTTTGGTCGCAATGCTTTCGGGGGCAATGCCCAGGTTTCCCTGCGAGGTGCCGGTCACCGTTACTTGGTTTTGCGTTGTGATGGTGCCGCCTGCCCACACGTTGGCGTTCACCGTGCATCGATCGCGTAGAAACAGCGTGCCCGCTGAGACGATGTCGCCGTTGAGCTTTGCCTCGACGCCCACTTCGACGCGGGTGTTCGCGCCCACAACGCCGGGGGTGATTTGCACGCGGTCGCGGATGTTGGTTTCGGTTTGCGAGAAAATGCCGTACGCGCACAGGTGCTCGGCCGAAGCCGAGAAGGGCAGGAGAAGCGAGATGAGCGCGAGCAGGGCGCCTTGACGTTGGTTCATTGTGATGCGCATGAAAATGGCCTCCCATGGTGATTGCGGAACGCAAATCCGTTCCGGCAAGTGATTGAATTGTTTGAATGGTGGCGATGTTGCCTAACGGCTTGCTTCGCAGCAAGGGGGATATTCAAAATGAACATGCAATGGATTTGAAATGCGTACTTTGGGCCGTACTTGGCAAGTGGTGTCCACGCCCAAAGCTCTCCAAAAGGCTTCTCCCAAAGACTCTGAACGCCTAAAAAACGCCCTAACAAAATACCCAAAGATTGGCCTGGGGCTTAGCCGAAGTGCAGGTAGGGCAGGGCCTTATTTTTTTTCACCGATCAGAATGGTTATTTGAGTGGTTTTCGCCCGGTGCGCACCATCCTGCCGTCTGCATCCCCCAAGAAGGGCAAGTAGCCGCTCATCATATCAACGCGCATGCGCATCTCCACGGCCTCTCGAAGCGCCTTGCGGAAAGTGAGGGTTGAATTTAGACTGCGCCAATGATGAAGAAAATCCTATTTTACAGCCTCTGCTGCTTGATGATATCCGCCTGTGCCAACGCTCCGAAACGCGCTGTCACCACGCCGACGCCGCCGCCCGTCGCCCACAAATCCCTGGAGATCCCCGATGATTTCTCCGGTGCGCGCTACGAACAAAAAGTGGCCGAGCTGCTCGCCCTGGACGACGCCCACCCCGATCGGTTGGCGCTGCGCGACGCGCTCATTGCGTGGACCCTCAAGCGCTTCGATGCCGACGACACGCCCAGCGAAAAACTGCGCCTGTTTCAAAACGCTCTCAACTGGCACCTGCCATCGGACTTCACGGTGACGCACATCAACGTCGACATGGTGCCCATGGCCCATTGGGTCATCGAACACTACGAGAAGCGCGGCAAAGAGGCCTGGGTGCTGGCGGCGCTGATTTACCTCTCGCTGGCCCAGCCCGAAAATCTCGCGTGGCACGAAGAGTACCTGACGCTGATGGACTGGACTGAAGGGGTGCGCGCCACCATCGAAGATCCCATCGAGCGCTACAGCTCCATCGCCGGCGTCTACATGGACATCATCGTGATGCTCCCCCTGCCGGAGCTGATCGACAAAATCTCCCTGGTGTTGGCGCGGCGGCAAACCGCGGTGGTCGCCCTGCTGCACGCCATACAAGAAGAGAACGCCACCATCTCGCCCTTGCTGTTTCATTCGCTTATCCAGCGCGGCGGCGTGGGCCAAGAGCTTGTGCACGCGCACTTTTTGGGCGGGCTGCTGCACCAGGTTGTCCCCAAATTCAAGGAGCTGGGCGTCTACGACAACATCAGCGATGACCTGCTCGCCCTGATTGAAAACATTGAGTCGGGACAAAATTTGTCCGAGAGTTACCAGAAACTGTCCTTCTTACTCGGACACAGTGATCCCACGGCCGCCCTGCGGGCCTGCATGTTGGCGCGCTCGGCGTCGCCCCGCGATCCCCTCAACGCCCTCTGTGTCGCCCGCTATTTCAACGCGCTCTCTTACGAGGAGTCCGCTGCCGCCTACTTTCACGAAGCGGTGCACCCCGACTTCGAAGAGCCCATTTTGCTCCAGGCCTTGTCTGGGCTGCGCCAGGTGCTGATCGGCCTGCACCAAAAAGAACAAGTCGACGCCGCGGAGCGCACCATTGTCCTGGCGGAGTCCGTTATCCAAACCCTGGAAGGCGCGACGGATCGCTCGCAAGAGCTGCAAATCTCCATGGCGGCGCTGGCCGAGATCTGCGCCCAAATCGCCTTTAACGACGGCCGCATCGCGTCGGCGCAAGCGCTGTTCGCGACCGCCATGCGCCTGTGGCCCAGCATGCCGTCTCCTTACTTGAAGCTGGCGGAGATCCACTTGTCGCGGCAAGAGGGCCCCAAGGCCATCGAGGTGTTGACCAGCGCCTTGGCCTCCAAGCGCTCGGTGGGCGGGGATTTTCGCAACTACTGGCGCGCCATGGTGCTGGAGTCCCGGGGCGACGTGTACCGCCACATGGGCAACGAGCGGGACGCCGACGACGACTATCAGAGCGCCCTCGAGACCTGGGCCACGGCTGAGTACCCGATGGAACAAGAGGCCGAAATCGAAATCCGCAAGGGCATTATCCACGATCGCCTGGGCAACCCCGACGCGTCGTTGACCCACTTCCAGCGGGCGATCCGCGTGGATCCGGAGCGGCGCGCTTCCTACGCCGAGGTCATCTCTTTCTTGGTGATGCGCCAGCGCTTGGCCGACGCCCGGTCCTTTTATCAGCTCGCCTTCAACCAGGACCGCATCGACACCATGTGGAAGATCTATTACGCGCTTTGGGTGGAAGGCCTGGCGCGGCGGCAAAATGAGCGCACCTTCGACCTGCCCAACGCTTACTTACAGGACTGCAACGGCACGTCGTGGCAAGACCAACTGGCCCGGTTTTTCACGGGGCGCATCCCTTACGACAAACTGCGCGCGCTGGCCGACAACCTCGGGCAACAGGTCGAAGCCGACTTTTACGAAGCCGTGCTGCGCCTCTCCTCGGGCGAAACCGCCTCTGCCCGCGCCATGCTGCAGCAGGTCATCGCCTCGGACTTGCTCGGTTTTTTTGAGTACCGCATGGCCGCGGAGTTGTTGGTCGAGCCCTAGCGCTGCCTACTGCGGCGGCGCATCCCCACCATCGTTGTTGTTATTGTTGTTGCCGTTGGCGTCGCAGAGGCGTTGGCAGGCGCGTTGGGTGCGGCGGTGAACCCAGAAGAGGCGCAGGGTGAAGCCGAGCAGCAGCAGGGACACCGCAGCATAGGCCACGGCGAAGAGCACCTCGCCATTAAAGGTGGGCGTGGGCACGAAGGGCTCGAAGGACGCAGAGAGTTTCATGGGCCCTCCGCTTGGGGTGCGCTTGGGGGGGCGCTGCGGGGCTGGCGCAGGTCTTGGCAGATGCGGGCGCGCTCTTGGGGGGTGTCGGCGTGTCGCAGGGCCTCGGTTGCGCGGTGCAGTTGGCGTTGGCGGCGTTTGTTTTGGGTGCCGAAGAGCAAGAAGGCGACGCTGAGCAGGGTGAAGGCGAGGGTGCAGATGATCAGGGTGAGGGCCATTTCACCGGTGATGCCCGCGCCACCGCGCCCCAGTACGACGGGGTGTTGCCCGCGCCAGATCTGAATGGAGAAGTGAATGGCGGGGATCATGACGGCGCCGCTGATGGCCAGGACCGCGGCAAAGCGGTGGTCGCTGCGGGTTTGCGAGGCGCGCAGCAGCACGTAGGCGGCGATGATGCAGGTGAGGATGAGGGCGCTGGTGAGGCGGGGATCCCAGGCCCAGTAAGCGGACCAGATGCTGCGGCCCCACAAGGGTCCGGTGATCATGACGCCCGCGGCAAAGAGCAGGGCGTTTTCGCCGGCGCTGGCCGCCACGAGATCCCAGCGTTCGCTCTTGCGGACAATCCAGATGGCCGAGGCGATGGCGCAGATAAACCAGTTGAAATACATGGCCCAGGCCGAGGGGACGTGGATGTAGAAGATTTTTTGCACGACGCCCATGGTGGCCTCGGTGGGGGCGTAGCCGAAGATGAGACCGGCGGACAGGGCCAGGGCCGCGGTGCTGAGAACGCCGAAGATTGCGGGGAGGCGGCTCATGAAGTGGCGGGGTGCTTGGTGGCGGTGCGGGTGGCAGCGCTGCGGGTCGCGCGGGCGTCGAGGCGCCGTTGGATGGTGTTTTTGAGCGCCAGGAGCAGGCCCAGTGTGATGAAGGCCCCCGGGGGCAAAATCATCGTGAGGATGCCGGGGTAATCTTCGCCCATCACGCGGAACTGAATGAGGGTTTCGCCGAGCTGGAAGAGGGTGATGGTGCCCGCGCCGATGATCTCGCGAATGGCGCCCAGCACGAAGAGGGCCAGGGTGAAGCCCAGGGACATGCCGATGGCGTCGAGGATGGAGCGCAGGACGTTGTTGCGCGAGGCAAAGGCTTCGGCGCGGCCCAGGATAATGCAGTTGACGACGATGAGCGGCACGAAGAGCCCGAGCCCCTGGGAAAGCTCGACCATCCACGCCTTGAGGGCCATGTCCACGGCGGAGACGAAGGTGGCGATGACCACCACGTACACCGGGATGCGCACGCCGTGGGGCACGATGGGGGCGATGAGGGAGATGAGGATGTTGGAGCACAGCAGCACAAAGGCCGTGGCGATGCCCATGCCCAGCCCGTTGTAGGCCGACGTGGTGACCGCCAGGGTGGGGCAGAGTCCCAGCAGCAGCACGAACACCGGGTTGTCCTTCCACAGGCCTTTGCGAAAGTCCTCCAGCAGCGTCGTTGTTTTTTTAGGGGACATGGCACCCTCCGTCGGCGGGCATGGCGTCGCCGTTAATGATGGTTTGTCGGTGGTCGCGCCACATGGCCTGGGCCTTGGCCACCGCGTTGATCATGGCGCGGGTCGAGATGGTGGCGCCGGTGAGCTGGTCGATGTCGCCGCCGTCTTTTTTCACGGCCCACTTGATGCTGCTGGGGGTGTGCCCCACCATTTGGCCCGACATGAGCTGGCAGTCGGAGATCAACGAGCCGAGTCCCGGGGTCTCCGCGTGGGCGAGCACTTTGATGCCCATGAGCATGCCGTCGTCCATGCGCAGCCCCACCAGGGCCGAGATGGTGCCGGAATAGGCGTTGTCCCCCACGACCTCCATGGCCATGGCCACCACATCCTTGCCCTTGCGCGCGCGAAACACGGTGGCGCCTTCGATGCAGACGGCGTCGCGGTCGGGCTCGTTGTCGAAGATCGCGTCGTAGCGCTGGCAGGGATTGGGCGGGTCGGCGTCGGGCAGCACTTGGTGAATCGCGTCGAGGATGGCGCGCCGGGCGTTGTCCTCGATGTCGGCTTGGGTGGCTTCGTTCATCAGCGCCAGACCCAGTCCCGCCAGGGTGGCGATGAGGGTCAGCACGACGATCATTTTGATGGTGTCTTTCATTGTTGGGCACCTCCGCTCGTGGCCGTGGTCGCGCCAAAAGGTTTGGGCCGGGTCCAGGCGTTGAAGAAGGGCACGCAGGCGTTCATGAGCAGCACGGCAAAGGAGACCCCCTCGGGATAGCCGCCCCACAGGCGTATGACCATGGTGAGGATGCCCGCCCCCACGCCGAAGAGGATGCGGCCCTTGGGAAACATGGGGCTGGTGACGTAGTCGGTGGCGATGAACCAGGCGCCCATCATGACGCCGCCGGAGAGCAGGTGAAAGGCGGGGCCCGCGTAGGTTGAGGGATCGACGAGGTGCGTGATGGCGGCGAAGAGCGCCACGGTGCCCAGGTAGGCCACCGGGATGTGCCAGGCGATGACGCGGCGGATGAGCAGGAAGATGCCGCCCGCCAGCAGGAGAAAGGCCGAGGTTTCGCCCGCAGAGCCGTTGATGTGGCCCAGGAGGAACTCGATGTTGCCCGGCAGGTCGGCGACGATGTTGGCGCCCTTTTCGCGCAGCAGGCCGATGGGGGTGGCCGCAGTGATCGCGTCGACGTTGGTCAGGCCGTACTCGGTGATGCGCCCCTGGGCGTCGAGGGTGGTGACGGGTTCGCCGAAGAGCGTGTCGCCGGTGTGCTGTTGCGGCACGAGCCAGCGCGTCAGGTCGGCGGGGAAGGCGATGAGCAAGAAGACGCGCCCCGCCATGGCCGGATTGAAGGGATTTTGCCCCAGGCCGCCGAAGACCGCCTTGCTGATGACGATGGCCACGAAGGCGCCCACCGCGCAGATCCACAGGGGCAACCCCGGCGGCAGGGAGAGGGCGAGGATGAGCCCGGTGAGGGCGGCGGAGCCGTCGGTGGCTGTGGGGGGGCGCCGCATGGCCAGGCCGCAGAGGGTTTCGAAAAACACGCAGAAAAATACGGTGACGGCGATGACCGACAGGGCCGGGTAGCCGAAGAGCCAGATGGCATAAGCCGTTGCCGGGGCCAGCGCCAGGACGACGGACCACATGATTTTGGGCGTGGTGGCGCCGCTGGTGGCGTGGGGAGAGGCTGAGACGATGAGGGGTGTCGACATGGGGTTCTCCTACATCTTTTTGCGCGCCGCCGCATGGATGTCGGCCTTGGCCAGGCGGATGAGTTGGACCAGCGGGATGTGGGCGGGGCACGCGTGGGCGCACGAGCCGCACTCCATGCAATCGAGGGCAGCGGCCGCCCGGGCCTCGGGGATCATGCGCAGGCGGGCAAAGGCGCCGAGCTCTTGCGGCACGAGAAACATGGGACACGCGTCGACGCAGCGCCCGCAGCGGATGCACGGGGAGGCGGGGCGCGTTGTGGCGTCCTTTGGTTGCAGGACGAGGATGCCGCTGGTGCTCTTGACCACCGGGATGTCGGCGTGCTTTTGCGCGATGCCCATCATGGGACCGCCCAGGATGAGCTTGCCCGCGGGCGTCAGTTCGGTTTGGCAGTGCTGCAGGACGTGGGCCACCGGTGTGCCGAGGCGCACCCAGTAGTTGGCGGGCTGCGACACGGCGGTGCCGGTGACCGTGACGATGCGCTCCAGCAGGGGGCGACCGTCGACCACGGCGCGGTGAATGGCGGCGGCGGTGCCGGTGTTGTGCACCACCACCCCGACGTCCATGGGGAGCTTGCCCTGGGGCACGCGGCGCTTCAGGCAGGCGCTGATGAGCTGCTTCTCGCCGCCTTGCGGGTACTTCACCGCCAGGGACACGACGCGAATGGGGGTGCCGGTGGCGGCCTGGGAGATGGCGCGCAGGGCGTCGGGCTTGTTGGCCTCGATGCCGATGACGCCGTTGGGGGCGCCGAGGATGTGTTGGATGATGCGCAGCCCCGAGACCACTGCGTTTGCGGATTCCAGCATGAGGCGATGGTCGGCGGTGAGCCAGGGCTCGCACTCGGCCCCATTAATGATGACGGTGTCGATGGTGCGATCCGGCGGCGGGGCGAGCTTGACGTGGGAGGGAAAGGCCGCTCCCCCCAGGCCCACGATGCCGGCGCGGGCCACCATGTCGCGCAGGGTCGCTGCGTCGGCCTGTGCCCAGTCCTCGCCCAGTCCGCTGTAGCTGGTTTCGGTGTCCTGGTGGTCGTTGGTCAAGACGATGGCGTCGCCCAGGGTGCCGTTGCCCGTCGGTCGGGGTTCGATGGCGCTGACCGTGCCGGACACCGGTGCGTGAATGGCCGCGGAGACAAAGCCGCCGGGTTGGGCGATGGTTTGGCCGCGCAGCACGGTGTCCCCGACGCTCACCGTGGCCACGGCCGGGGCGCCGATGTGTTGCGACAGGGGCAACACGAGTTCGTCCGGGGCGGCCAGGGGCTTGGTGGCGAGGGCCGCGGTGCGCTCTTTGTTGTAGCGGGGGTGGATGCCACCGCGAAACGTCAGGATGCTCATGCCTCACCTCCTGCGGGGGGCGTCGCGTCGGTGCCGGGCTCGGCGTTGGCGTCGGTGTTGGTGTCGGGGTCGGCCTTGGGCTTCGCCTTGGACGCGCTCTTCTTTTCGCGGGCCGCGGCCTTGCGGGCTTTCTCTTCGGCCTTCCATGCCTCTTGGCGCTGTTCGAAATTCCGGCGCGCAGCGGGGTCGAGAATCCAGTCGGACAGGGCGTATTGGCGCAGGTCGAAAATGGTGCCTTGCGGGCAGACCAAGGCGCAGGACGCGGGGATGTCGGCCTTCACCTCGGGCGAGACCACGGCGAGGCGCTCGTCCATGACCAGGCGCTCGGATTGCCGGGTGCAGAGCTTGCAAGCGGTGCAGCCCACGGTGCAGACCGCCTTGACCTCTTTGGGCTTGTCGGGGTTGATGCAGAGCACGTGCACCTCGTCGCGCTTGGGGTGCAGGCGAATGATTTGTCGCGGGCAGATCTCGATGCAGGCGCCACAGGCGGTGCATTTGTCGCGGTCGATAATGGCGAGGCCCGTGTCGGTGATGGTGATGGCGTCAAAGACGCAGGCGGTTTGGCAGGTGCCCAGGCCCAGGCATCCGTAGGCGCAGCTCTTGGCGCCGCCCGCCACCGCATGGGCCGCACGGCAGTCGCGCAGTCCCTGGTAGTTGGCCACCGGGGGCGCCGCGCTGTGATCGCCGGCACAGCCCACCACCGCCACCATGGGTTCGCCGGGGGTGAGCTTCACGCCCATAATTTCGCCGATCAAGACGGTGACTTCGGGGCCGCCGGGGGGGCACGCCGTGGGCTTGGCCGTGCCGTCGATGAGGCCCTGGGCAAAGCCGCTGCAGCCGGGAAAGCCGCAGCCGCCGCAGTTGGCGCCGGGCAGAATGTCCATGAGGCGGTCGAAGCGGTCGTCGGTCTCCACGGCGAAGATGCGCTTGCCGATGGACAGGAGCACGGACATGACCAGTCCGATGCTGCCGAGAATGGCCAGGGCCAGGAGGGTTTCGTTGGTGAACATCGCGCGGTGCCTCCTCGACTTAGCTGGCGGGCGCCAGGCCGGTGAATCCCATGAAGGCCAGCGAGAGGATGCCAGCGGTTACCAGGGCGATGGCCGGACCGCGAAAGGCCTGCGGCACTTCGGCCAGCTCGAGCTTTTCGCGCAGCCCCGCAAACAGGATGAGGGCGAGGGCGAAGCCCCCCGAGGCGCCGATGGCGTAAAAGATGACCTGGAGCAAGCGGTAGTCGTTTTGAATGTTGAGCACCGCCAAGCCGAGCACGGCGCAGTTGGTCGTGATGAGGGGCAAGAAGATGCCCAGGGCCTGGTACAGGGAGGGCGACATCTTTTGGATGGCCATCTCGGTGAGCTGGACAGTAGAAGCAATAACCAGAATGAAAACAATGGTTTGCAGGTACTCTGCTCGAAACGGCACCAAGGCAAAGTGGTGGATGAGGAAGGTGAGGATGGAGGCCACCATCATGACGAAGAGCACGGCCATGGACATGCCCAGGGCGGTGCTGGTCTTCTTGGAGACCCCGAGGAAGGGGCAGATGCCGAGGAACTTGGCCAGCACGAAGTTTTCGGTGAGCATGGCCATTAAAACGATGACGAAAATTTCTTTCATTGGGAACCGCTCCTTGCGACAAACGGTTTGAAACGGGCGAATTGTACGGACGATCGCGTCATTCCAAAAGGCTTTTTCATCGGCGACGCCCCCGCTCTGTGTAGAGCTTTTGCGCCACAAATGACCGGATGTAAAGCGGTGTCACAGAAGAAACCGTAGGGTTTTACTCCACGGCGAAGCATTGGCAGCCCCAATACACCCCTTCGTCGGCGGCGTGGTTGCACAACCCAATGGGATATGCGTCGTCGTCTTGGCAATGGGCGGCGCAGCGATCGGGCAGGCAGGTGTCGAAGCGGCACTGGTAGCTGCGGGCGTCGTCGGCCAGCAGGCACGTCACGGCGCAGGCGATGCAATCGGGGTGGGCGAGCTGTGCCGCGTAGGTTTCTTCGCAGCGCTGTTGGCACTCCGCTTGCTGGAAGGTGCGCGAGGGATTTTCGCCGTCGTCGTGGCAGGCTGCGGCGAGGAGCAGGGCCGCAGCGAGGGGGAGGGCGCAGCGACGGGTGGGGCGCTGGGCGGCGTTGCGCGGCATCAGTCTGCGAACCAGCCCAGGCGGCGCGTCCCGTTGCGGATGAGGCGGCGGAGGGCGTCGCCGTAGCGCTGCAGGCGGGCGAAGGGGTTGTGGATGGTGCAAAAGGTGTGGGCCAGGGTGGTGAGGAGCAGCAGGAAGGGCACCGCGCCGATGTGGCGCCAATCCAGGACCACGGCGATGCCGATGAGGAGCGTGTACAGGACAGCGGTGAGGTTGAACCAGAGGTTGCGCCGGGCGTTGACGCAGTCGGTGATGAAGCGCGCGATGTCGCGGATGGGGGCCGCAGGCGCGTGAATGCCCGCCCGTCCGCCGTTGGGAACTCCGAGCTGGATGGCCGCCGTGGCGTCGGTGTGGTGCGCGACGAAGGTCGGCCCGGTGCCCAGCAACAAGACCGCGTCCCCCGCTGCGTGAAACTCGGCTAGCACGTCGGCGCATTGGGCCTCGCCGCGGTGGAAGCGCACCTCTCCGATGCGCAGCCGCTGGGCAAAGGCCGTCGCCGGGGCCAGCTCCGCCGAGGTCATGAGGGTGGCTTGCAGGCCCGCGGTTTCGAGGTGGTGCACCGCCTCGGGCGCTCCGGGGGCGAGCTGTTCCTCCAGGCTGAAGGCCGCTGCCAGTTGCCCGTCCAGGGCCACAAAGAGCACGCGCTGGCCTCTCTCCTCGCGGGTCTGCGCCCAGGACTCAAGGGAGATGGTGGAGATGCCGTCGGCCAGCAAGCCGTCGCGCGTGGCGCAAAGCAGCGGGCCCCACGCGGTGTCGCAGCGCACCCCGACACCGGGGATCCGCGCGGCGTGTTGGATGTCGGTGGCCGCGGGGTTTTTCGCTCGGGTGAAACCGACGATGGCCCGGGCATAGCGGTCTTCGAAGGCGGATTCGGCGGCGTGCAGCGCCGAGATGAGCATGGATTCATCGGGGGCGGCACCGGGGCAGGGGTGCCATTCGCCGAAGCGCACCTCGGATTGCAGCAGGGTCCCCGGGGCCATGAAGAGCACCACGCGACACTGGCCCGCCCGGTCGAGGGCTTCTCCGTCCCGCACCGCAATGCCGCGCCACGCCGCCCGGCTCGCCAGCGAGAGATGCAGGTCTTTGGCGATGGCGCGCAGCAGGGTTGGGTCGACGACAATGGCGACCAGCGCCGCGGTCAAGAGGGCGTTTTCGATTTGCCCGTTTTGAAACCAGGCCAGGGCGCCGCTCAGCAGGGCCAGGGGCAGGCGTCCCCAGTCGAGGTAGCGGGCGAAGAATCCCAGGATAATGCTCATCTTGGCGTTGTCGCGCCAGTGGCAGAGCGGCGGGGGCGGTGGGGCTTCGCGGGCGTGCCAAAAGGTGTGGGCGCGGCGCCGGAAGAACGCGCGCGCTCCGCTGCCCAGGGCCGGGATGAGCAGGGCGAGGACCGCGGCCAGCAAGGGGGGCTTGGCGTTTCCCTGTAAAAAGGAGATCACCACCAGCAGCAATGCGGGCAATCTCGATGTAAGGCTGTGAAATACCTGGAGAAATCCGAAGGGGACGCTGCGGCGGTACGCAAAGAACCCGGCGAGGATTAGGGCCAGGATCGCGGCGCCCAAGAGCGGATATCCATTGTAGTGATGCTGCGGGATGAACAGCAGGAGCAGGGCGAGCGCAAAGAGAGCGGTGTTTTCGATGAGGTACGCGCGGGGCCAGGGCGGCGCGGTCAGGTGGGGCGGCAGGGGGGAATGCCCGCGGTATGCGGCAGCGGGTGTGGTGTCGGTTGTGTCGGTATCCGCGCTCGCGCCCGTGCCCGTGTCGGCGCCATCGTCGGTGCGTTCGCTGTCTGTGTCTTCGGGGGTGGCTTCGGGGGTGTCTCGGAGATCGCGGTCGTCTGTCGCCGGCTCCGGGGAGGTCGCAACCGTGTCTTCGCCGCGCTGGAGGAGGCCCTCGCGGCACGCGTTGTTACAAAAATGAACGATGCGTCCGTCGATGATGCTCACCGCGCCGGCCCGCAGGGGGTCGAGGGGCGTTTGGCAAAAGGGACAGCGCGGTTCGTCGTGGGATGGGTCTGGGCTCACAACTGCGCAATACG
Organism: Myxococcales bacterium; assembly: GCA_012522445.1. Classification (GTDB taxonomy): domain Bacteria; phylum Myxococcota_A; class Polyangia; order JAAYKL01; family JAAYKL01; genus JAAYKL01. The sequence goes on along the minus strand of JAAYKL010000007.1, from coordinate 16,531 downwards.
CGGGATTGGGAGATGGCGTCAAGACAACAATGGCGCGAGCGGGCGCGGCGGCGTCCGGGAATATCGATTGACAGGCCACCGGTGGCTTCTTACACAACGGCATTCTGCGGCGCATGCGCGCTGTGCGGCACACGGGAGAAGGCACATGAAGCAATACCACTGCCATCAATGCGGAAGCGACTTCGAGCTGGAGGACGGGGCCAAGGTGCGCTGTCCCAGTTGCATGGGCATCCACAACATCGACCGGCGCGATGACGGCAAACGCAGCGCTCGCGACGAAGACAACGACACCGACACCGACAAGGAGAGGGGCGGCACCATGCGCTCTGCGACCATCGCCCTCTTGGTGGTGCTGCTGGCGGCCAGCGGTTACTTGCTGTGGCGCCATTACGCCGGTGACCCCCCGGAGGACGCCGCCGCGCCGGTGTCCGACAAGGATGTCGCGCGCCAATTCCAGGCCCTGGGGCTGGATGCCGACGACGCCGTCTCGCCCTTCGCCGTTACCGAGCCGCTGACAGCCTTCGCCCGCCGCATCGCTGCGTCCCGGACTGGCGCTGAGGCACTGGACGCGCTGATGTCGCAGGTGGCCGCCTGGAAGGCCGAAGGGCGCCTCGTGGCCTTTGATCAGGTCGAACCCCGTCCCGAGCCCCCCCAAACCGCCGGCGACATCCTCGACAAGCTCCTGGCAACCGACGCCGACGCCGCCCCCCTGTCGCTTAGCAGCTACGAGCTGGCGGGGCTTCTGTTGGCCTGGGGACAGGCCCTGGAGATCGGCGATCTCCATATGCTCGAAATCTTCCATTACCGCGCCGAAAAGGCCCCGGCGGACCCCCACGCGATTTACGGGCGCTTTGCCGTGTCCCTGGGGGCTCCCCAAGCCGACCGCGCCGTGCCGGTCTTCGATCCCTGGGCCGGGCGCACCCTCAAGAGCGACGCCGTCGATGCGCAGCGCCTCAGCCTGTCGGAGTCCCTGGCCCCCTGGTATGCGCACCAGAGCCTGGCCGCCTTTGCGCGAATGGATTTCCCGCAGGCCCGCAAAGACAACGATATCGCCATCCGCTTGGCCGAAAACAACGCGCTGCTGCGCATTCACCGGGGCAAAATCTTCATGGCCAGCGGCGCCCTCGAAGAGGGGTTGAAGGAGTTTGAAAAGGCGCGGCACCTCAAGAACTGGGCCGTGACCCGGGTGTCCTTGGCGCAGGTCTCCATGCTCAACGACCCCTCCGGCGCCCAGACCGAGGCCGAGATCCGCAAGGCCCTACAGGAGTTCCCCGCGTACTTGCAGGCCCAACTCATCCTGGCGTTGGTCCAGGCGCAAACCGGCAAGACCGACGCGGCCCAGGCGACCCTGCAGGCGGCTCAGGCCCAGGCCCCCACCGCGCCAGATGTAGCGGTGGCGTGGGCGCAGTTTCACCTCTTGCAGCGCGACACGGACGCCGCCATTGCCGCGGCCCTGCAGGCGGTGCGCCTCTCCAAGGAGAGCGCCTCCTCGCTGCTGCTGTTGGCCCAGGTGTACCAGGCCACGGCGCGCTTTGACGAAGCCCGGGACGCCGCCAAACGGGCCATGGCCAAGATGTCTTCCGACAGCGTGAAGCAGCAACTGCGCCAGGCCTTTAACATCACCGACGAAGCACTCGAAGACGCGCCCCAAGACAGCGACGCGCAGGCCCTGGGCGATGCCGATGTCGATGTAGATGCGCCGGTGCTCCCCGAGGCCCCCCGCGGTCTGGAGCTGCAATTCGAGCAACAGGGCGACACCCCCTTGGGCGGCGGAAAACTGCGCCTGGGCGGCGGCGAAGGGCTCCGCCTCAATCCGTAAATCACTTCACCCCCACTTCAAAGTTTCATTCTCAGGAAGGCGCCACAAAACGGACACTTTTTGGGCAAAGGGCGGTACAATGCAAATCTGGTTGTGAAAAAAGGACTTTTCGCCAGAAACGTCCAAAAACGCCCAAGCCACAAGCTTCATAACGGAGATAAATACACGCGATGAATCCCAAAAAACATTTTGTCACTATGGCGGTACATTGGCTCGTTTGCGGGCTCTGTTTGGCGCTGTTGATTTCGTGCAGCAGCGACAGTGATTTGCAATCCGATGACCCCAATGCCAGCCATTCAGGCTCCGATTCTCTCCAGGGAACGGATGGGTTTGATTCGGCCTCGGATCCCGGCCGGGGAACAGACCGGGACTCCGATTCGCGCGGTCCCGACTTCGGAAATGACACCCAAAACAGCCAAGGCGATTCAGACGTAGATCCGGACAGGGTGATCCCCCCGTTTTTTTCGCACAAAAGCGGTTTGTACCCGGATGAATTTCTCTTAACGCTGAGCGCGGCAGATGAAAACGAAATCTACTATTCTATCGATGGCACCCCTCCCAAGCCCGAACTGGCCGGCAACGGGCGGGTTTTCAAATACACCGCATCAATTCCCGTAAGAGACCGAAATGGCGAAGAAAATCTGCTGGCGACCCGCGAAAATTCAGAGAAAATGTACGCCATTCACTCTACGGCCGGCGGAGATCGCCCCAACACCTTGCGGCCATATTATCCCACCAATTACGATGTCCCCAAGGCCACGGTGATATCGGCCATCGCCGTTGATGCGCTGGGCAAAGAAAGCCAAGCGGCCACCGCGACATTTTTTATCGGCGACAACCTGGCGTCCTACAACAACGCGCCCGTGATCTCGCTGGTTACCGACCCGGCCAATTTGTTTGATACGGACAAGGGCATCTTTGTTAGGGGGCCGGCGGGCACCTCCTGGTATGGCGAGCCGATGTATAACTTTCGCAACACGGGCATTGCATGGGAGCGGGTCGCGTTTTTGGAGCTTTTTGATAGCCATCGAAATGTTTCGTTGTCCACGAATGCGGGCATACGGGTGCGGGGCGGTTGGTCGCGGTCGAATGGCCAAAAGAGCCTCAATGTTTACTTTCGAGAAGAATATGGCGGGTTTAACAGTTTAAAAAACTTCCAGTTAATACCAAACGCGAAAAAAGCCGATGGCACGCCCTTGGATAGAACGAAAAACTTTATCCTGAGAAACGGCGGCAATGATCATATTTACACGATCTACCGAGACGGCTTCTGCCAGTATTTGTTGCGGGATCGCAGCTTTAGCACACAGGCGGTGGAGGCCGCGGTGGTTTACATAAATGGCGAATACTGGGGGCCTTATGCAATCACCGAAAAGTACGGCGACAACCACACCGAGTATGTTTTTGGGGTCAAAAAAGAAAATGTCATCTCTTATTCGAGCAAGGGCATCGACGATGGCTGGCCCGAGGAAGAAGACCTTTATTTTGATATGCTAAACATGCATGCCTTGGACATGGCAGACGCGAGAAACTACGAAGCTTTTTGCGATGTATTTGATATCGAAAACTTTATCGATTATTGGGCCGCTGAAATTTATCTCTTTAATCAAGATTGGCCCGAAAACAACTACAGGCTTTGGCGCACGCGAAACGTCGAAGTGGGCAATCCCTTTGGCGATACCAAATGGCGCTGGCAAATGTACGATGTCGATTACTCATTGGGCCTTTATAGCAATGGTTCGCTAAACAATGGCCGCGACGACGTGTTTTCTTTCCTGTTTAAAAAGGATGAGCTCCTGGTCAAATTGTTTCGCTCTCTGTTGAACAACGCGACGTTCCGGGATGGGTTTGTGAACGCCCTCATGGATTTGTACAATGTCAATTTTCACCCCGACAGTTACGAGCCCGCCCTCGATTTGTTTGTGCAGACATACCGCCCCCTGTTGCTCAATGCGCATTACGACCGCTGGCTTGGGAGCGACTACTATCGCGAATTTGATAGCAAAACCGCTAACATGCGAAAGTATTTAAACGATATGCGCGGTCATTTGGTGAACGCGTTGCTGCCCCAGCACTTTGGTATGGCGTCATCGGGTTTGTTTGATTTCACGGTGAGGGTGCAAGGCGGGAGCGGCGGCGAAGTCATCGTCAACACTGTGCGTCCCAAGCTCAACAATGGCTCCTGGACGGGCAAATACTACTCATCTATCCCGGTTGTTGTGCAAGCGACACCCCCTGCTGGATATCTGTTCGATGGCTGGGAGGTGTCGGGCGGCACGGCGATCAATACCGAAAACGGCCGCATCACCGTCAGATTAAATGGGAACACGGTGGTCACGGCCAAGTTTCGTTAGCGATCTAAAAACGCCCCTAGCGCTCGCACTTTGGGTGCCAAGAGCATTGCGGTCATCACACGCGCAATGATGCCACCCGCCAACACGCAGAATCACTATCTTGTGGCCACTCGCCAACACGCAGAATCACTCTGTTGGGTTTTGCGGGGGTGGGCGTATTTGCGGCTTTAGATGGGAATGGCCAGGCCCACCTGGAAGAGGGTGAGCACCGTCAGGGGGAGGTCGCCGAAGGGCGGGGCGATGTGGCTGGTGGCGGTGAGGGAGAGGGGCAGGCGGCGCATCATGATGAGCAGCCCGACGCGGGGCGCAAAGGCCCATTGCCAGAGTTCGCGGGTGCGTTGGATGCGCAGTCCCGGCGGGGCGAATTGGTCGCTGTGGCGCTGGCTGTAGAGGGCAAAGGTGCCCAGCCCGAACCAGGGCAGCAATGTGGAGCGTCCGGGGAGGTCGACATCGAGGGCGGCGCCGAGGGCGTGCATGTCTTGGCGGCGTTGCTGCGGGCTGGTGATGGTCATCTCGGCCAGGCGCGCGGTGCCCGTCGTTTCGCTGCGAAAGCGCTGCCAGGTGTGGGAGGCGTTCACCGAGAGACGCGGGTGGACGCGGATGCGCAGCGCGGTGCTCAGCCCGCCGAAGCCAAAGGCCGGGGTGTACCGGTGGGCGTTGGCGCCGGGGACGCCCAGGGACCACGCCGGGATGACGTGGTGGCGTTGTGTCCAGCCGTTGGCCGTCGCCGGGGCCGCGCAAAACAGGAGACACAAGCACGCGGGCCACCACCAGGGGAGGCGAAATGCGGGGCGGGCTTGGGGGAAGGGGCGCGTCACGGGGATGCCGTTGTCCAGGGAATTACCGTCCCAGGGGCGAGGGGAAGTGGGGGAGGTAGCCCAAGAGCCACAGCGCGGCAGCCAATCCCAGGAGCAGCACGAGCAACAGGATGAGCTTGCCGGCGTTGCTCTTTTTTTCGGTGGCGCTGGCCAGGACGACCTTGGCACCGCGGGGCAGGTGCGCCGAGCGCGTCAGGCGGGTGCCCTGGCGCGTGCTGACGAGGCATTGGGCGTTTAAGGCCCAGCCGTTGGCGTCCAGCAGAGGCGCCAAGTGGCGGCGGCGGATCTTCAGCCAGGCGATGAGCATCGAGGGGCCGGAGATGGCGAGCAGGAGGCCGAGGATTCCCAAGGGCATCCAGATGCCTAGCCCGAAGAAGGCCTGGGCCAGCACCCCAAAGGCTGCGGTGATACCGCCCACCGCGACGCCCAGCGCTGCCACGACGCCGATGTCGAGCTTTTTGGCCGGTGCGGGTGCCGGGGCTGGGGCATCTGCCTGGGTGGCGGCTTCCGCGGACTCCACACCGCTGAGCAGGCGCTCGTCGGCTTTGGCGCTGCTCTCGCTGGCGCGCTTGGCCACTTGATCTTCGACGAAGCGGATCAGCTTGCGGTAGGGGGTCCAGAAGGCCTGCTTGACGCTGGTGGGGTTTTCGACGACGCGGGTGATGGTGGCGTCCCAGTCCTTGCCGTCGATGTCGATGAAGACGCCGTTGCGCCCGACGGAGAGCCCCTCGGCGTCGCCGTCGGTGAAGGCGGCCACGATGCTCATCTGCGCGCCGTCGGATTGGCGCGTGCAGTCGCAGTAGGCGAGCAGCAGGCCAGCGCGGTGGGCTTGGGCGGCGTGGCGTCCGTCGTCCTCGACGGGGAGGCACAGGAGGCATTCGCGGCGGTCCATGAAGAGGCGCCCGTTTTGAAAGGCCGCGGTCTTGGCGTCGACGTAAAATTCGCGCAGGGCTACGTAGTTGTTGACCAGGCGCGCGATGTCGCGGTGAAAGCGGACGAGCTTTTCGACCAGCTCAATGCGCTCGGCCTTGGGGGCTTCGGCTTCGTCTTTTTCGATGAGGTCGGCGAGTTTTTTCTCTTCGTCGGATTTGGCCAGGTCGGCGATGCGCGCTGGGTCGAGGCTGTCGATGGGGGCGGCTTCGCGCTGGTTGCGCCAGGCCTCGAACGGGGCGAAGGCGGCTTTGATGTCGTCCCAGTTCGCTTCGGTGAGTTCGGTTTTTTCGCCCAGCAGGGGCGTCGCGACGGCGTCGGCAAAGGCGCGCATGGGGGCGGCCCAGGTGGGGTTGATGCCGCCGTTGAGGGGCAGGGGTTTGCCCGCCTCGGTTTTGGATAAGGGCATGCGGCGCAGGGCCTCGTCGCTGTCGGTGAGCTCGGTACCCATGAGGGCGGCGTAGGACTCTTTTTCGACATGCAGGGCTTCGGCGGCGTTGGGATCGAAGGCCGCCAGGCGGCACCGGATGAAGTAGTCGTCGATGCGGCCGCGCACCGCTGCGTAGGCGTCGAAGGCGGCTTGGGTGTCGGCTTTGAGTTTGGGGTGTTCGGCGTCTTGGCGCGTTTGCCACCAATCGGAAAAATCGCGGGCGGCTTCGAAGAAGGCCCCGAGGGTGTCGGCGTTGATGCCGGGTTGTTCGCTGCGGTCCTCGGGGGCGTCGCCCAGCCCCACGATGTCGTCGATGGTCTGCTGGAGCGCCTCGTCGTCGGTGGCGTCGCGGGTGATGATGCCATCGCCGTTGAAGGGGCGGGCGTAGAAGGCGCGCAGGGCCTCCGAGGCGTCGTCCACGGAGATTTCGGCGGCATCGGCCTTGTCCAGGCTCGTCAAGATGTCGGCGGCGGTGTCGGCGATGTCGCGGGACGCTTCGCGTTCGGTGTCGATGGCGTCCAGGGACAGGGTTTCGCTGCCGTCCATTAAGGTGCTCGTGTCGCGCAGGTTGTCGAGGGTCCAGGCCACGGCCTCCAGGAGCTCGGGGGCGCGCACGCGGCCGTCGCCGTCGCTGTCGCAGAGGGACAACGAGCGCTTGTCGATGTTGAGCCCGGAGATGGGGCAGGCCAGGGCGGTCCAGAGTTTGAAATCGAGGTGCGGCAACTGTCGCAAATCGTCGACGGTTTGGATGTCGAATTGATCGGAGCCACCAGCGCGGAAAAAGCGGGTCTTTCTTTTGATGGGTGCGGTCATTTTTGTTCTCCACGTGGGTTGTTGCGTGTGTTTGGTGGGGCTTACTTTACGACAATTCGCTCGCTGGGGGAACGCCCGAACGTCTCGGGGTGGTACAGCTCTTCGGCGCGAACCGGCGGGACGACAAAGGTGCCCGGCGTGGTGGCCCGTGCGGTGAAGCTGTAATCGTAGACCCCGGCGGGGAGCCAGTCGGTAAAGGCCTCGGCGAGGTCGTCGCGCAGGTTTTGGTGGGCGAACCAGGGACGGTACCACCAGGTGTGGAGCGCGCCGGTATCGGGTTCGTCGGGCAGCGCGCCTTGGATTGCCAGCGCGGGGTTGAGGGCTTCGAGGCCGGCGGGCAGCGGGGCGTAAAGCGCTACGTGGTGTCGGCGCATGGGGGCGACCATGGCGATGCGCACCGTCACCCGCGCGCCCAGGCGAATGTGCCACGCGCCCCGTTCATCTCGGCGGACGTCGCCTGGGTCATCGATGGCTTCGTAGGTGCGGGTGAGGACAAAGCCGTGGTCCAGGGCGCCGAGCTCGGATTGCTGTGGGGCAGCGGTGAGGCCGATGCGGTAGTACAGGCGTCCCTTCCCTTGGTGGCCCAAGGTGATGGGGGCGGTGTTGTTGCGCTTGCCCTTAAGGATCTCCGCCATGGGGATGTGCGCGGTGGCGGGATCGGTGCTGCGCCCCGCAAAGGCGTGGGAGAGCACGATGTCGCGGTCGCGCCAGGCGCGGGCGGTGAATTGTGGCGGGTCGGCCTCGAAGCGTTGGAAATAGGCGTGCAGCGCCATGATGACAAAGGCCTCCTCTTGTGTGTTGGGATGCCGGACCCGCTGTTGGTAGGCCGTCAACTCGTGGGCCAGTTTGGGCACCAGGTCGCTCTCGGGCTGCAGGGCGATGAGGGCGGCGAGCCAAATGGCGTCGACGCGTCGCTCCGAGTGGAGCAACACGTGGGCCCCGTCTTCGTAAGCGGTGATGAAATGCGCCCCTGCCGCGGTTTCGGCCACCGCGTACTCGCCGTGCCGCAGGACGCGGGATGCACAGTCGCTTCGGTTGCCAGCGTGGAGCACCGGCAGCAGCCAGCCCAGGGTTTCCATGCTGTGGTCGCCGTAGTCTTCGCTGCGGAGCAGTTGCGCTGCTTGAAGGTCGCGCAGGTCGCCGTTTTGCCACAGCACGTTGAGGGCAAATGCCTTGATGGCCGCGCGGCTCGCCGGCGAGTAGGACGCGGGGATGTGGGTGTCGATGCGGGCGATGTAGCCCAGCAGGGCGTCGCGGGTTCGCGGGGGCACGGCAAAGCCTTTTTGTTCCGCGGCGGTGAGGGCCTGGGCCACGTAGACCGAGAGATAGGGCCAGTCGGCGCTTCGGGCGTCCCAAAAGCCAAAGCCGCCGTTGGCGTGTTGGCGCCGGACCAAGGCGTCGATGTCGGTTTGTACGCGCTGGGCCAGGGCTTCTGGATCGGGCATCTGCGGGGCGTCAAAGGCGCTCAGCACGTCTTTGAGCAGGGACAGGGCCCAGATGCGCGATGCGAGGGCTTCGCTGTGATCGAGGGGGTGCTGCCCCAGGTGCCACACCGCGTCGGCGAGCACCGAGAGTTGGGTGCTGGCAACGCGGATGTCCAGGCCGCCGTAGTCCGACCACACGTCGCTTGGGACGACGGTGGATTGGGCGACCGCACCGGCGTCGAGCACGCCGTAGGTGGCGTGGGACTCGGAGGTGGCCGGGGTGTAGATGGGCAGTTGAATTTGCGCGGCATCGGCGCCGGTTTCGCTGGTGGCGACGAATTGCACGTGGGCGGTTCCCGGTTGCTGGGGCAGGGCGCTGAAGCGCACCTCCACCCGGTCGCCGGCGGGTACGAGGATGCCTTTTTGTCCGGTCTCTGGTAGCGGTGCGGCGCCTTTTTTGCCGCTGGGATCGGCAAAGGCGAGGTGCTGCGCCCGCAGGGCCAAGGAGACGGTTTGGTCGTCATCGGTTTGGTTGTGCAGCACGACGGGCAAGTCGAAGGCGTCGCCCAGGCGCAAAAACCGCGGGGCCTGGGGCTTGATGGCCAAGGGCAGGCGCGCCGTGATGTTGGCTTCGCCGATGCCGGCCTTGTCGGCGTCCTTCACCGCGGTCACCATGATGCGGTAGCGCGTCAGGTTGTCGGGGAGCTGCAGCGCGACGGTGGTTTGCCCGCGGGCATCGGTTTTTTCGAGGGGAGCGAACAGGGCCAGGGGTGCCAGGTCGCTGCGCAGTGCGATGGGGGATGTGGCGGCGTCGCTTTCTTTGGCGCTGCGTCGCATGGCGGCGCCCTTCATGAGCATGGGCATGGCGGTGGGCGTGGCGAGATCTATGCTACCGCCCAAAGCGGCGTCGGGGGTTGGCTCGTATTGCGGGGACAACTGCAGCAGGTGATCGCGCTGGTGCTGATCCCACACCCAGTTGCTGCGGGCGGCGTAAAATTGTTGCAGCGGATCGCGGAGTTCGTAGCGGGACAGGGCGAGGATGGCTTCGTCGGCCACCACCACGGCGAGCTCGGCGTCGCGCACCGGTTTGCCCTGGGCGTCGGTGACGGTGAGGTGCAACGCGGTGGTGCCCTTGGGCGGCAGCACGGATGCGTCGGGGGCGATGGCGACGTGCAGCGCGCGCGTGTGCAGCGGTACCTTTACGTCGATGCGCCCGGTGGCGTGGGCGGGACGGCGGGCATCGGCGGTGCCGTTGTCTTCGGCGTCGTCGAGCGGTGCGGTGCCCACCATGTCGACTTGCAGGGCAAAGCCCGGCATGTGCACGGCGCGGATGGGGATCTCCAATGTGTGGGTCGCGGCGTTCATTTGAAAGGAGATGGTCTCGAGGATGCCGCCTTTTTGCACAGTGGCCGTGGCGTGGGCCGGGAAGAAGGGCGCCTGCACCAGGAAGCGCGCGGTGTCGCCTGCGTTGTTCTCGTCGCGTTCGGGGATGATTTGCACGCGGTCGCGCTCCAGGGTTGTGGCGGGCTCGCCCACACCACCGCTGACCCAAATGCGCAGCTCGCTTTGGTTGGGGCGGCCGTGTGTGTCGCGCACGGTGGCCGTGAGGCGGTAGGTGCCGCTGTGTTCGGGCGCGAAGGTGCAGGTCTTGGCCGTGGCCTCGGCGTCGATGCGGCAGGTGGCGCTGTCTACGGGGGTCTCTTCGTAGCGGTGGTTGCGCCAGCGGCCTGTCAAGCGTTCCAAAGTCATTTCGATGGGCGCGCTGTGTTGCACGGCGCCGTCGATGTCGGTCACCACGCTGTCGATGACCAATTGTTTTCCCTTATCGATGAAGGTCTTGGCCGTGCGCAGGCCGACGTAAAACTGCGAGGGGTGAACGAGGATGTGCTGGGACGAGGCCCACTGCTGGCGGTTGATGTCGGTGATGGCGGCTTCGGCAGTGACCGCAACGGGACGCGGCGGATGCAGGGCGGCGAAGTGCAACCGGAGCTGGTGCGCGCCCGTGCCATCGGTTTGTCCGCTGAATTGTTCGCGGGTCTCGGGGAAATCGCTGGGGCGCCACATGCGCCAGAAGGGGTTGTATTCGCCGAAGTGGTGGTCGGGGTGCCCCGGTGGGCGGTAGTCGCCTTGTCGGGCGGTGACTTGCCATTGCACGTCGGCAGCGTGGAGGGCGCCGCCTTCGTAGTAGGTGGCCTGGGCCGTGACGTGGGCCTGTTCGCCCAGTCGATGGGGACCCTCGGAGATCTGCGTGGTCACCTCGAATTCGGGGCGGCGAAACTCCTGCACATTGAGGTAATGGGTGGCGTGCATCGCGGTGTCGTCGCGGCGCTTGGCGCTGAAGTGCACGGTGGCATTGCCCAGCGCCATGTCGGCGGGTAGGGCGGCGGACAGGTGAAATCCGCCGGCGCGGCTGATGGAGGCGGTGCCAGTTTTGATTTCGTTGCCCCGGGGGTCGACGAGGCGCCAGGCCACGGTGTCGATGCGATCGGGGAGGTGCGGCGCGTCGCTCTTCCAGCCGGCGTCTTCGCGCAGCCAGCCCTTGATGTTGAGGGTCTCGCCGGGCTTGTAGGTGCCGCGGTCGTCGAAGATGTGCCACAGGCCGTACCGGTGGTCGCTGTCGGCAGTGCGGACGTTCACGTGGGGCAAGAAGGCGATATCGCCGTCGCGTTGCGCCACCAGCAGGGCGGAGTGGGTGGCGGGCGATGACAGGGGGAGCCGCGCGAGTCCCGCTGCGTCGGAGGTGCCTTGGCCCAGGGACGTGTCGCCGCTGCGCAAGGAGAGGGCGACGCCGGAAAGGGGCGCGCCGTCTGCGAGGGCGGTGGCCCAGGCGAGCACGTGTTCGCCATCGGAGAAGGCCGAGAGGCCCAGGCGCGTGACCTGCACCCAAAAGGCGATGCCGGGGAGGGGCTTTTTCTCGCTGGGTTGTTTGGCAGGGGCCGCGTGGATGATGAATTGCCCGGTGCCTTGTTGCAGGTGCGGGCGCAGGTCGATGAGGGTCTGGGCGCGTTCACCCGCCGGGACATCGATGGAGACGGTGCGGCGCGTGAGGCGGCGTCCGGGGAGCTCGTTTGCCAGCGGGGGCGTTTTGTCGTAGCGGCGGCTGCGCCAGTGGGTGAAGGCGTTGAAGTCGTTTGCATCGACGGCGCGCACTTCGACGTGCAGTTGGCGGATGCCCACGGAGTGCAGGGGAATGCGGCCGGCGTCTTCGGGTGCGAGCACAGCCCATTCATCGGCGGGTCCGACGAGGCGCGGCTCGGCATCCCCGGTGGTGAAGATGAGGGGAGCGGTGTCGCCTAGGGATTGCGCGAAAACATCGTCGAGGTCGGCGGGCAGCGAGACGGTGTAGCGCGTGTGGGCCTTGGTGTCGCCGCGGAGCGTTATCCAGCGGTCGTTCTGAGTGATGGTTAGGCCGGGTACGGCGGGCGAAACCGAGATGCGCGCGGGGTCGAACTTGTCGCTGTCGATGGGGGTGTTGAAAGTGATTTGCCAGGCGGCGCCCACGGGACAGGTCTTGGGGTCCCAGCCGCAGCGGGTCTCCGCTACCTTTAGCGGTGCGCGGGTGTGGAATTGAAATGTTTGCGCCTGGGTGGTCTTGCGGTCGCCCTCCGCCGAGGGAGCGCCGGGCTGCACCTGAACCGAGATGGCGGTGGCGGGGCGAAGGGATGTTTCGGGTGCGAGCAGCAAAAAGCGCCCCGGCTTGGCCTGGCTTATCAGTGCCGTGATTTCGGGTTTGTGGCGGTAGTCGTCGGGGTTGGCCAGCGCCATGGCGATGGGTTTGGCCTTGGCGTTGTCGCCCTCTTTTAAGCGCACAAAGGGCAGGACTTCTCTGGGATTTATTTGTTGGTTGAACTCGATGAACACCGGGGTGCGGGTGTCGTGGGGAGCCCCCTCGGGCCAACTGCGCACAATGGCGAGGGGCGGGGTGGCGAAGGAGAAGCGCAACGCTTTTTGCAGGGTGTCGCCGTCGGCGCTGCGGGTGCTCTTGGGGACGTCGACGGTGTAGCGGGTGGCCATGGCGAAGCGTCCCTCGGGGCGAAAGATGAGGGTTTGGGTGCCGAGCCATTGCCAGGTGCCGCAAATGCTGGGGGCGATGGTGATGGGGATGTCCTGGGGGCTCGGGTCGGGCTGGCCCACGGGCACCATGGGCTTGGAAAAGGTGAGGCTCATGTGCGGCGCCAGTGCCACTTCGCCTTCGGGGGCGTGGCGCAGGACGGCGAGGGGGCCGGCGGTGACGGTGGGGGGCGCGATGTCTGGCGCTTGGCCGAGGGGTGGGGCGCTCGGCTGCTGTGCCTTGTCGGGCAAGGGAGTGGTGTCGCGGATGTGGGATTGCGGGACGGGCGCTGGCGTCGGCAAGGGCGCAATGCGCGACAAGAGGGCGGTGCGTTCGCTATGGGTGAGGGCGGTGCCGCTAGCGAGGGTGGCGCGGGGGGCGGCGTCCGGGGTGTCTGGGGCGGCATGCAGCGAGATTTGTAGGCCCCGTACTTCGGGGTGGGCGATGAATTTTACGGCGGGGAGTTGCGGGGCATGGTCGCCGGCCAAAGCGGGGGTGCGGGGTGCATCGGGGGTTCCACCGCATTGGATAAAGGTCGTCGCAATGGCGATGATGAGCAGGTGTTTGGGTATGCATTTCATAATGGCCTCTATTGAGTGGTGCGCAGCGCGCTGCGCAGGTTGTTGGTTGTATACGGACCGCGAGAACGAAGGATCTAACTATAAACGATGCGCCAAATATAAACACGGGCGTGTTGGGGTGTGGAAAGCGTTGGGGTGGCGCGCGGAGCGATCAATCGGCGGCTTTGAAATTGTAGATGGGCTTGGCGATGGTTTGGATGTCGACGGTGTCCCGGATGGCGTCGACGATCATTTGCGTGGGCTTGTAGGCCAGGGCGCATTCGTCGAGGGTGGCCTTGCTGACAGTGGTGCTGTAGATGCCCGCCATGGAGGATTTGTACTGGTCCATGCGGAGCTTCCGTCGGGCTTCGGTGCGGCTCATGAGGCGTCCGGCGCCGTGCGGTGCGGATTCGTTCCAGTCCTTGTTGCCCTTGCCGATGGCGATGATGCTGCCGTCGCGCATGTTGAGCGGGATGAGCACTTTTTCGCCGCGCTTGGCGGAGATGGCGCCCTTGCGCAAAATCATGGTGTCGAGATCGATGTAGTTGTGCACCGTTGTAAATCGTTCGGCCGGTTCGAGTGCCAGCGCGTCGAGGATGTCGTCGACAATGGCGTTGCGGTTGTGGCGGGCAAAGTCTTGGGCGATGCGCATGTCGTGCAGGTAGTCGTCGCGTGCCGAGCCTTCCAGCGGGGCTAGGGCGCGTTCGTTTTGGTTGACTTTGATCACCTGATTTTTGCGGGTGGCCTTGGTGCGGCGCTTCTTGACTAAGGACTCGTAGGCTTTGTTTTGGTAGTGGGACGCCACTTGGTGGCCCAGGTGTCGGCTGCCTGAGTGCACCACGAGATAAAGGTGGCCGTCGCCGTCGCGGTTGAGTTCGATGAAGTGGTTGCCGCCGCCCAGGGTGCCGATGCTGTGGCGGGCGCGAGAGAGGTCGACGCTGTTTTTGCAGCGCAGTTGGTCGATGAGGATATCGCGCGCATAGCGGTGGGGTGTTTTGCGGATGCGAAAGCCTGCGGGGATGGCGGTGTGGATCAGCGCGTCGAGTTTGGGAAGAGCGATGTCGGTGTTGTGCAGGCGTACGGTTTCCATGCCGCAGCCGATGTCCACGCCCACCAGATTGGGCACGACGGCATCGCGGATGGTCATCGTGGTGCCGATGGGGCATCCGGCGCCAGCGTGGGTGTCCGGCATGATGCGAATGGTGCTGCCTGCAACAAAGGGCTGGTTGCAGAGTTCGCGGATTTGCGTGGCTGCGGAGTCGTCGATGCTGTGGATAAAGACTCTGGCGGTGTTGTGGGTGCCTTTGATTGTCAACATGGACGCAGTATGCCGCAAAACGCGCAAAGACCAAATGCTGTCCCGTCGCGAGACAGATATTGTCCCACCACCTTTTTGTATGGCACCCCCGAAGAGGCCCCGTGGATTGTGGCGTTACACAAAGGGCCTTTTGATGGGTGCTGAACCCTCCGCCTTATGGCACAATTCAACCTTTCTATGTTCACCGCAACGCGCCGCCACACCCGCGCAGCAGGCGCCGCCCGGACACCGCCAACACTGTGAGGACACCCCGATGACCCACTGGAACCCCGACCCCGCCGCCACCACCGCCTTCGTGCAGCGTTGGCAAGAGGCCAGCGGCAGCGAGCGCGCCAACTACCAGCTCTTTTTGCTCGAACTGTGCGATCTACTCGACCTGCCCGGGCCCGATCCCGCCAGCGACGACACCCGCGACAACGCCTATGTCTTCGAGCGCCGCGTCGTCATCCACAAACCCGACGGCACCCACACCAACGGCTTCATCGACCTCTACAAGCGCGGCAGCTTCGTCCTCGAAGCCAAGCAAAGCGGCCTCACCCTCGACACCACCGGCTGGGACAAAGCCATGCTCCGCGCCCACAACCAGGCCGACCAATACGTGCGCGCCTTGCCCGCCGACGAGGGCCGCCCGCCCTTCATCATCGTCACCGACGTGGGCCGCAACATCGAACTCTACGCCGAATTCTCCCGCTCCGGCGCCACCTACACCCCCTTCCCCGACATCCGCACCCACCGCATCGCCTTGGGCGACCTGCACAAACCGCACATCCAGCAGCGCCTGCGCCAGGTCTGGCGCAACCCGCTCTCCCTCGATCCCAGCCGCGAAGCCGCCCGCGTCACCCGCGACATCGCCGACCAACTGGCCAAGCTCGCCAAGTCCCTCGAAGCCAGCGGCCACCCCGCCCAAGACGTCGCCGACTTCATGATGCGCGCCCTGTTCACCATGTTCGCCGAAGACGTCGGCCTGCTGCCGGACCGCAGCTTCACCGACCTGTTGCAGCGCCTGCAAAGCACCCCCGCCAACTTCGTCCCCATGCTCGAAAACCTCTGGGGCAGCATGAACAGCGGCGGCTTCTCGCCCATCCTCGAGCGCGACGTCCTGTGCTTCAACGGCGGTCTGTTCGCCCACAACCAGGCGCTGCCCCTCAACCGCGACCAAATCGGCCTGCTGTACAAAGCAGCGCTCGCCGACTGGACCTACGTGGAGCCGGCCATCTTCGGCACCTTGCTGGAGCGCGCCCTCGACCCGCGCGAACGCCACAAACTCGGCGCCCACTACACGCCGCGCGCCTATGTCGAGCGCCTGGTGTTGCCCACCGTCATCGAACCGCTGCGCCGCGAGTGGCAAGAGGTGCAAGCCGCCGCCCTGGCCTACCAAAACCAGGGCAAACCCAAGCTGGCCGTCGCCGAAGTGAGCGCGTTTCACCGCCATTTGTGCGCGCTGCACATCCTCGACCCGGCCTGCGGCAGCGGCAACTTCTTGTACGTCACCCTGGAGCACATGAAGCGCCTGGAGGGCGAGGTGCTGAGCCTGCTGCGCGACCTGGGCGAATCCCAGGAGCTCTTAGAGCTAAAGAGCATCACCATCGATCCGAAGCAATTCTTCGGCCTGGAGATCAACCCGCGCGCCGCCCGCATCGCCGAGATCGTGCTCTGGATCGGCTACCTGCAATGGCACTACCGCACCCACGGCCGGGTGAATCCGCCCCAGCCCGTGCTGCAGGATTTTCACAACATCGAGAACCGCGATGCCTTAATCGATTGCGACGGCCGGGAGCTGCTGCGCGATGAGGCGGGGAATCCCCAAACCCGCTGGGATGGGATTACCTACAAGACGAGCCCGGTGACCGGCGAGCCCATCCCCGATGAGTCGGCGCAAGTCGAGCAGTATCGCTATGTGAATCCGCGCAAGGCCACGTGGCCCAAGGCGGATTACATCGTCGGCAACCCGCCGTTTATCGGGGCGTCCACCATGCGCCGCGCTTTGGGCGACGGGTATGTAGACGCCGTGCGC
>JAAYKL010000006.1 GCA_012522445.1 Myxococcales bacterium | reverse complement strand
GCCTGCAGAAGGGCCGTGAGGAGGGCCGTGTAGAGGGCGAAGCCAGGGGGATCGCCAAGGGCCGTGAAGAGGGCCTGCGTCTCGGTGAGCTATCGATTCTGCTACGGCTCGTCGAAGTTAAGTTCGGTGCGATTGAAGATGCCGACAAAGAACGCCTTGCGCAGCTCGACCACGAGCAAATCACCCATGCCCTCTCTCGCATTTTAACCGCCACCACTCTAGCGGACATTTTGTAGCCGCAAACCCGCCCGAGGCGCACTTCCATGATGATTCGCTGGTTTTACCTCTGGACATTGGGACTCCTCACGGCGCTCGCAGCCAACGCCTGCGCCACTGCGGGCACCACCGGCGAACGCCAATCCGCCCCCCAACGCAGAGCCGCCAAACGCAACGCGCCGCTCATCACCGCGGCCCTGCTCCTCGACGAGAGCGCAGCGCTGCACCCGGTGTTGCTCTGGTCGCGCGACGACAAGGGCGACCCGCAAACGCATTGGATTGTCGGCAACCGCCACAGCACCGCGATCCTGACGGCCGTGCCGGGCATCTTCGTCGCTGACGACGGCCAGTTGGTTGAAATTGCCCAACAGCATGCCCGCATCCCCGTAAAGACGTGCCCCGTGAAGGCGAGCGACGACACCGCACCCAACACCGACGACACCGACGACCGCCACACTGCAGGCGACGCCACCCCGCTCCTAGAGGACATCACATCCCCCAACTGGGCCGTGGTGTCCTGGCCCGAGCGCATCCACCACCACCCCGACGCCCCGGCGCCGGCACCCCTCGCGCCCCTCCCCTTCGACCCCACCGGACACACCCCCTACGCCGCCCTCGCGTACCGCGCCACCGTCACCGCCACCTTTGGCCCCCTGGCCCTGGTCTCCGTGCGCGGCATCCTGCGCCCCTGCCACAGCGACGCGATCCAAAACCTGGACACCACCCTCCTGGTGCACGCCGGCACGGGCTACGCCACACCGCTGTTCACCGACGCCGAACTCGAGCACCTGTCCCGCAACGAACAAATGACCGCATTCGAAGCCATCCCGCGCCGCGACGGCTTCCCCCGCTCTCCGTTGGATTTGTCGCTGCACGCCGCCGAGCCCTTTTACTTGCCGGGCCTGGGCTTTGCCCTGCGCTACGAGTACGCCACGTCCCCCTACATCTACGGCGACGGAGCGCAACGCTCGCAGCGCTTCGCTGCGGTGGACGCCACCTTCATCCCCGAGGTCCTCCTGCCCTGGATCGCGGCCCCCGAGGCCCTACGGCCCCTCTTGCTGCCGCCGCACATCACCATCGGCGGCTGGGCCCACGCCCCGGTGCAAAGCGAAGACTTCGCCCGCATCTTCCACGCGCCCCCCAGCACACTCGTCACCGACACACCCACCCCCGACGCGCCGGAGCCGCCGTGAGCGCTCCCATTTCCCGCCCGCCCCAAGGCGACACGGTGGCGCTCTCGATCCGCAACCTGCACCTGCGCGCCCAAAACCTCGACGCCCAACGCACCGTGCTCAAAGACTTTTCTCTCGATGTGTACAAGGGCCAAACCACCGCCCTCATCGGCGAGACCGGCAGCGGCAAAACCCTGGCCGCCCTGTCGGTGCTGCGCATCCTCCCGCCCTCGGTGCACATCGCTGCGGGCGAGATCATCTTTCACGGGCGCGACATTTTACAACTCGACGCCTCCAAGCTCTCGTCCATCCGCGGCAACTGCATCGGCATGATTTTTCAAGAGCCCGAGACCGCCCTCAACCCCCTCATGAAAATTGGCGTACAGATCGGCGAGCCCCTGCGCATCCACCAAAAAAAGAGCCGTGCCGACGCCCGCCGCGAAACCCTCCAGCTCCTCGAACAGATGGGCATCTCCGATGCACAGCGCATGCTCGGCATGTACCCCCACCAGCTCTCCACCGGCACCAAGCAGCGCGTGAGCATCGCCATGGCCCTGGCGTGTCGCCCGGAGATTCTCCTCGCCGACGCCCCCACCTCCGCCCTGGACGCCACCGTGCAGGTCCACACCTTGCTGCTGCTCTCCAAGCTCATCCAGCGGCTGGACATGTCGGTCTTGCTCATCTCGCACAACATCAGCGTCGTGGCGGCCCTGGCCGATCGCGTGGCCATCCTGCACGAGGGGCGCATCGTCGAGACCGGGCCCGCGCAAGACGTGCTCAACGCCCCGGCGCATCCCTACACGCAATCCATCGTCTCGCTCTGGAGGACCCACCGTGGCTAACCCGCAGCGCCCCTCCGCCGCCCCCGCGCCCCTGCCCGTCATCGTGGAGTGCGTCGCGCTCTCCAAGCACTTCGCCACCGCGTTCACCGCGCAAACCCCCGACCTGCAGCGCACCATCCAAGCCGTGGACCGGGCGTCGCTACAAATTTTCCGGGGCGAAATCTTGGGGCTGTGGGGCGAGTCCGGCTGCGGCAAGAGCACCCTGGGACGCCTGCTGGCCCGCTTAGACACCCCCTCGGAAGGCGAGGTGTTCTTCAACGGGCACAACGTCACGCGCATCCGGGGCGCAGATCTGCGCAAGTGGCGCAGCGACATCCAGATCACCTTTCAAGCGGCGGCCGCCAGCCTCCACCCCCGCTACACGGTGCAAGAGACCATCTTCGAAGCGCTCAAGGCCCACCGCAAACGCCAGCCCAAGGCCGCCCTGTACCAACGCGCCCTGGCATTGCTCTCGCAAGTGGGGCTGCCCCACGCCATGTTGCAGCGCCGCCCCGCCGAGCTGTCCAGCGGCGAGAAACAGCGCCTGGTCATCGCCCGCGCCTTGGCCATCGAGCCCCAGTTCCTCATCGCCGACGAGCCCATCGCCCAACTAGACATCACCAGCCAACAACAGGTGCTCGCCCTGCTACACCACCTGCAACAAGAGCTGGGCATCACCATTTTGCTCATCACCAACGACCTCAACACCGTGCGCCGAAACTGCCACCGCACCGCCATCATGCACCAGGGGCGCCTCGTCGAGATCGGCGACACCGACACCCTGTTTCGCCAGCCCGCCCACCCCTACACCCGCGCCATCATCGCGGCGCAAAAAATTCACCTGCGCAGCGCCCTCGAGCAATCCGCCGCCTTCTCCGAAGACGAACCCCTGGCCCCGCCCGCCCTGACGGGCTGCCGCTTCGCGCCGCATTGCCCCCACGCCGACGACATCTGCCGCCAAGCGGTTCCCAACACCCGAGAAGTCCGCCCGCGCCATTTCGTAAAATGCCATTTCGACTTCGAAACCTGACACCGCGCTTTTTTTCGCCCAATGGCCAATAAAATGAGCCGTTATTTTCGATGGCGCGACATCAGATACACATACGCCAAACGGCTGCCCGCGCCGCTGCCCGCGCAATCGTTTGCCACGTCCGAAAGGAGACGCCATGTCCCGTCACATCACCGTCACGCCGTTTAGGTGGTGGCTCGCCGCCGCCTTGCTCTTCGCGCTGGTCGCCTGTGAGAGCAACAGCGATGCGCCCCCGGTCGCGCCCGGTAACGACGCCCCCACCAACAACCAAGACGGCACGCCCACCACCCCCGACGATGGCGCCCCCAACGACACGCCGCAGGTCATCGACCCCGGAGACCGCCCCCCCATCGGCATCACAGACAGCGACACGCCGCCCGTGTTTCAAGTGTGCGGCGAGGTCACCCAAGATCTCATCCGCATCCCATCCCGGGCGATGCTGCTCCTGGACCGCTCGACCTCCATGCGCAAAGTCGACACCAACTCCACCAGCGGCAAGAGCAAGTGGGAGATCGCCGTCGACGCCATCACCGACATGGTCGCCACTTTTGAAGGCGACATCATCTTTGGCCTGGACATGTTCTCACACGCCTTCGACCCCAGAGGCGGAATGAAGACAGAGTGCTGGTTTGGCGAACAGGCGCTCATCGACGTGGACGAGACGTCTCGGGATGAAATCATCGACCGCCTCGCCCAGAGCAGTCCCTACATCTCCACGCCGCTCTACCTGGGCATGGCCAACTACACCAAGCCCGACTACGCGCCGGTGTTTCAAGACCGCGCGGCCACGAGCTACCTCATCGTCATCTCCGACGGCAAGGACACCTGCGGCACAGAGCCCACCGATGAGATGGTCTACGACGCCACCACCCTCGAGGACCTCTCCGCGCTCTCGGCCCTGCTGCGCGCTGAACACGACATCAAGACCATCGTCATCGGATTCGGCAGCGAAGCCGACCCCGAGCAACTCAACGCCGTCGCCATTGAGGGCGGCACCAAGTATACGGAGTTCATCGACGCCATCGACGCCGACGCCCTCGACGCGGTCCTGCGAGAGATCGTGCAAACGGTCTCGGTCTCGTGCCTGTTTCAGCTCGGCGAGTTGACAGACCCCGACAGCATCAACCTCGACTGGGTCAACGTCACCTTCGACGGCACCCCCGTGCCCCGCGACGACGGCTGCCAAGCCCAACAAGGCTGGTCCTGGGCCAACCCGGAGCGCACGGCCATCCAATTTTGCACACAGGCATGTCAAACACTGGAGAGCGGCAGCGTCGATCAAATCAACGTGCAGATGGCTTGCAGCGAAGAGGACGTCATCATCATTAAGATCGATTGAGCGGGCGCAACATGGGGGCGCTCTCCTGCACCACGCGCCGCCGGTCTTCCTTGCCATTGGACAATAGCGGAAAGGGCTCGCCCCACACCGCCACGCGCCGCGGCACCTTGTGGGGGGCCAACTGACGGCGCAAAAACGCCGCCAACGCCCGCTCGTCAAAACCGCCTTCGACGCCATCCGCCACGCGCAGCGCCGCGCACACCACCTGTCCAAACTCTGCGTCCGGCACGCCAAAGGCGATGCACCCCAAGACACCCGGGGCCTGCGCGCACGCCCACTCCACCTCCGCCGGGTGGATGTTTTCGCCGCCGCTGATGATGACCGCGTCGCTGCGTCCCGCCACGTGCAACACGCCGCGCGCATCGAATCGGCCTAGGTCGCCGGTCATCCAGGCCGCGTCCGGTGCGTGCCTTGGCGCCCCGAGATAGCCGTCGGTCAACACCGCCCCGCGCACCGCGATACGCCCCACTTCGCCTGGCGCCGCTGGCGTTCCGTCGCCGCGCAGGATGTCCACTGCGATGCCCGGCAAGGGCCGGCCGCTCCCCCGGTGTTCGGAAGCCGCATCCCGCAGGTACTCGCAGGTGACCTGGGAGCACGTTTCGGTGAGCCCGTAGGTGCACAGGGCCACCACGTCGCGCGCGAGGCACGTCGACAACAACTCCGCCGTGGGGGCCGCGCCGCCGAGCAGCACAAAGCGGAGCCGCGCCAGCTCATTGCCGCGGTCACAGGCGAGCAGGCGCTGCAGTTGGGTGGGCACCGCCGACAACAGGGTGCCGCCGTGGCGCGCCGAAAAGG
>JAAYKL010000067.1 GCA_012522445.1 Myxococcales bacterium | reverse complement strand
GGATAACCAATGAAAACCCTACACGCCTCGCGGGACAAAAAATGTCTTGCGGGGCGTTTTTTTTCGTTCAAAGCAAAAAAAAGCGGTCTGTAAGGGCAAAAGCTGTAGGTGCAAAAGCTGTAAGGGCAAAAGCTGTAAGGGCAAAAGCTGTAGGTGCAAAAGCTGTAAGGGCAAAAGCTGTAAGGGCAAAAATGCCAGGACAAAGCTATTGGTGCAAAAGTGAAGCGCTATGAAAAAACCATACGCGCAATGGCGCGGATGTCGAGGGGATTCTGTGTCATTTCAGCGGGCAAACGTAGGAGCGGGAAGCGCGAGATTCTTTAAGCCGTCAGAGTCAGTATTTAAGCAGCGCGCATAGGACACCGGTGAATGCGCCTTTCCATGTCCCGTGCATAGAAAAGTGCATAGAAAGCCCTCCTATGCGTTTTTTTATGCATTGCGGATAGTGTATTCATAGCGCGTCCATCTCTTTTGCCCCACTTGCACAACCTGATGGTTTTCAGCCAAGAGTTCTTGCATCAATCGGTATGCTTGACCGCGGTCAAAATAGGTAATTTGGCGGATTTCTTTATTGCTGAGCCCCGGTTCGTTTCGCTTGGCACGATCCATTAAAATGCTAAGCACCCGGGTCTTGGCCGCTTCCCAATCGATGCGCCGGCGATTCTCGGCCTGCTCGTTATCTGCGAGGCGCGAATAAAGCACGGGATGAATGCACCAGTAGGCCCCTCGCCCCGCACCGCCATGCTCGATGTAACCCAACCCTTCCATCGTCGCCAAACGTTCGCGTATCTCTGCATCGCTGCGTTGACAAAGTGCAGCGGCAGTGGCCGTGTCCACCTCTGGGTGTTGGAGGAGGTATTGCAGTAGCAAGAGTTCATCCACACCCAAGCTGCGCCCATTCCGGCTCTCTTTGGCGACAAAGAGGCGAAAGGCGGCATTTAATTCGCGCTTTGGAAAGCTCACCAAGACGGATTCGCCGATCTCTCGAATTGCCGGCGGCTCCTTGCCTTCCCACAACAAGGAATGAAACATGCGGCCAATGCCCAAATTGCTGCGGTTGACCAGGCGCAGCCTCGTCAAGGCTTCCACCAACAACGGATTCCGAGCGGCGGGCTGGTGGTGCAGGATGTTTTCGGGTGTGATGCCAGCGATAAAACCGCCGTTGTTGCTGATTTCCAGATGGGTGGGGTAAAGCTTGACCATGACCGGTCCGCCAATGCGCAGATCAACATGGCAAAAGGCATTCATGAGCGCCTCTCGCACGGCGATCTCTGGCCAAGTGCGATATTCGAAGTGGAACAACCCGTGCTCGTAGGTCGTAATCGGATTGAAAGGGACCAACAGTTCCTCGATGCGCTGAATGGATAATGGCAAAGCGCTGACCCTGTCTTCGCGGATGCCGTATTCGGTGTCAGATGTCATCTGCAGGAAAGTCCAGTTGTGGCCGGGCACATATTCCTTAATGGCCGATTCGGTACCGGCAAGCAGCAATCCGGCCCGGGTGAGCCTTTCTTGTTTCACCAGGCCAAGGGTGCTGAGCAGCTCGCTATCCGAGAGTTTTAGCAGATCCGATGGCGCGTGCTCCTTGACGGCATGGTTGCGCAATGCCTCCATCGCGGTCGCTGAAATCAACGCTGGATTGAGGGGGGTAACAGCTTCGGCCGTGTAATCGGTTTCGCCCGTCTCTACGGCAATTTTTCGCCGCAACGTGCCGGTGAGTGGTTGGCATTCTCTACCGATGCGAATGTTGCCCCGCCCTGCCGTATCCGTATACGGCGGCATTCCGGGATAAATCCGCATGAATATCAAGCGACCTGTACCCTCGGGGACAGAAACACTTTCGAAGACAGGCATAATCTTCGGATCGGTCTGATCGTAAACGGCCTTTTTCAATACATTGATATCGATTTCCGGCGGAACTCCCAATATGGCCTCACGTCTTCCTCGAACGCGATCTGCCACACCCAGCACCACGGTTCCACCGCCACCATTGGCCATGCAAACGGCCATCTGGACCAGCATTTTGACGGCTTTGTCGCGACTGTGCATATCCCATTGTTTGAAGTCGAGTTCCTGATCTTCAAGGTCATCGGCAATGGCGTGTTCTAACTCGAAGAGTAGTGCAATTATTTCTTGGGTTGTTCGCATGTTGTTAACTCACCGTATCACCACGGGACCGTCTTTTAGGGCGGTTTCGAGTTGCTGCTTCACCTCGTCACTGCTCAGGTTGGCGATGCACGACAAAACATCCGGATTGTAATTAGCGTTTGTCAGCATGGGCCACCTCCAAAAAATGAACCAGCGGGAACTCTTTGTCGGGCTCGTTCAAATTGACCTCCTGGTTTGCATCGTTGAAGAGGGTGAGCTGGTGCTGCTTGTCGAGCAGGAAAGAGAGAAAGAAATCGCGGCGCTTCAGCATGGTGCCGTTGAGCAGCGACCATTCGGAAAACACGATGGGCACCCGCGGCTCGGTGCGGGTTTTGAGATCGAGGGCGTCGCCCCAGATGATGTTGCGCCCGAGGATGAATTGAACGGATGTGCGGCAGGCGTCCTGGGTGTTGTCGCGAAACAAGCGCCGGTAGGTGCGATCGAAAATGTCGAAGAGGCGCTGGCGGCAGTGCTGCACGTTGTCTTCGAGGATGTCGATGCCGTAGATGGACGATGTGGCGAGGACGGCGTAGCGCTCGAAATCCAATTGCAACTTGGCGTAGCGCTTCTCCACGACGGCGAGCTTGCGCGCCAAAATCGGGGCGAGGAAATTGCCGGTGCCACAGGCGGGTTCGAGGAAGCGCGATTCGATGCGCTCGGTCTCGGGCTTGACCAGGTCGAGCATGGCGTTGACCTCTCGCTTCCCGGTCAACACCTCGCCGTGATCGGCCACCCGCTGCTTTGATTTAACGATTTCTTCCACGCGGTTCCCCTTGTCGATTTGTAAAAATGGCGGTGACAACGCTTGGTTTTTTGCGCCCCAAAAAGGCGTCGTTTTTTTATATCTGATCGCCCTGTCTTTGGCCACAAGCGCATGCGACAAAGGGTGGTCAGTGCACCTCGCACACATGGTCAACGCCGGGACAGGGGCGATTGTAGAACGGGCAATGGACAGTTTTTGGGTATGTTTGGGCGGGATTGTCGTTTTGTTCGGCCAAGGTCGGGAGGCGAGACAAGGGTGGACACGGGGACGTCGGGTACCCGCGAGACAAGGGCGACCACAGGGGGGCGCCCCTACGAAAAAATCGGTCCATCAATGCGGGGCGAAGCGTTGCTGTGGGGGAATCGCGGTCGAGCTGCGCAAGGCGCTCTTTGTCGTCGTCAGAAATGGTGCCGAATTTGATTTCGGCCTGCTGCACCAAGGCGTGCAACTCGATCGCTCGTTCCAATATAACACCCTCGGTGCGCGCATGCTCAACCCGAAACAACGCTGCGCGCGCGTTTCCGCTACTGATACATCGGCCGCTTTTCGGAAAAGTTTCTTGCTGAGCGCAAAAAAGATTCTTTTTTTCTCCGTCGGTTGCCCTGTGCACGAGGTGCATTGCGGCTGAAAGAACGCGGGCGGGAAAAGCGGCCGAACCACAGAAGCACCGTTGCGCTCTGGCATGAGCGGTGCTAGGTTTTGACATCTTTCACACAACTTCCGGCGCCAATCGAAGGAAGAGGAGGATTCCATGGCAAACACAGTAATCGGCAGCTCCATCGTCATTGATGGCGAGATCTCCGGCGAAGAAGATCTCATCATTCAAGGCACGGTCAAAGGGCGCATTGTGCTCAAAGAAAATGTCTACATCGAAGAGTCGGGCATCGTCGAAGCCGACATCGAAACCAGCAACATCGAGGTTTCCGGGCAGGTCACCGGCAACATCGTCGCCACCGACAAAGTAGAAATCACCGCTGGCGGACGCGCTGTGGGCGACATCAAAGCGCCGCGCATCCTCATCGCCGACGGCGCCATCTTCAAGGGCAATGTCGACATGGACGTGTAGTCCGAGCTTCAGGAGTAACCCAAAATGAACGAACCCATCACCATTATCGGAACCGACACCGTGGTCAGCGGCAACCTTGAGGGCGACGAAGATTTGACCATCGAAGGTCGCGTCGAAGGCAGCATCAGCCTCTCCAAAACCCTGACCATCGAAGCGGGCGGCGTCGTTCGCGCCAACATCAACGTGCGCAACGCCATCATCAGCGGCGTACTGGTGGGCAACATCGAGGCCCAGGAGTCCGTGCACCTGACCGAGCAAGGCCGGGTGGTCGGCGACATCTCCGCCCCCCGCGTCATCCTCGTCGACGGCGCCTCCTTCCGCGGCAACATCGACATGGGCGACATCGACGTCGACGCTGCGCCACAAACCACCCGCACCCGCTCCCGCGCAGCGGCCCCGGCACGCGCCACCGAAGAACCCACCGCTGCCGAAGAGGCCGCACCCGTGCGCATGCGACGTCCTGTGCCGGTGCGCACGCCGGCCAAGCCCGCCGAAAAACCGGCCGCCCAACCCGCTGCCAAAGCCGCCGCACCCGCACCCGCAGCCCGCCCCCTGCCGCAAAAAGTGCTCAACAAAAAAATTCCGCCGGCCCCCAAGGTGCGCGCCGTTGGCAAGGCCAAGGCCAAAAAGAAGAGCTGACACCGCCCATGCCCTACACCGGGGCCCACACCGACCCAACAGGATGACCGCATGAAACCTCTTCTCTCCCGCCCGCGACTGGGACGGCGGCTGCACGCGATGGGCTGCATCCTCCTGTTTCTCTCGGGGCTGCTTTTCGGCGCCCTGGGCTGTCAGCGGAAATCTCCAGAAGCCCAGCAACCCACTCCCGCTGCCGCTGTCGCCGCGCTGCCCGCCACCGACGCCGACGCGACTTCTCCTCCGGGCGACACCGCGTCACCAGATCCGGCCGCGACATCGACTGGTCCCGCGCCGCTCCCGGTGCCATCCGCCTATTACGACAAAGTGCAGGGGCCACTGCGCGAGATAGCGGGCGAGCCTTCACCCCAGGGTGCCCCGGTGTTGTTCATTATTATCGACGCGCTCAATGCCCGCCACCTGAGCGCCTATGGGCATCACCGCGCCACCTCGCCCCACATCGACGCCGTGGCCCAGGACGGCGTGATCTTCACCAACTGGGTCTCCAACGCGCCCTGGACGCGCCCGAGCTTCACCACGCTCATCACCGGCGCCACGCGCGCGCAACACCGCGTCGAACTGACGGGCCAAAACCTGGGCGATGACATCGCCACCATGGCCCAGGGCTTTCGGGACGCGGGCTACCAAACGGCAGGCTTCGTGGGCAACTCCCTGGTGCGCAAAATGTGGGGCTTTGGGCGCGGCTTCGCCATCTACGAAGACGACCGCGATCACGGCGCCTTTCCCCGGGCCAAGGTGATCGTCGACAAGGCGCTGTCCTTCTTGGCCAAGCACCACCACAAGCCCTACTTCCTCATGCTCTTCATCACCGATCCCCACACGCCCTATCGCCCGGTGGGGGCGTTTCGCAACTGGCTCGACGAGGTCGACGTGCGCCACTATCCCGAGTACCCGTTTCTCGAGTACAAAAAACCGCTGCCCGCCAAGACCCACGAGGCCATCCTGGCGGCCTACGACGGCTCGGTGGCCTACGCCGACGATCAGCTCGGGCGCATCTTTCAGTGGCTCAAAGCGCAGGGCACCTACGACGAGACCACCATTGTCATCACGGCGGATCACGGCGAGATCTTCGGCGAACACAATTGCTACCTGCACGGGTACCACATGTGGGAGCCCGTGCTGCGCGTGCCCTTCATCGCCAAGGCCAAGGGGCTGCCCTCGGGGCAAATCGACGACCGCCCGCGCACCCACATCGACTTGATGCCCTCGCTGTTCGAGATGCACGGCATCGCCCTGCCGGACGCGCGCACCGGCATCAGTTTCCTGTCGGCGTTTCCGGCCGAGGAGCGGCTGATCTTTTCGCAGTACCGGGCCCAGGGCATTTGGCGCGAGGCCGTGCGCATGGGCAAGTGGAAGCTCATCCACCACCACACCAGCGATCGCCAAACCGTGTACCGGCAGCTCGGCGGCCTGTCCCGCAAAATTCCGCGGGCGCACC
Organism: Myxococcales bacterium; assembly: GCA_012522445.1. Lineage (GTDB taxonomy): Bacteria > Myxococcota_A > Polyangia > JAAYKL01 > JAAYKL01 > JAAYKL01. The sequence goes on along the minus strand of JAAYKL010000067.1, from coordinate 4,017 downwards.
CGGCAGACTTGCCTTCCATTAACTATGGCGCGCCGCGCTTTGAGCTCTACGACTTGCTGGCGGATCCCGGTGAATTGAACGACATCTACGCGGACCACGCCGAGGCGCCTTATGTGCAGCAGATGAAGGCGTTTATGGCGGAGCAAGCCCAGTGGGAAGACAGCGAGATCGATGCGCCGCAACTGTCGAACGAGACCCTCGAGGCGCTGCGGGCCGCCGGATATATCCAATAACAGCGCGCCAAAGCGGTGCGCCACTCACGGCGTTAATTTTTGTTGTCGGATGGATCGGACGCGGCGTCTTCAGCGCCGGTCGTCGCCGCTTCATCGCCAGGGGGGTCGTCGTTGGCGTCGCCTTGCTGGGCGAGGGAGAAGGCGAGGTTGTCGGGCAGGGCCGTTTCGTCGGAGGGGGGATCGGCGGTGGGCTTGGCGGGCTTCGTGGACTGGGCCACTTCCAAGCGGACGCCCTGGGCTTCGGCCTCTTCCATGGCGAGCATTTGTTCGATCATGCGCAGGTACATGTTGGCGGTGCGGTTTTGGGGATCGATGTTGACGGCCTCGCGCCACTGCTCCAGCGCCTTCTCTTTGTGTCCCATGGCGTAATGGGTGGTGCCCAGCGAGATGCGCGCCGGGACGTACTTGGGGTTCTTGGCGATGGCCAAGCGGAACTGCTCCTTCGCCTCTTCGGGGCGCCCCATGTCGCGCAAGAGTTGGCCGAAGCGCGTGCGGATGTCGATGAAGTCGGGGCTGAGGTTTAGGGCCTCGTAGTATTGTTCGATGGCCTTGGCGTGCATGCCCAGCTCGGCGTAGGCCTGCCCCAGCAACGCGTGCATGTTGGTGATTTTGCCGCGGGCAAAGGGCTCGATGTTGTGGGGATTGTCGGGCTTGAGCGAGCTGGCGTGCTCGTGAATCTTTTTGGCCTCGGCATACTTGCCCTGTTCGTTGTACGTCACGGCCAGGTTCAGCGCGGCCTCGGTGTAGCGCGGGTTGATGCGCAGGGCTTTTTCGAAGTACTCCTGCGCCAGCGCCACTTGTCCGCGGTCGTGGTAAATCACGCCGAGCATATTCATAATGTCGGCGTACTCCGTGAGCGAATGGGAGGCCTCCAGCAGGAGCGGTTCGGCGCGTTCAAAATCGCGATTGGCGTAATATTCGCGGCCTTTGTCCAGTTTGAGCAGAATTTCTTTGTTCATATGGCTCCTTGCAAACAGGCGAGCGTTATCAGTTGGGGGCTCCAGCCGACAGTTCGGCCATGTATTTTTTGGCTCGCAGCGCTTGGTGGTGTGCGGGATACAGCGTCACAATATCGTTGAAGATCGATTGGGCACGCGCCTTGGCGCCCATGCGCAAACAAGTTGTGGCCTGCAGGAGCATGGCGTCGGGCACGAGGGGCGATTGCGTGTACACGCGTCCGATGCCGTCGAGGCGCAGCGTCGCCGATTTCAGTTGGCGGCGTTTGAGGTAGAAGCGCGCGACGTACATTTCGTAGCGCACCAGGGCGTTCTCGGTTTCGACGAGCATCTCCTGGGCCTCTGGGGTCCACTGGGTGTCGGGGTGGTGGTGGAGAAAGAAGAGCAGCGCCGATCGCGCCTCCCGCGTTGCGCTGCGATCGCGTTCGTAGGAAGGCGGCAAGAGGAAGAAGTCTTTGGGAATTTGCCGGAAGTGCGCGGCGGCCTTGCGAAACATGGCGTGGGACGCTTCGGGGTGGGTGGGATAGGTTTTGAGAAAGTGTTGGTACGCCACCACGGCCTCGGCGTAGCTGCCCTGCGAATAAAGGCAGTCGGCGCTGCGCAGCTCGGCGGTGGCGGCAAAGCGGCTGTACGGGTATTGGCGGCGGATGCTGGTGAACATTTTTTCGGCGTCGTTCCAGCGCTCGCGATCAAAGGCGTAGGTGGCTTTTTCGAAGAGCTGCTCCGCCGTGCCCGTGTAGTCAAATGTTGTTTTGGTGGTGGCCTTGTTTTTTTGGCACCCCGTTGCCAGGCATGAAAACGCACACAGGCACAGCAGAAAGATGGGGAGATATGTGTGGTTGCGGTTCGCCATAGCGTTGTGTTTTTCGGTTTGTAGCGGTTTCCAGTCGAAAGTCGGGCGATCATAACAGTAGAAGGGAGTGTGACCAAACCCTTTTTCGCGTTCGCCCTGGGCGCTGTGGCTTGGGAAATGGCGGCGCGGTGCCGCGTCCGCACAACGACAAAATACGTGTCCGAAAGGTCGGTCTGGCTGGGTCGCAGCGAAAAACCGGCATTGTCCGCGATGTGCTGGCCGCCAAGTTGATATTTGAGTTGCACATATTTCTTATCGTGCCATAGCATTGTCGCACGATAGGAACGTGACGGCTGGCCGTTGACTTTGCACAAAAACCTGCGCGAGCCACTAGGTGCGACGCAGCAACCGCGGAGAAACACATGAGAAAAAAAACAACCACATTCATTCTCAGCGTGCTCTTGGGCACATTCATGAGCCTGGGCGTGCTACATGCCGCCGAGGAATCCGGCGTGATGGCCATTTCCGTTTCGGCCGACGACGCGCAGGTCTCCGGTGACGCCTCTGCCGAGGGCGCCGATGTCGATGCCGATGCGGCTGCTCCTGCGGCAGGGGCCGAAGAGCCGGTCGTCCTCAACCGCCCCACCCACGACCGCTTCAACCTCCACCTGGGGGTCGGCTATGTGTACGGCATCGACTACAACAACGACTTTCGCGACGACACCCCCAAGGGATACCGCAACCAGGGCATCCAGGGGTTGGTGGGCTTCGACATCGTATTGATCGAACCCCTGGCCCTGTCGTTTCAAGGCGGGTTCAACTCGTTTGTCGGCGGCACCCTGGGCAAGGAGAGCCTCACCAGCGCGTTCATCGGCGCCGGTCTCAGGCTTCGCTTTTTCGCCAGCAACCGCGGTCCTTTGTCGGATGGCGGATCGGCAGCGGGCAACCTCTGGCTCGACGCCCACTTCTCTTACATCAACCACGCCTACGAAGATCACGGCGGCTACGACATCGGCTTGGGCTACGAGTTCGCCTTCTTCAAAAACATCAACATCGGTCCCTACGTGCGTTTTCAGCACGCCGTATTGGGCGGGGGCATTCAGTACATGGCCATCGCCGCAGGTCTGGCCATGTCCATCGCGGGTGACACCACGCCCCGCGACATGGACGGCGACGGCGTAACCGACGACCAAGACAACTGTCCCACCGTTCCCGGGCCGGCCGAAAATGGCGGCTGCCCCATCCTCGATCGCGATAACGACGGCATCCTCGACGAAAATGATCGCTGCCCCGATGAGCCCGGCATCCCCGAAAACGACGGTTGCCCGCCCATCGATTCCGACGGCGACGGCATCTACGACCACCTGGACGCCTGCCCCGACGAGCCCGGTCTCCCCGAGCACGACGGCTGCCCGCCCCCCGACGTGGATGGCGACGGCATCCCCGATCACCTGGACGCTTGCCCCGATGAGCCCGGCACCCCCGAATACAACGGCTGTCCGCCCACCGACCGCGACGGCGACGGCGTCTTCGATCACCTGGACGCCTGCCCCGATGAGCCCGGCATCCCCGAAAACGACGGTTGTCCCTCCCTCATCAAGGTCGTAGACGACGAGATCAAAATTCTGCAGAAGGTGCAGTTTGCCACCGGCAAGTCCACCATCCTCAAGGAGTCCTTTGAGCTCCTCGATCAGGTGCGCGCGGTCATCGCCTCCAAGCCTGAGATCCGCGTTCAAGTGGAAGGGCACACCGACAACGTGGGCCGCGACGCCAAAAACATGAAGCTCTCCCAGCAGCGCGCCGACTCCGTGAAAGCGCACCTCGTGAAAAACGGCATCGCAGACGAGCGCCTCGAGGCGGTTGGCAAGGGCCCCCACGTACCCGTTGGCGACAACAAAACCGAAGAGGGCCGCGAGTCGAATCGCCGCGTTGAATTTCACATCATTAAGCCCGAGCCCGCACCCGAAGAAGCCCCGGCCGAAGCCGAGGGCGACGCTCAGGCCGAGGGCGATGCAGCCAAGGCCGAGGGCGACGC
>JAAYKL010000066.1 GCA_012522445.1 Myxococcales bacterium | reverse complement strand
GGGAAAGCCCGTGATGGCTTGGGTAATTTGGTAGCGTTCGCCGTTGAACTTAATGTGCAGCAGCACGGCGTTCCACTCGGTTTCGTCGTCGTAGTCTTGGGCCAGCACGTGCAGTTCCGATCCATGAGCCGCTGCGATAATCTCCGGTGTCTTGCCGTAGCGCGGGCCCCAATCGGCGATGGAGGTCAGGTCTTCGCGGTTGGCATCAAAGGGCTGCAGCAGGGGGGCCAAGGCGATGTCCGGATCGCCCTCATCTACGCTGCCAGTGTCGATGACCATGGTGTCGCTGTCGACAGGCGTGGTGCCCGTGTCATCGTTCGAGTCGCCGTGAGCGTTATTGTTGTTGTTGGGATTTGTGCTCGTATCGGGATTGCGGTTGGTATCGGAGTCGCTGCCGTTATTGTCGTTGGGGTCTGTGCTGGGGGGAAAGTTTTGGTGGTTATTGCCGTTGTCGCCGTTGTCGTCCGTCGTCGCATCATCATTGCTGCTACATGCGATCAAGAGCAGTACCAAGATCGGCCAGAGACACAAAAAACGAGCACCTTTCATGGAAAACCTCCTTCAGGTTGGGCTGTCGTTACGCCAAGGCGCAAATGGTTCGCGGTGTTTCGATTGTAATCTACTGGATAGAGAACAGGGCGATTTTGACGAAACGCGCAAAAAAAAATATCGAATCGAGCATTTTTGCACATGGCCCATTTTCACTGACGAGCGCTTTTCTCCGCGGAGGCTTGACGACCCCGTTTTCGCGCTTAGCCTGTTCCATACGACGCGATATCCTCGACAATCCCCGGTACGACCGGCAATACAGAAAGGATTCCCATGAGCGCTTCTGCCAAAAATGCTTCCACCATGCCCACTGGCGAACCCCAAGTCCTGGCCGACATGGTCACTTACGCGGCGGGTGCCGTGGTCAGCCGCACCCTCGTGAAACAACCCGGTGGCAACGTCACCCTCTTTTCGTTTGGCGCCGGACAGGGACTCTCCGAACACACCGCGCCCTTCGACGCCCTCGTGACCATCCTAGACGGACAGGCCGATATCACCATCGGCGGCAAGACCCAGGTGGTCAGCGCCGGGCAATCCATCCTGATGCCCGCGGGCGTTCCCCATGCCCTGCACAGCGACGCCCAGTTCAAGATGCTCCTCGTCATGGTGCGCGACCTGCCGCAGTAAGTAACCCCGTCAATATCTTTCGAAATGCCGCAGCGACGGTGCGCGCGTCAGGACTCGGCGCTGTCCACCGATGATGTCTCGCGATCGGTCTCCCAGGCGAGGATGCGCTGGGGGCGCGGAAAGGCGATGCCCGCTGCGTCAAAGGCCTTCTTCAAGCGCTTGCGAAACTCTCGGGCCGCGGACCACTGTTGGCTGGGGCGGGTCTTTAGGCGGGCGCGGATGCGCAGGGCATCTTCTTCGAAGGCGTCCACGCCCATCACTTCTAGGGGCGACAAAAGCAAGGGGCGCCAGTGGTCGTCGTCGGCCATCTCCTGGGCCGTGGATTCCATCACGGCGATGACGCGATCGATGTCATCTTTGTAGTTCACCCGCAGATCAAAAACCGCGGCAGACCACCCCTTGGTCATGTTGGAGAGGGTGTCGATTTTTCCGTTTTGAAACACGTGCACCACCCCCGTGGCGTCGCGCAGGACGATGGTGCGCAACCCCACCCGCTCCACCGTTCCGCTGGTGCCGTTGATCTCGGCCACGTCGCCTTCGCGGATTTGGTTTTCGAGCAGGACAAAGAAGCCCGAGATAATGTCGCGGACGAGCTCTTGTGCCCCGAAGCCCACGGCGAGTCCCGCGATGCCCGCGCCGGCGATGAGCGGGGCGATGTCGATGCCGAGTCGCCGCAACACCAGCATGATGACGATGGTCCACAACACGGCGCGCAGGGCGGACTTGAGGATGGAGAGCAGGGTGTCGATGCGCTTGCCCACCTCGGCGGCTTCGATGGTGCTGGCGTCTTTGAGGTGCTTCAACATAATGACGCGCACCCGGGTGAGGAGAAAGCTGATGAGCCGGTTGCCCAAGAGCGCCAAGAGCGCGACGACCGCCAAGTAGGGCAATGCGTCGATGATCCAATGGATGCTTTGGTCGAGGATGCCGCGCCAAAAATCAGCGGTAAACAATCGTTGCATGTCAGTCTTCCTGTGGTTGCGGCGTTTCTGCGCCGTGCATGAACATGTGCACGGCGGGTTGCGCGCTGTGAATGAGCCGCATTTTTTCGGCTCGGGTCATCTGTTTGATCGCGTGCTCTCGCTTGGAGGCCGCAGAGCGATCCGGGGCGTATTCGAGATAGCAGAGGTGAACGGGCCTGCGTTGGGCGGTGTACTTGGCGCCTTTGCCGCGGTTGTGGGCCTTGAGGCGCGCGTGCAGATCTTTGGCGATGCCCGTGTACAGCGTGTCGTCGGCGCACCGGACGATGTAGGTGGTCCAGGGGCCGTCCGCGGGGTTGGGGCTAGCGGTCAAGGCACCACTCGATGATGCGGGTCTGGGGATCGAACGCATCGTGCTCGGCGAGGTTGAAGTGCGCGACGGCGGCGTGCACGCACTCTTGGGAGGTGGGGGAGGTGGTGGCGACGCGGCGTTGCAAGTATGCGCGCCCTGCGGCTTCGAGGGCTGCCAAGGGCACCAGGCCGATGAGCTCGGAGCCGGTGACGCGGGTGCCCGCCTCTTGGGCCAATTGGCTGGCGGCGTCGAAGACCTCGTGCATGGGCGAGGCGCGAAAGTCGGTGAGGTTCATGGTGATCTGGGCGCACGAAAAGGCGGGGACAAACCAACCGCGCGCCTTGAGACCGCGAAACAAGCCGGGGCCGTGTTGCCGGGTGCCGCTCTCGCGGATGCGCTGGGCGATGCGCGTGGCGATGCGGGCGTCGGCAGTGGCCAGGTTGAGGTTCCAGGCGATGAGAAAGGGGCGGGCGCCAATTTGCACGCTGCCGCTGCGGGCGACGGCTTCGCTCCAGTTGGCGGGTCCGGCGTCGGGTCGCCAGTGGGGCAGGGAGAGCTTGTGGGCCAGGGCCTCGTAACCGCCGCGGCGGATGTCGCTGAGGTGAAATCGCTGGGATGTGCGGGCCGCCTCGCCGTAGAGATAGACCGGCAATTGCCGCTCGGCGCCGATGCGCTCGGCCAGGGCGTGCGCGGTGTCGATGCAGCGCTGCATGGGGGTGTTGCCGATGGGGACAAAGGGGACGACGTCGACGGCACCTGCGCGCTCGTGGATGCCCTGGTGTTGCCGCATGTCGATGCATTGGAGAGCGGCGTCGACGAAGCGGAAGGCCGCCGCAACCATGTGTGATGCCGGGGCGACAAAGGTGAACACCGTGCGGTGGGCATCGGCGCCGCGGTCGACGTGTAGCAGGCGTACGGCGCGGTCTCGCCGCAAAAGCGCCGCGAGTTTCTCGATGGTTTCGGGCCGGCGCCCTTCGCTGATGTTGGGCACGCACTCGATATAATGTGTGGGCGCGTTTGTGTGCATTTGGGTCACGGAGACACCGGGGTGGGCGCCTGGTTTTGCGCCTCGTTTGCGGGGCAGGGGGCGTATTCCGTTATTGTATTCATATAACAGCTTGTTATAGTAATGCGTCTCATTTTTCAATTGTCGCAAGAGAAGCAACTCACCACCGGAGAGGTCAGCATGTCCGAATTTGAAAAATACCAACAGATGCTCGAACAAAACCCCGAAGACACACTGGCATTTAACAATCTGTGCACCATTGCCGAGCAAAAGGGTGATTTCAAATATCAGGCCGATTTAATGATGTATCGGGCCCAAATTTCCCAAGATTTAACCGAGGTCGTCGATTTGTACTTTCGCGCTGGCGAGGTGTTTCTCGACAAATTAAACGATCTCAACGCCGGGGCAGGGGCGCTGCTCGCGGGCTTCGAAAAAGATCCCACCCACGGCGGCATCGGCGATCGCCTGGACGCCATTTACCGCGAAGCGCGGGATTGGGACGCGGCCTATGCGATATTGCACCAGCGCATCACAGCGCTTTCGGCGGCGGATCGCAGCGGCACCAAGGCCAACATTCGCTCCGATCTGCACCAGCAGTTGGGCGAGCTCTTCGAAAAACAGTACCAACAGCAAGAGCAGGCGCTAGAGCAATACCGCAAGGCCATCGAGCTCGACAAAACCAACATTATGGCGCTGCGCGGCGCCCGCGAAATCTATCTCAAACAAGAAAAATTCAAACACGCCGCCAAGCTGTGCGAATTGGAAGCGCGGGTGGAGCGCGCCACCGATCGAAAAGTGGCGTTGTACCGAGAATTGGCCACATTGCTCTCCCAGCGCTTAAACGAGCCAGCCAACGCCGTTGTGGCCTTGAAGCGCGCCTTAAAGGCCGATGCCAACAATGCCGACGTCAAAATGGAGCTGGCCCTTGGCATCGCCGCATCTCCCCTAACCGAAGAGTCGGCCAAAGATCACAAGTGGGCCTCCGATCAACTGCTGAAATCGGCGCGCGACACCGATGGCGCCGAGGGAGTGCGTTTGGCGACGCTGGCGCTGCAGGCCTTTCCCGAGAGCGCAAAGGCCGCGGCCATGGTGGCGCAAAAGGGGCGCGATGCCGCGGATCTGCCCGGTGTGCTCGCTGCGTTGACCGCCGCCGAAGCCCGCCTCTCCACCCTGGAGCAAAAACTCCCGGTGGTCCGCGAAATCATCAAGACGCATCTGGTGACGCGCGACTTGGGCGAAGCCCTCAAATGGGCCCAGGTCATCGCACCGGTGGGCAGCGACAAAGACCGCGAATTGCTCGCCAAACTCGAGGAAAACGCTGCGGACATCAGCGCAGATGACGTGCCGACTTCCGATGTATTTGATGCGCGCGAATCGGCGCCGCCGCCGTCCTCCGTTTCGACATCGATGCCGAAGAGCGAGTCCGTTTCCACGCGCGCGCCCGCCGCTCTGCCCGAGTCCGCCGCCGATATGTTTGCCGCCGTTACACCCGAACCGGAGCCTGAGCCTGAGCCCGAACCCGAACCCGAACCCGAGACCCGCGTGCGCCCCGAGGGCATGTCGGTACAAGCATGGGTCGACGAGCTGCACCTGCAGGCCGACAAGGCGCGGCGTGCCGGCGACGATGCCACGGCCGAGGAGCGCATGCTCGACATCATCGACGTGGAGCCCTACGACCAAAAGGCTTCCACCTACCTCGAACGCCGTTTTCGCGCCCGGAGCGATTGGTCTCCTCTGCGCGAGCTCCTGCTCAAGGCCAATGGTTCCCCGCACTTGCCGGTACCGGTGCAAATTGTGCGCATCCGCGACGCCGCCCGCATCTCCGAAGAGCAACTCAGCGACCTGGACGGCGCCATCAACGCCTGGAAGCTCATCAAAGAACTCGACCCTAAGGTGCGCGACGCCGTGGATTCCCTAAAGCGCCTGTACAGCGAAGATGGGCGGTGGGACGACTTGATCGCGCTGCTCAACGAAGAGGTGGAGACCACCAAGAGCCGCACGAAAAAAATCGAGTGCCTGCGGCGCCTGGCCGAAATCTATCGCGTGCGCCTCAGCGACGCCAGCAAGGCGGCCACCTCTTACAAGGAACTGCTCGACCTGGTGCCCGATGACGCCGAAGCCATTGAAAATCTCGACGAGCTGTACCTGCGCGAGCAGCAGTACGAAGAGCTCATCTCGCTCTTGGATCGCCGTGTCGACATGGCGCGCGACAAAGATCAAAAGCGCCTGTTCTTGCTGCGCATCGCCGAAACCCTGCGCGAGCGCCTCGACCAACCGGAAATGGCCCGCGATCGATTGCAAGACATCATGGAGATGTTTCCCAAGGACGCCGAGGTGCTGGGGCACATTGAGTCCATCGACATCGAAGTCGAGGACTGGGTGCATCTCTCCGAGACCTTGACCCGCATGGTGGCCCTCCAAAGCGTCGCTGAAAACAAGGTCGACATTTTGAAGCGCTTGGCCGACGTCGCCTTGCTGCGCCTCAACGACACCAAGGCGGGCATTCGCGCTTGGCGCCAAGTGCTCGACCTCGACAAAAACGACGAGCCAGCCCTGGAAGCCCTGTCGCGCCTCTACGAGGAAGAGGGCGACTGGGACGAGCTTGTCAATGTGCTGCGCATGCGCGTGGCGGCCACGGCCAGCTCCGCCGATCAGTGCGAACTCCACCGAAAGATGGCGCTCACGCTCGGTAAGGAACTGCAGCGCAGCGACGATGCCGCCAAGGAGTGGCAGGCCATTTTGGCCATCGCCGAAGATGCGGAGGCCATGACCGCGTTGGCCGCGCATTACGAGCGCAACGAAGACTGGGCCTCCCTGGTCGACATCTTGAACAAGCAGGCTCCCCTGGCTGAGTCCTATGCGCACAAGGCCGACCTCTTGTACCGCCGCGCCGAAATCCTGCTCGAAAAACTGGACCGCCGCGACGACGCCATTGCGGCCCTCAACGCCATCAACACCGACGTAGACCCCACACACGTGCCCACCATGGGGCGCTTGCGCGACGAGTTTTCCAGCGCGGGGCAATACGCCGAGGCCGCGGAAATCCTCGAAAAACAAATCGAGTACAGCAAGGACAACGACGAGCTGAAGTCCCTGTGGGAGCTCATGGGCACCTGGCAGCGAGACGAACTCAAAGACTTGGCGCGCGCCATGGAGGCCTTCGAAAAGGCGGCGGCCCTCGACCTCTCCGACGATGCTTTGCTGGACGCGCTGGACGCGGTCTTTGTCGAACGCAAAGAGTGGGACAAGTTGTTGAAGATGATGTTCGGCCGTTTTCAGCGCAGTGAGGACGAAGACTTTCAATTCGAGACATTGAAACGCGGCGCTTTGATTTGCGAAGAAGAGTTGCAGGACACGGCGCAAGCTTGGGCCTGGTATCGGCAAATGTTCGACAACCTCCCGCACATTGAGGCCGTGGTGCCCCTCCTCGAGGAAGCAGGCGCCCGAATGGCCCTCTGGAAAGAACTGCTCGACCTGTACAGCGTTTTGCTGAAAGGCACCGAAGACGTCTCCGAGCAAGTGGGGTACTGGCTCAAAATCTCGGCCATCTTCGAGACGCACTTGGACGACACCGCCCAGGCGCTGGAATCCGTGCTGCGCGCCTTTGGATTGGAGCCCGAAAACCGGGAGATGCTCGATGTGGTCGATCGCTTGGCGGTGACCGCGCAAGCCTGGCCGCGTTTGGGCGTGGTGTACAACGTGCTGGCGAGCCGCGCTGCGGGCCCGGAGGAACGCATCGACCTGCACAGCCGTCACGCCACCGTGCTCTTCGAAAAAGGCGAACAAGCGGCCTTGGCCTTCGACACCATCTTGTTGGCCTTTGAGATCGACTTCTCCAACGAAGAGCTGCTGGCGCGGGTCGAAGAAATTGGCCTGGCCGCACAGCGCTACGAGGATTTGGTGCGCGTCATTCGCATTGTCGCCGAAAAAGAAACCGACGAGGCGCGACAGCTCGACTTGTTGTTTCAAGCCGCCAACATTCAGAAAGAGCACCTCGAAGACAGCGAGGCAGCGCTGGATTCCACTTTGGACGCCTTTGCGGTGCGCCCCTTTGACGCCGAAAATATCGAGCGCGTTTGGGAGATGGTTCGCACCCTAGAGGGCGACTTGTTGGATTCGCAAAAAACCATTTACTGGCACAAGTTCATCGCGTCGTTGCGCGATTTGCAAAATGTCCATCGCCGCGACAACAATCACGTCGTCGAACTGTTGATGCTCATCTCTCGGGTGTATGGCGAAGAACTCAACGATCCCAACAAGTCGTTTGGCGCCCTGAAAGACGCACAACAGCTCGTCCCCACCGACGAGGCCACCCTGGAAAAACTCGAAAAGATGGCGGGGCGTCTCGACATGTGGGACGACTTGGTCGAGCACTACAAAGACATCCTCGATGAAACCTTTGAGATGAATGTCGCGGTGATGTACCACCGCCACCGGGCGCGCATTTTGGCCGATGAATTGGACCGCAGTGAGGACGCCGCCGAGCACTATTGGCAAATCATTCAGCTCGACGCGCAAGATGAACGCGCTTACCAGAGCTTGCTCGATTACTACGAGAAGGCCGCCAAGTGGAATGACCTGGTCAATTTGCTGGAGCGCCAGATGGACTCGGCGGAGAGCCCCGAGCGCAAACAAGAGCTCTTGTTGCAAATCGCAGGCATCTGGGAAGAGCGCATCCAAAACCGCTACGAGGCAAAGGACTGGTACGAGCAAATCATCACGATTTGGCCGGACAACGAAGCGGCGAAAAACGCCCTCGAACGCTTGGCCAATGTTTCCAAAATTGAAATGCCCGAGGGGGATGACGAGGAAGACGAAGACATCCAAAAGTTGGTCTCCATTCCGCCCATGCCCTACGACGGGAAAGATGACGATGGCGATGGCGATGACGACGGTGAAGACACTGACGCTGAAGACGCCGACGATGTAGATGCTGACGCTGAAGAGACCGACGCTGAAGACTCTGACGCTGAAGAAGCCGACGCTGAAGAGACCGACGCTGAAGACGCCGACGATGTAGATGCTGACGCTGAAGAGACCGACGCTGAAGACTCTGACGCTGAAGACGCCGACGGTGAAGATGCTGACGTTGAAGAAGCCGACGGTGAAGATGCTGACGATGTAGATGCTGACGTTGAAGAAGCCGACGGTGAAGATGCTGACGATGTAGAAGCCGACGGTGAAGATGCTGACGGTGAAGATGCTGACGATGTAGATGCTGACGTTGAAGAAGCCGACGGTGAAGATGCTGACGTTGAAGAAGCCGACGCGGAAGAGATGCCTTCGGTGCCCCCGCCGAGTCGTCCCAGCGCGCCGGGACTGCCCCCGCGTCCGCCCATGCCCGTGCGCCCACCGATGTTTGGCGACACCGACGCAGCGGAGAAAGAGGCTGATGCATCCATGTCCATGCCCATGCCGCCGCGCCCCTCCACGCCACCCTTGCCCCCGCGCCCCGGCGTGCCGGCACCGCCGCGTCCCCCCATGCCCGGCGCCATCTTGATGCCCGGCGCTGCCAGCGAAGAAGACGTCAACGAAGAAGACGTCGACGAGATCGATCTCGACGACATCGAAGAATAACGCCCCCTCCCCAATCCGACGGTCTCTTAGCGCCCAAATCCCACGATGGGACGCTGTGAGGATTCCTGCTTGTATTCGTGTTCCTGCTCGAGGAGGGCCACCAATTCTGTGGCGCTGGTCGGCGGTCCCAATATGCGCGTTTTGTTGCGCACGGCCGCCGCATCGCCCGGCACCAAGTAGGGCAGCTGGGTGGCGCGCGCTTCAGCGTCAGCGTTGCACGAAATGCCCAGGTCGTCGCAGAGCATGTGCAGCAATTCGACGCGCTGCGCATTGTCGAGCCAATCAAAGCGCACCTTCAACGAGAAACGGCGAAACGCCGCGCTGTCCACATTGTCAATGAGGTTGGTCGTGCAGATGAACAGCCCTTGAAACGATTCCATCTGGGTGAGCAGCTCATTGGTCTGGGTGACCTCCCAACTGCGATGCGCCAACGTGCGGGCGCGCAAAAAAGAATCCGCCTCGTCGAGCAACAGCAGCGTTGTCTTGGGATCGATGTTGCGGAACATGCGCGCGATGTTTTGCTCGGTCTCGCCGACGTACTTGCTCATCAAATCCGATGCCTGGTGTCGGTCCACCGTCATGCCCAGGTGCTGCGCCAGGTGATGGGCATAGGCGGTCTTGCCGGTACCAGAAGGACCGTGCAGACAAATGCTGCCCACGGGCGGTCGCTGCAATGTCGTGGCGAGCTGCGTCAGATCGCAATCGGTGCGGATGAGGGACATGCGATAATCCACAGCGCTGCGGTCGCCGTTCAGCGAAATGGTTTTTCCGCGCAGCTCCATGGCGTTGATCAAGCTTTTGCGGACAGCCGCCTCGGCGCTGAGCGTATCCGATGCGACCCCCTTGGCCACCTTGACAGCGCGCGCGATGTCGGCCGGGGTGATGCGCGGGTTTTGCGCCACGCTCTGCACAAAGCCGGCGTCGAGATGCAAATCGCGAAATGCTTCGGTGGCGATGGCGCTGCGCACTTCCAGCGGCGGGTTGTCGAGTTTGATGGCGATGTCGAAGCGGCGCAGGTGCGCGTCGTCGATGTGCGCGATGTGGTTGCTCACCCAAACGACCGGCACCGCGTTGTTCTCCAGCATGTTGTTGAACCACCCCTTTTCGCCGGTGGAACCCGATTTCCCGGACATCAAAGAGAGCAGGTCGCGCCGCATGATGTCTTCGAATTCGTCGAACAGGATGACGAAGCCCCGGGTGCGCGAAAGAAAACGCTGCGCCATGTTCAGCCCCATCTGTCGGTATTTGCGGGGGCGATGTTCTTGGTTGGGCGAGGCCGATTGCATCTCGCAGGTCTTGGCGTCGCACTCGTGTATCAATGCCCGGGCGAGCTGTGTCTTGCCCGCGCCCGGAGGGCCGTAAATCAGGATGTTCACACCGGTCTGTTGGGTGTGCAGCGCGTTTTTCAGCCACTGTTGTGCCAGTTGAATGTCGTCGGCGGCGTGGGGATAGTCGGCGAGCTGCAACTCGGGCGCAGCATCGACGGTGAACCATTGGGCGAGCAAGCCGTTCACGTCGCGTTGTTCGCGGCTCAGCACATCGCAAAAGTCATCGTTGATTTCGATGATGCAGCGCGAGCGATACGACGGCATCCACTGCGTCAGGATTTGGGATTGCACCAAGAAGCTATCGGCGCACACCGCGTAATACACCTCATCGTAGGGCCGGTCCAAGACGCGGGCGATGATGTGCAAGCCGCGGTGCCCGCTGCGAAAGAACGTATCCTGGATTTCGTTCAGCCCCTCGTTGGTGGCGATGTGGGCCGCCAGCGCAACGAGATCGGCTTCGGTGGGGGTCAATCCGAGGCTTTCGGCCAAGAGTTGCGTGTTGCGCGCGATCGGATGCGCGTTGTTGCGGCACCATTTTTCCGCGTTGTCATGCCGTTCGAAGAGCAATGAGCTGTAATGCGCGAACGGATCTGTTGGCGCTTCGCATATCGGCAGGCTCTTCAACCCGATGGCCTCGGTGACGTCGATGCTTTGCAGCAGGTTGAGAAAATCTCGCGGGCTCTTGCCGGACAGCATCAGGCGAAGCCCCCACAGGGCCGTGATGTCCGCTGTCTCCTCCCACACGGGCTCGGTGCCTTGGGGCTCGTCCAAAACGTTGCTGCCCTTGAACCATGTCTTTCGGTTGTGCATGTCGACCTCCTTTGTTGCCCTGATCATGCCTGATGGTCGGGACAAATTTTGGGTCAGACCATGCTTTTTTGAGTGATATGGCGGAGAAATGTTGGGGTGAGATGCCACAACGTTGGTTAAACAACTGGCCTTGCCCTGAATTTGTGGACAGCTGACTTAATGGGGATAATCCCCGGAGGAGGCAGTGATGTCCAAACGAAAAAGAAGAACATTTACGAAAGAGCAAAAGGCTGACGCGGTGCGGCTGGTACGGACGAGCGGAGAGTCGATCGGGACGGTAGCCCGTAACCTCGACATCGGTGAGAACTCGCTGCGGCAGTGGGTTGCGCAGGCCAACATCGATGAGGGCAAGG
>JAAYKL010000065.1 GCA_012522445.1 Myxococcales bacterium | reverse complement strand
GGCCTCCTTTGCACCGCTTCGCGAGTGCGTTAGTTGGGAACATTCCCCAATTGGGTTCATCTAAATAGGTTTTGCCTAAATGAGCACCCGTTTCAGGAGGCCAGCCTTCTCATTCCATCTCTGAGCGGTTTTGAAAGTCCCTCGCGAATGCCCTCGTCAAATGCTCGCTGAATGACTCTGAGTGATTGTAAGTACTTGTAAATGCTGGTGTTTTAGCGCGGGTGGGATTCGATGCGGCCCAGGAGGCGCAGCAGGCCGTCCAGGGTGGTGTAGGGGTGGGGCGGACAGCCGGGGATGTAGAGATCGACGGGCAGCAGATCGCCCACGCCATTGAGCACCTGCTCGCTGCCGGCAAAGGGCCCCCCCGCAATGGCGCAGGCACCGGCGGCGATGAGCAGCCGCGGTGTCGGCACGGCGTTCCAGGTGTCGATGAGGGCGCTGCGCATGTTTTGCGACACCGGACCGGTGACCACGATGCCGTCGGCGTGACGGGGCGAGGCGACGAACTGAATGCCGAAGCGCGCCATGTCGAAGCTCAAAGTGCTGAGCACGTTGAGGTCGGCTTCGCAGGCGTTACAGCCCCCGGCCGACACCTGGCGCAGCTTGAGGGAGCGGCCGAAGAGGCGCTTCATCTTGGCGTCGAGGGCGGCCAGCGCTTGCGGCGGCGTCTCGGTGGCGATGAGGGCGTCGCGGGTGCGCGCGGCGAGCTGGTGGTCGCGGCTGAAGTCCAAGGCTTCGGTGGGACAGGCCCGGGCGCAGTCGCCGCAGAAGAGGCAGCGCCCCAGGTCGATTTCGAGGCCGTTGTCGCCGCGGGAAATGGCCCCGACAGGACAGGTTTGGACGCAGCGCTGGCAATCGGCTGGGCAGCGCGCGTTGTCGATGTAGGGGCGGCCGCGGAAGAGCGTGGGCAGCACCGGCGGCTGGGCGGGATAGGGCGCGGTGTGGTGTCCTTGGCGGATTCTCTCCAGGGTGATTTTGAGCATGGGGCCTCCTTTACAAATCGAACCCGCAGTACGAGAGGTTGAAGCTCTTGTTGCACAGGGGAAAGTCGGAGATCTGTTGTCCGCGCATGGCCAGGGCGAGGCCGGACCAGTTGTGAAACGAGGGGTCGACGATTTTGTAGCGCGCCAGGCGACCGCTGTCGTCGGTGATGGCCGCGTGGACGATTTCGCCGCGCCAGCCCTCGGTGGTGGCCACGCAGATGCGCTCCGGGGCGAGCGGGGCAGCGGGCACGGCGGTGTCGCCTTCGACCACGGCGCCGAGGTGGGTTTTGAGCCACTGGATGCTGGCTTCGATCTCGAGGCGGCGGATGCGGGCGCGGTCGTGGACGTCACCTGCGGCGTCGGTGAGGACGGCGATGTCGGGGTGCCAGTACGCGGTGTCCGGGGCGGGGAAGTCGCGGCGGGCGTCCATGTCGATGCCGCTGGCCCGGGCCGCCATGCCCACGAGGCCGAGCTGCGCGGCGCGGAGGGGGGTGACGGGGCCGGTGCCCTCCAGCCGGGCGTGGGCCGAGGGGGAGTCGAAGAAGACGTCCATGGCGCCCAGGGTGTCGCGCTCCAGGGCTTTGAGGCGCTTGAGGGCTTCGCTTAAGCGGTGGTCGTCGTCGTGAAAGCGCACGCCAAACGGGTGGGTGAGGGCGCGGCCGAAGCGGTTGCCGCAGAGGACAGCCTGCAGGTTGAGGTAGTCGCCGCGGATGCGCCCCATGAAGGACGACGTGGGCAGGAAGCCGATGTCGCCGGCCAGGGCGCCGATGTCGCCGGTGTGGTTGGCCAGCCGCTCGAGCTCCAGGGCGATGGCGCGGATTTGGGCGGCGCGCTTGGGGGCGGGCTGATCGCTCAAGCCCTCGAGGATGCGGCACCAGGTGGTGGTGTGGCCGATGGTGGTGTCGCCGGCCAGGGCTTCGATTTGGTGCGTGCTGGCCGGATGGGGACCGCCCAGCAACAGGCGCTCGAGGCCGCGGTGCTGGTAGCCCAAGGAGATCTCCAAAAAGAGCACGGTCTCGCCGTGGCACTGAAAGCGGAAGTGTCCCGGCTCGATGACGCCCGCGTGAACGGGGCCCACGGCCACCTCGTGGATCTCGGTGCCCTCCACTTCGTAGAAGGGCATGTGTCCCACGCGCGGCGGCGCTTGGTCTTCGCGGCCGAAGGCGTCCTTGCCGGTGAAGGAGGCGTGGAAGCGCACCGGTTTGGGCCACGGGTGATCGATGGGGACGAGGCCGAACTGCTCGGCGATCTCGCGCTCGAAGAGATGCAGTTGCGGGTGGGTCGCCGCCAGGGAGGGGAACTCGTTGCTCGCCTGGGTGCGGACCAGGAGGAAGTCGTTGTGCTGCGGGCGTCCGATGACGGCGAAGAGATCGATGTGCCCGTCGACCTGGGCCCCGAAGCAGGCGCTCATGCGATCCCCCTCCGAAAGACTCTGATCGATTTGCGCGCGCCAGTGGGCAAAGGGGATGCGCGGCAGGTCGTTTACGGGGGCGCTCTGGCCGTTGCGCAAAATGAGGGCGTGGGTGGGGGCGTTGGTCGGGGCGTGGTCGGTCATGGCAGTACCTCGAAGAGGGCGGCGGCGTCGGCCAGCAGCGCGGCGATGGGCGGCGGGGTGGTGATGCCGAGCAGCAGGGTGAGCAGCAAGAGCAGGGCCGGGGGCAGCACGAGGAGCCAGTGGTCGCGGAACGCAGGGCGCGCGTCGGGGGCCTGCCCGGTGGTGGCGCGGGTGACCGCTTGCAAGAAGCCCACAAAGGCCACGCCCAAGGAGAGCAGCAGGATGACGGCCGCCGGGATGTAGTGCCGCTGCAGGGCGCCGATGAAGACGAGCAGCTCGCTGATGAAGAGGCCAAAGGGCGGTGTGCCCGTCAGGGCGAGAAAGGAAATGAGGTAGAGATTGCCCGAGGCCGGCACGTGGGTGAGAGCGCCTTGGATGTCGGGCAGTCGTTTGCTGCCGTAACTGCGCTGCAGATTGCCCGAGAGCAGGAAGGCCGCGCTCTTGGCAAAGGCGTTGCACACCAGGTGGAGCATGGCCCCGTAGGCCGCCAGTCCGCCGATGCCCACCCCCAGCACCAGGATGCCCATGTGCTTCACCGAGGAGTAGGCCAGCAGGCGCTTGATGTCGGGTTGGCGCACCATGGAGATGGCACCGATGACGATGGAGATGAGCCCGAAGCCCACGAGGATGGCCCGCGTCAGCTCGGCTTGTCCGGCCACGTCCATGATTTGCACGCCGCGCAGCAGGGCCAGAAAGGCTACCGCCGCCAGGGCACCGGACATGAGGGCCCCCACCAGTCCCGGGGCTTCGCCGTAGGCGTCGGGCTTCCACATGTGCACCGGGGCCAGCCCCATCTTGGTGGCGAACCCCACGGTGTAAAAGGCAAAGCCCGCCTTGAGCCAACTGACGTCGAATTGGGCGCCGTGCTCGAGCAGGTGGGCCAGGTGCAGGTCGGTGTGTCCCTCGCCGCTGAGCCGCGCGTAGGCGATGAAGAGGATGCCGAGCATGGCCAGGGCCACGCTCACCGCCGAGTTGATGAGGTACTTCCAGGTGGCCTCCAGGGAGAGGGGGTTGCGGAAGAAGTAGATCATCGGCGCGCTGATGAAGGTGGAGGCCTCTACGGCGAACCACATGAGCCCCAAGTGCCGCGCGGCCACGGCCAAGGAGACGGCGCTGAGAAAGGCGAGCTGACCGGCCACCATGAGGCGGTTGCCCCACTCGCGGCGCATGCGCAGGTAGGGCAGGGCGTAGAGGGCGCAGGCGAAGAAGAGGCCTCCGGTGACGAGCAGCACCAGCGTGGAGAGGGGGTCGAGGTCGAGCCACAGCGGGGCCAGCGGTGTCTCGGGGCGGATGAAGAGGAAGAGGGCCAGGCCCATGTGGAGCGCGCCGGTGATGGGCAGCAGGGCGGAGCGCCAGCGGTGATCGGAGAGGAGCAGGGCGCTGCCGGCGGCCACCAGGGGCAATGCGATGAGGGCGATGAGCAACATGGGTTACTCCTTTAGCGCCGAGAGCTGCTCGGTGCCGAGGTCGGAATAGGTGCGGTGAATTTGGTGCATCACGATGCCCATGACGAAGATGCCCACCAGCAAGTCGAGCAGCACGCCCGCCTCCACCAGCGTGGGCATGGCCTCGAGCAGGAGTATGCCGAAGATGTAGATGCCGTTTTCGAGCACGAGATATCCCAGCACTTGGGTGATGGCCTTTTTGCGCGTCATGAGCAGCAGCAGGCCGCTGGAGAGGGTGCTCAGGGACACCGGGATGAAGAGGGTGTCGACGTGCTCGGGGAGCAGGGGCAACTGGTTGGCGAAGAGGAAGCTCGCCGAGGTGAGCACCGCGCCCAAGGCCGTGGTGGGCACGTAGCCGATGATGGGCTCGAGCTCGCGGCGGATGCCCACTTGCTCGATGGTGCGCAGCAGCAGGCGCGGGATGATGATGCCCTTGAGGGCCAGGGCGCCGCAGGAGAGCACGACGGTGTGGGCGGTGAAGCCGTGGGTGAGCAGGGGCAGCAGGGCCAGCAGGGCGCCTTGCAGGGACACCGCGCGGATGCAGGGGACGAGGCGCGAGCTCGACAGCATGAAGAAGTTGATGAAGACCACCAAGATGAGGACGTTGTTGACGAGGTTCATCGGAGCACCAGTATCCAGGCAAAGAAGGCAAAGAGGATCGCCCCCACCATAATCTGCGGGATGCGCGGCAGCTTGAAGCGCGCCATGACGGACTCGACGACGCCGATCAGCGCGGCGAGCAGGATCATGCCCAGGGCGAACAGGGCGATGTCAAAGCCGGGGTGCCCGGTGGAAAAGGGCAGGATGACGCGGACCAGCAGCGCCCCGGACACCATGAGCTTCATGGCGGCGCCCCAGTGGACGAGGCCCAGCAGGGGACCGCTGTGATCGAGCACCATCACCTCGTGGATCATCGTGAGTTCCAGGTGGGTGGTGGGGTCGTCGAAGGGGATGCGGGCGTTCTCGAGCAGCAGCACCAGCATCCAGCACAGGGCGACCAGCAGCAGGGAGACCCCGGCTGTGGGCCACATGCCGGCGATGTCGGCGCCGAACATCCCGTTGAAGGAGAGGCTGCCGCTCAGGCGCGCGATGACCAGCAGGCAGAAGAAGAGCACGGGTTCGGCCAGGGAGGCGTAGGTGACCTCGCGGGCGGCGCCCATGCCCTCGAAGGAGGAGCCGGTGTCCAGGGCGGCCGCGGCGGTGGCGAAGCGCGCCAGGGCAAACAGGTAGAGCCACAGGATGAAGTCGCCCTCGAAGGAGATGGCCGCGGGGAAGGCGCCCAGCGGTACGAAGAGGAAGGCCAGCACCGGCACGATGACGCCCAGCACCGGGCCCACAAAGAACACCCAGGAGGTGGTGTGGCTGATGACGAGGTCTTTGCGCAGCAGCCGCCAGATGTCGCGCCAGGGTTGTACGAGGGGCGCACCGCGGCGTCCGGCGAAGCGGCTCTTGACGCGGATGATAATGCCGATGAGCAGGGGCGACAGCAGCAGCACCACCAATGTGTGTATCAGTGCGTTGATCAACATGCGCGCCTCCGGATTAAAAAATGTAGATGAGCAGCGCCACCAGGGTGAGGGTCACGCTCAGCAGGTAGAAGGAGATGATGCCGTTTTGGACGCGCCGCCGCAGCCAGACAAAGGTGTTTTCGATGTGTTGAAACAGGGGCAGCACCAGGCGCTCCAGCACGCCGTCCGGGGTGTGGCTGTAAAACTGTCCGGGCTTGGGAAAGAGCTCGGAGAGTTGGGCGCCGCTCTTTTTGGTTTGCAGGCTGAAGCGAAACCAACCGATGAGGCCGTCGGCAAAGGAGGACGCGGTGTACTGCATGCGCGCGGTGGGCTGGTTGTATCCGCAGCCCCAGGTGTCGGTCTTGGGGGCGCGGCGGGCTCTGAAGCGCAGCCCCAGGGTGAGCAGGAGGGTGGCGGCGATGAGCACCAGGGCGATGCGGCTCACCCAGCCGAGTCCCGCGACGGCGGTGGGCAGCGGGGTGGGGTACGCGGAGATGATGCCGGTCCAGTGGTGGGCGGCCATTTGCAGGGTGGGCAGCGTCAGGGTGGGGAACACGCCGATGACCAGGCAGGCCAGGGCCAAGGGCAACATGGCGGCGCGCATGCCCCAGGTGGCCTCGGTGGCGTCTTGGGCGGCCGGGGTGCGGGGGGTGCCCAAGAAGGTGATGCCGAAGATTTTGACGAAGCAGGCCAGGGCCAGGCCGCCGATGAGGCCGAGCACCGGCAGCACCATCAGGGCGGCGGCGGTGTCGGTGAGGGTGCTTTGCAGGGTTTGCAGGGCGCCGATGAAGATGAGCCACTCGCTGACGAAGCCGTTGAAGGGCGGCAGGGCGGAGATGGCCACGGCGCCGACGAGGAAGAGCGCGGCGGTCCAGGGCAGGCGCTTGAGCAGGCCGCCGAAGGCGTCGATGTCGCGGGTGCCGGTGGTGCGGATGACGGCCCCGGCGCTGAAGAAGAGCAGGGATTTGAAGAGGCCGTGGTTGACGACGTGGAGCAGGGCGCCTCCCAGTCCCAGGGCGATGAGGGCGGGGTTGTCGGTGCTGCGTCCCAGCAGGGCGAGGCCCAGTCCCATGGCGATGATGCCGATGTTTTCGACGCTGTGGTAGGCGAGCAGGCGCTTGATGTCGTGCTGGGCCAGGGCAAAGGCCACGCCCAGAATGCCGGAGATGGCGCCCAGGCCGAGCAGGGTCCAGCCCCAGTAGAGGGGCGGGGCGGCGCAAAAGGAGGTAACGCGGACGATGCCGTAGATGCCGAGCTTGATGATGATGCCCGAGAGAAAGGCGGAGCCGTGGCTCGGGGCGGCGCTGTGGGCACCGGGGAGCCAGACGTGGAGCGGCATGAAGCCCGCCTTTAAGCCGAAGCCCAGCAGGAACAGGAAGAAGACGAGGGGCGGATGGGCGGGCAGGGCGCCAGCGGCGGGAAAGCGAAACTGGTCGAGCAGGGGGTAGAGCAGGGCGAAGGCGGCGATGAGGGCCAGGGTGCCGATGCGCGTGGCGGTGAAGTACACGAAGCCTGCGCTCTTGGCCTCGGGGGTGTGGTCCTCGGCGGCCACGACGAAGTAACCGCTTACGGCCATGATTTCCCAGAGGAGCAAGAAGAGGATGGCGTTGTCGGCGGTGAGCACACCAACGGTTCCGGCGCACATGAATCCGTACCAGAAGCGGAATTTTCGCGGGCGGTGCAGGGCGGTGTGTTGCTGGTTGTAGCCCAGTCCGTAGAGGGCGCCTAAGGGGGCGACGAGAAAGACCGGTGCGAGGAAAATGGCGGAGATGGCGTCCAGGCGGAAGGTGAGCTCGCCCAGGGGGAGCGGTAGGTTGAAGAGGATGAGGTCGGGGAGGGGGGAGAAGGCGAAGCGGTAGAGGCCGTAGAGGCCGAAGGCGGCGGCGGCGACGTGGCACAATAGGTGCAGGGCGGTGCCCAGGCGTTGTCGCAATCCCGGTATGAAGCCGAGAATGCCGGAGACGGCAAATGCGAGCAGGGCCGATAAAATCCAATACATGCAGTACCTCAAGTCGCGCCAAGAGAGGGCGGCGCGGCATGAACATGGACCCCTTGGGGCTGTTCGTCAATGTAAGATATATGGCGCCTTCTTGCCGTGTGTGGCCTCGTGGCGTGCGCGCGTTTGGACAAGACGTAAACTCACGTAAACTCACTCAGAGTCGTTTTTTTGAAAAAGACCAACTGGCAAACCACCAAATTTATTAGCTTTTTATTCACTGAGAGTAATTTTTATTCGCTGAGAGTGATTTTTTAGGAAACTTTTCGCCGCAGCGGCCGATGTATCTCCTG
>JAAYKL010000064.1 GCA_012522445.1 Myxococcales bacterium | reverse complement strand
GGCCTCCTTTGCACCGCTTCGCGAGTGCGTTAGTTGGGAACATTCCCCAATTGGGTTCATCTAAATAGGTTTTGCCTAAATGAGCACCCGTTTCAGGAGGCCAGCCTTCTCATTCCATCTCTGAGTGACTTTTCAATGAGCAAGGAACGCTAGCGTCTAGGTGAGATGCTCCTGCACCCGCTGCCACAGGGAGCGGATGTCCTCGGCGGCTGGGCCTTGCGAAAACAGCACCACGGGCTGGGCGTGAATCTGGGCCTGCGTCACCGCCGGATCAAAGCGGATGCGTTGGAGCACCGGCACTTGCAAGGTCTGGGCCTCGGCTTCGATCTGCGCGGACAGGGCGGGGCTGATATCGGCCTTGTTGATGCAGATGCCCGCCGACACGCCGAGCTGACGGCAGAGTTCCAGCGCGCGCCGCAGATCGTGGATGCCCGACATCGAGGGCTCGGTGACGATGAGGGCAAAGCGCACACCGGTGAGCGCAGCGATGACCGGACACCCGATGCCCGGCGGTCCATCGCTCACGTGAAACGCGTCCAGCGTCGTTACCCGCCGCGCCGCCTCGCCCCGCACCCACGACACCAGCTTGCCGCTATTCTCCTCGGCCACCCCCAAGCGCGCGTGCACCATGAGGCCGAAGTCGGTGTCCGACACAAAGCGCTCGCCGTTCACAGAAGGTTGCAGCGACAGGGCCCCGCTCGGACAACCGTCGACGCAAACCCCGCACCCCTCGCAGGCCGTACTGTCCACTTGGTAGGGATCGGAGGCGTGCGCTGGCGGCACAATCGCCCCCATGCGACAGCGCTGGTAACACGTTCCGCAGGACGTACACAATGCCGCGTCGAGCACCGCGACGCTTCCGCCAGAGAACGGCGCCCGGTGGCGAATGCGCGGGCGGAGCAACAGGTGCAAGTCCGCTGCGTCCACGTCGCAATCCGCGATGACGCTGCGCCCCGCCAGGCTCACCAAGGAGGCCGTGATGCTGGTCTTTCCCGCCCCACCCTTGCCGCTGATAACGGCGAGCTCGGGCAGCGGCTCTTTGCGCGGCGCGGCACCTGGCACCGGCTCCAGTGGCATGGGAGCGCTAAGAGACGTCGCCTCAGGCACATCCACAGCACCGGTCGATGCGGGCGCAGCGCTCATGGCCACCAAGGGCGGCACTTGGGCCAAGTCCCGCAACTGGTCGTACAGGCGGCGAAAGTGCGGCACCAGCTCGGGGCGCGTCCGCACCAGGGGTTCGCCATGTGCGCCCTGCTGGGCGATGTCGCGTCCGTCGGGAATCTCCATCAGGATGGGCACCCCCGCGTCGCGACAATAACTGTAAACGCCCTCATCTCCGCTGCCCGCGCGGTTCACCACCACACCAACGGGGCGCCGCAATTCGCGCACCATGTCCACGGCGAGGCGCAGATCGTGCAGTCCGAAGGGCGTGGGCTCGGTGACCAGCAACACCGCGTCCGCGTCGCGCACCGTCGTGACCACCGGACAAGAAGTGCCCGGCGGCGCGTCCAACACCGCGATGTGTCCCTTGGGGATGTCTTGTAGCAGGGCCCGGATCAAGGGCGGGGCCATGGGCTCGCCGATGTTCAGCAATCCCTGCATCCAGTGGGCAGTGTCGGTGGTGCCGCGTTCCACGGTGCCGATGGGCCGGGGCACTTCGGAAATGGCGTCTCTGGGACAGGCCAGTGTACAGCCGCCGCAACCGTGACAGCGCTGCGGGAAAAGCAACATCTCCTGGGGCAGCGGGACGATGGCTGAGAAGCGGCAAACGTCGGCGCACACGCCACACAGATCGCACCGCTCGGTGTCGATGTGCGGCACCAAGATGGTCGCCTCGCGGCAGTGGGTGCGTTGGGGGTGCAAATAGATGTGCCCGTTGGGTTCTTCCACATCGCAGTCGACGTACACGACGGGCGCGGGGAGCGCGGCCTCCGCCAACACCATGGCTAGGCTGGTGGCCACCGTCGTCTTCCCGGTGCCGCCCTTGCCACTGGCCACGGCGATGCGAAAGCCTGCGGGTGCAACTGGGTCTTTGCTCATGATGTGGCCGGCGGCATGCCCGCATGGGACAGCGCATTGGGACCGGTGCTGGCGCTGAGCTTTCCGTCGCGAAACTGGGCCATGGCCTCGGCAGCGGTACCCGTAACCCCGGTGTACACCGCGATGCCAGCAGCGTTTAAGGTGCGGTAAGCGTTGGGCCCGCAGTGTCCGGTCAACACCGCCGTTGCACCGTTTTCCATAACGATCCGCGCCGCCTGAATGCCCGCGCCATCGTTTTGCTCTTGGGCGCGATTGGGCACAGCGGTCACCTGCATGTCATCCAGATCAACAATGAGAAAGTACGCGCAGCGACCAAAGCGCGCATCCACCGGCGATGTCAGTTCAGTCGTATTGGCAGAAATGGCAATTTTCATCATCGCCCCCGTCCCATGCCGCCACCGCGACCTCCGCGCCGACAACCGCCGCCGCGACCCATGCCACCGCCGCGACCCATGCCGCCGCCGCGTCCCATACCGCCGCCGCGTCCCATACCGCCGCCGCGACCTGCGCCCACCACGGCGTCTCGATCCGTCACCAACGCATCGCGCTGGCAATTTCCAAAACCACCACCCGTCAACGGGCCTTGTCCTTGCGGACCTGTTCCATCTCTTCTCGGCATATCTCACTCCTTTTCATACAGGCGCGTTTCGCGCCACTCATTCCACAGCACGCCGACGCCGACGCCCGGACCCTCCGCCCCCCTTGCCACCACCGCCGCTGCGACCGCCGTCTCCGGGGCCGCCACCGCCGCGCATCCGCATCCGCCGGCATCCCGGCATCAGCCACTCGCGGGCGGGAAATGCCCCGCGCAAATAGGCGTCGACGATCTCATCGACATCCCCGGTGACAAAGGAGAACACCGCAATGCCCCGCGCGACCAAGGCGCGCTCAATGGACGCCGACACCGCGCCGCAGATCAGGGTGTCCACCCCAAGCGCGACGAGGTGGTTCACCCGCAACAGGGCCAGCTCGGCGTCAAAGGGCACATCTTCCTGTGCGGTGGCGCGGCCGCCGGATACCGCCAACAGGCGTAAGTGTGCGGCGACGTCAAACACAGGTGCGATGCGGTTGTTCCAAACGGTAATGCCCAAGCGCATGTCTCGTGCCTCCTACGGACGATACAAAGCACAATGCGTGCCAATGCCCTTACAGCGCGGCAGAAATCCCGGCCCCCCCCCCGGAGTGTGGGGACAGAAGCGGCGCGGCTCCCCCAAGACAACCGGGTTCTTCCCCGAGACAGCGTTGTGTTTTCGCGACCCTATCCCGCTGTGCGACGGTGGATGCGACGGTGTGCGCGACGGTGTACGCGACGGTATATGCGACAGTTCAGGAGACGGTTCAG
The DNA here is from genome assembly GCA_012522445.1 of Myxococcales bacterium. Classification (GTDB taxonomy): domain Bacteria; phylum Myxococcota_A; class Polyangia; order JAAYKL01; family JAAYKL01; genus JAAYKL01. The sequence goes on along the minus strand of JAAYKL010000064.1, from coordinate 10,945 downwards.
GCGGGGAGCGCCACCAACAGGATCGCCCCTTGAATGAAGAGCAGGTGCAGCAATGCGGGCGGCACCAAGGAGCGCGAAAACAGCAACAGCAAGGCGGCGCCGAGACCGCCGATGAGCGCGATGATGCCCGCCAAGGCGCCCAGCGACAGATAGTAGGCCAGGCCCAGCAACAGCGCCGAGACCACCACCGCCCAGCCGTGGGCGAAGTGCACCATGAGGCGCGTCATGACGAAGCCGCGAAAGAAGAGCTCGAACCCCACCGCCACCACCGGAGCCAGGGCCACGGCCCACCACAGGGTGCCGTTCACCGGCATCGCCTCGCGCAACTCCCCGAGCCACAAGAGCCAACGCGGCGGATGAGCGAGATCGATTTCAGCCCCGCCCTGGAGCGCCGCAGCGGTCAGCGCCCCCATGGCCCACTCGGAGAGCGCCACCAATCCCATGGCCAGCACCGGCGCCAAAAAAGTGGTGAGGCGACGCCACTGGAGCAATTCAACAATGAGGACGCGCTCCAACGACACGGCCCACACGCCCGCCACCAGCGCAGCCAGGGACATCATGACAGGCGGCGGCGCCACCTTGGCCACACCCGCGGCAATGGACAACCCCATCACCACCAACACGGGAATGCGCAGGGCCGACAAAGGGCGCGACGGCGTCGCATGCTGTGTTTGGCGAGGTGTCTCGCGGGGCGCGGTGGGTGCGCTAACCGCCGTGTTCTCTCTTTTGTCGTCGTCGGGGGTGCTCATGCGGCTCCTTGCCAAGTGCGGTTACATATCGGTGACGCCCATGGGCGCGCCATCGTCGTCGTCCACCTCGGCCAGGGCTTCCTTGGGCGCCAAAATCGCGATGCGGTTCAGGGCGTCGTTTTGCGCGGCGATAAAATCGCGCAGCGCGGCGCGGTGGCGCTGAGGTGGCGGCGTCCCCGGCTGCACTTTGTACTTCAGCGGATCGACAAACTGCCCCTTGGATTTGATCCCCCAGTGCAGGTGCGGCCCCGTCGAACGCCCGGTGTTGCCCACATAGCCGATCACCTGCTTCTTGCGGACATTGACCCCCACCTTCATGCCCGGTGCAAAGCGCGAGAGGTGCGCGTAAAACGACTCCAGGCCATCGCCGTGGTTGAGGGCGATGAGGTTGCCGTTGGGTCCCACGTTGCCCGCGATGGTGATTTTGCCGTCGGCACAGGCCCACACCGGCGTGCCTGTGGGCCCCGTGAGATCGACGCCATTGTGGAATTTTTTTTGCTTGAGCACCGGGTGAAAGCGCCAGCCAAAGGGCGAGCTGATGCGCGCGTAGTGCATGGGGATCACCAGGACCGACCGGGGCACGCTGATGCCCTTTTCGTCGTAATACGTGGCGGGGTCGTCGCCTGCGGCAAAGCGAAACAGGCGCTTGCGACCGGCCTTTACCCCGGTGTACTCCAACGCGAGGATCGGCCCAAACGAGATGAACTCGCCGTCCAGGGACTCCTCTTCGACGATGATGCGAAAGGTGTCGCCGGGGCGCTGCTCTTTGAGAAAGTTGACCTGGGTGGACAAGATGTCGGCCAGTTGTGCGGCCAAGGCGGGGCTGGCGCCGATGTCGTTGAAGGTGCCAAACAACGACCGCGTGATCGTGCCCGAGAAGGTGCGCCGCTTCTTCTGCGTAATGATGCGCAGTTGTCGTGCGGTCCATTGATCGCCGCTCTTTTGCGCCGCGTACACCTCGGTGCGAGAGGCCGCGTAGCGGAAGGAACGCGGGCGGCCGTCGTCGTCGAGCTGCAACACAAAGGTGTGCCCAGGCTGGGCCCGGCGAAAGTCGTACACCTGTTGCATCGCGTTGATAATGAGCTGCGCATCGGACATGGAGATGCCCAGGCCTGTCAAATTTTTCACCACGGGTACGCCGCTCTTCACCACGCCTTCCAGGGTGCGCGACGCGTCGTCCGAATCCGCAGCGTCGGGGTGTGTCGTGCCTTCGGCGCTGCTGGGAGCCGCAGGCGCATCGGATGGCGACCCCGCATCGTCGCATTCCGCGTTTTCGTCCTCGTCCGTGCCCGCGTCCGTGCCCGCGCCCGTGCCCAGCCAGGCCACAGCGGAGGTCGTTTGACGCGCAACATCCGCAGCGGCATCGGGCTGAGACCGCAGCGAGAGCATCATGGCCGCCAGCCCTCCGGCCAATCCCAAAAACACCAACAGGGGCACCAGCACGCGCAGGTGCGAACACGCGGCGATGGCGGATTGCCACACCGAGCGCAAATCGCGTTTGGCAGCCAATTCGCGGGGAGTGGATGCGGAAGGAACGGATGTGGCTTCGTCAGCGACGGCAGGTGCGGGTGGTGTTGCGTGTTCCACGGGTGCCTTTCAACCGGATGAAGCGATGCGCGAAACCGGCGGGGCGTTGAGATGACAAACCGCCACGGCCAACGCGTCGGCCTCGTCTTCGGCCAACGGCGTGCGAATCCCCAAAATGGCTTGCATCACGCGCTGCATTTGATCCTTTGTCGCCCGACCGCCGCCGACGATGGAGCGCTTCACCAGGGCCGGCGGATACGAAAAAATCGGCAACCCCCGCTGCTTCAACCCGAGAATTATCACTCCCCGGGCATGGCCGAGCTTCAGCGCCGACGACGCATTTTTGGCGAAAAACAGCGACTCGACAGCGGCCTCGTCCGGGCCATTGGTCAGCAAAATTTGCTGCAGCGCATCATAGAGAATCGGCAGCCGGTCTTCAAGGGGAGCGTGGGCATCCAGTTGGATCACGCCGGAGTGCAGGCGGGTCAATCGCGGGCCATCTTTGCGGACGACGCCAAACCCAGTGCGGCGGGTTCCGGGGTCAATCCCGATGGCGATCATGAGCCAAAGCTCTCCAGCACGTCTTCGTCGATGTCGAAGTTGGCATACACATTTTGCACGTCATCGTGGTCTTCAATGGCCGTGAAGAGCTTGAGCATGGACACCGCCGACTTGCCCTCCAGGTGCATCGTGGTGTTGGGCAACCGTGTAATTTCGGCGCTCTCGGTGGCGATGTTCGCATCGGCGAGGGCCTTGACCACGGTATCAAAGGCCTCCAGCGGCGTGTGCACCTCAAAGCTGCCCTCCGACTCCACGATGTCGCTGGCGCCAGCCTCCAGGGTAACCTCCATCAATTCTTCTTCAGTGGCCGCGCTGTCCGCCACCAGGATGACGCCCTTCTTTTCGAAGATGAACGAGACACAGCCGTCTTGCCCCAAGTTGCCGCCAAACTTTGAAAAATAATGGCGGATGTCGGCGACAGTGCGGTTGCGGTTGTCGGTCATGCACTCCACTACCACCGCTACACCATCGGGGCCGTATCCCTCGTAGGTCACCTCTTCGTAGACGACGCCTTCGAGTTCACCGGTGCCTTTTTTGATGGCGCGATCGATGTTGTCGGACGGCATGTTGGCGCCCTTGGCGGTGTCGATGGCCTTGCGCAAACGCGGGTTCCCCGACGGATCGCCGCCCCCAATGCGGGCAGCCGTGGTGATCTCTTTAATGAGTTTGGTAAAAATTTTGCCGCGCTTGGCGTCGGCAGCACCTTTTTTGTGCTTAATCGTGCTCCACTTACTATGTCCAGCCATACTTTCTCCTCGCAGTCCAAGGGCGCTGTCGCACCGGAAGACACCGCGCCATTTTCAAGATTCATCTTTACACTGTACTGGGCGAAACAAAAAACGGTCAACCGATGAAAGCGGCGCCCGCCAAAGCCTGGTCCGCCGCCCCCAAAGCAGTGCGTTCCTTTTTCAATCGAGCGCGTGCACCAGGAGCCCCGAGCGCAATTTCGGCTCAAACCACGTGGACTTGGGCGGCATCGTACATCCGGCGTCGGCGATGGCCATCAGTTGGTCCATGGATGTGGCAAACGTCGAGAACGCAACGCTCCCGGGCCGTTCGTCGACACGGCGCTCCAATTCGTCCATGCCGCGAATGCCGCCGATAAAATCGATGCGGGTGTCGGTGCGGGGATCTCCGATGCCCAAAATGGGGTGGAGCAAGTTTTGCTGCAAAATGTCGACGTCGAGGCGGCTCACCGGGCAACTGTTGTTAAACGAACCATTGCGCGTGCGCAGCAGGTACCACTTGCCGCCCAGGTACATGCCGAAATCCTGGGCCTGCTTCGGCTCCCGGACGTCGGTGGGCTGCACATCAAATTTTTCGGAGACCCGCTGCAGAAACGCGGCTTCGTCCAGGCCGTTTAGGTCGAACACAAAGCGGTTGTAGTCCATGATGTACAGTTGATCGTGGGGGAACATCACCGCCAAAAAGAAGTTGAAGCGCTCGTCCCCCGTGGGGTTGGGGGTCGCGGCCCGACGCCGACGACACACCGTTGCTGCCGAAGCCGCGCGGTGGTGTCCATCGGCGATGTACAGCGCGGGCACCTGGGAGAAGGCCGCCACCAGCGCGTCGATTTCTTCCGGTGCGTCGACCACCCACACAGTGTGTTGAATGCCGTCAGCAGCGGTAAAATCGTACACCGGCGCACCTGCGCTGTTGCGCGTGACGATGGCGTCGATATCGGGGCAAGCGCGGTAGGCCAAGAACACCGGACCGGTGTTGGCGTTGGTCTCCTGGACGTGGCGCGTGCGATCCGCCTCTTTCTCGGCCCGGGTCAGCTCGTGCTTTTTGATGAGCCCCGCTTCGTATTCCGCGACGCTACAGGCCGCCACAACCCCGATTTGGGTTTGCTGCACGCCGTTGATCTGCATGATTTGCCGGTACAGGTACAAGCAGGGGCGCGCCTCGCGGATCATGTGCCCTTCATCGATGAGCGCGTTGAGGTTCTCCACCCCACGGGCGTACACCGCATCGCTATATGGGTCGATATCTTCCGAAAAATCGATCTCGGGTTTGGACACCCGCAGAAAGCTCAGCGGATTTCCCTGGGCCATGGCGTGGGCCTCTGCCGAATCGAGCACGTCGTAGGGAGGTGCTGAAACCTGGGCGGCTTTTTCGGGTTGGGGGCGAATGGCGGCAAACGGCGTAATCACTGACATTTTGGCGTTCCTTTCTCGCGCTTGGGCATCGGTGCCGAAGGCGGAACCGGCAAGTGCCATATATCAAACGCCGCCTTTCGTCAGCAACGGATACGGGAAAATCGGGTTTTTGTAAAATAGCGCCCTCAAATCCCTCACCTGCCTCAACGCACCACCCCAGGGCGCCGCATCGGCATGTCGGGCCATCCAATGGCGTTGCGGACAAAACATGCCGGAGATCGCGGGCGTATCTGTGCTTGTCAAAGGGCTTGGGGCATATAATGATGAAGTCAATTGTAGAGCTTAGACAATTTATATATAAAGGACATTCGCCAATGCATTGCGCGCGCTGTTCCCGCAGCGCGTGACCTTCGGAGGAAATATGTATCGCTTCACCGCACTTGTTTTTGCCATCACGCTTTTCTCAGGCGTCGCCCATGCCCAAAAACCCGCCACTGGTGGCTGGGAAGCCGCTTCAGGCTGGGGGGATCCCCAAAACCAACCCCTCTCCCCCGAGGGCTACACCTATGCTGGTGTGCTCTCCATCGGGCACAAATCCTACCGCACCGGCAATTACACCGAAGCCATTGTCCAGTACGAAAAAGCCAAAATGATGGCCATGGAGCGCCCCTACGCCTACTACTTCATCGCCGCCACCCAGAGCCAACTCAAGCAATACGACGAAGCCGTGGCCAATCTGCGCACCGCCGCCACCCTCGCCGGTGACATCGACCCCGCATTCTCGGCCAAGTGCATCTACTTCATGGCGGTGGTCTTCGAACGCGCCGAAAACTGGGAGCAGGCCAAATTTGCTTGGGCCGAATACCTCAACTCCCCCGGCGCGCAATATTTTCCGCACAACGCCATTGCCGAGGCGCACATCGCTGGCATCGAAAACAAATTTCTCCTCGAAAAGCAGTACCAAATCGTCAAGGACAGGGCTGGCAACACTACGAGATAACCTGAAAACGCTGCACTGCAGGGCCCAGCCCAACTGCCATGCGCAACAAAACACTGGTTAAAAAATGAACGCGGACAACAGAAATGAAAAAGGCTCGCCAGCCAGTCAATGGAGAGGACGCCGAATTGATCGGGACGACACCCCTTCTTTCATACGCAATGTGAACCAAAGCATGAATGCCGCAGGTCGCGGAAGCGATCACGCCATTCCCGTTCTCGCCATGCCCGCCAGCATCCGCATCTGGCAAAAAGTGCGCTGGCCCTTGCTCATCCTCGTCGTCCTCTCTTTGCTCGTGGTGGTGGGGGTCATGACCCACCAAGTCTTGGTCTCCAAAAGCATTGAGCGCCAAATCGAAGAGGCGGGCAACCAAGAGAGCGCCGCCCAAGTGCTCCTGCTGGTCAACCTCAACACGCGCCTCAAAGAGATGGCCGCCGACTACCCCGATCGCCTCAACGCCCAAACCGCCTACGCCTGGAACGCCATCCTGCTCGCGCAAATCTTCGGCCCCCGCGACACCTACCTCAGCGAAGCCAAGGCCGCGCTCCAGGCCATCGACAAAGACAACTCCGCCTTGGGCTACGCGGCCCGCATCGGAAAGTGCGCGGTAAACTCGCAGTGGAAAGAGGGCGCCGCCCTGCTCGAAAAGGCGCAGCCGCTGTTCGACGGCGAACCCCGCTTGCACCTGGCCAAGGCTTGGATACGCCTGGGCGAAGACGGTCCCGATGCGGCCATCGCAGAGCTCAACGCCATGCGCCAGAAATTCGGCGACTACCTGCCCCCCTTGTACACGCTTATCTCCATCGGCTTGCAGCACCGCGACATGTCGCTCGTGGCCCAGGGCAGCACCGAGCTGCTGCTGCACTCCTCGAGCAATCTCTACGGGTCGCTCACCTCTATTTTGGTGCGCCTCCCCGAATGGCAAAACGAATCCCTCGCCCCCGACGAACAGCGCACCTTCGAAGATTTTGGCGCGGGCATCACCGAAAAAATACAGGGCACGCCCGAGCAAATTCAGCACTTGGGCATTTTTGTGCGCTCGCGCATCGAATTGCTCTCGGGCAACCACGAGTCCGCTGCCAACGGCTTTCAACAAATCCTCGGCAATCCCAGCCTCAACGCCCATGTTTGGTACGGCCGCGCGATGTACATGCTCAAAGGGCCCAAGGCCGCCCTCGAAGCCGTTGCCAATGCCGAAGGCGACGCCGCGGACATCCTCGGCCTGCGCGCCCAGTCCTACCTTGACTTGCACCGCATCGCCGATGCCGAGGCGGTTTTCGCCCAGATGGAGCGCAGCGAAACGCCGCCCACATCCCGTTTGCGCTGGCTCATGGCCGTGCGAAAGGGCGACGCCGCAGGTGCCGTGCAGCACATGCCCAGCGCGTTGACCGCAGAGCAGATCCCGGCCCTGCTCGAAATGCACGCATTGCTGAGCCAAGCAGGCGACGCCGACGCCATCCAGCACTTGGCCGAACAGCTCCAAGCGCTCTCCCCCGACTGCGCGGCCGCCATGATCGCCTTCCACCGCCCGGTGGCCAAAAATGCCTACGATCTCGTGCGCCTCGACGACACCTGCGCCGCTGCGTTGGGCATCCGGCATATGTCCAACGCCTTCTCACCGGATATGCTGGCGCGCATGGGCAGCTTGGTCGCCAGCGACTGGCCCACTGATCCCCGCATCGCCGTCGATCGCGCCATGGTCCTCTGGAAGAGCATCAACATCGACGCGGCTCTGGCCATGCTCAACTCCATCGCCGTTCTCCAGGCCGATGCCATCCCGCTCCGTTCGGCCATGGCGTCACTGTATCTCCGCATGGGCCGCTACAACGACGTCCTCGCCCTCATCGACGCGGCAGCCCCGCCCGCGCTGCTACACCACCGCATCGCCGCGCTCGACGCCCAAAAAGACCTCAAGGCGCGCAACGACGCCATCCAGCAAATCGCCAACGACGAAACCCACCGCACCCATCCCGCCACCGCCTACTGGCTGTTGCAGCAAAAACTCGACAGCGGCGATTACAACGCGGTGCTCGAGCAGGTGGAGCCCCTCCTCGCCGACGCGGGCCTCTGGACCGTTGAACTCGCCGACATCAAGGCCAAGGCGCTCAATGCCACAGGCAAGCGAGGCGACGCCGATCGCTTCCTAACTGCCACCGCTCGCCGCCTCATCGCGAGCAGCGGTCTCACCGCCTCCTGGGAGGTGCAAAAACATCTCATCCGCCTCAACCTAAGACGCGGAGGGGCTTTCGTATTCAAGGCCGTGGCGGTCACCCAAGACCTATACAAAATGGGCGTCAAAGACCCCGAATTGGCCTATTCGTATGGCATCGCCTTTTTGCGGCAAGGCAACGAGGGCGGCTCACTCCGCTTCTTCCGCGAGGCCATCGCCCTCGATCCCACGTTTGTGCCCCCTTACGAGGTATTGAACAACCAGGGGCAACTCAACGAGACCCACCTCGAAGCCCTCAAAAAGGTGCGCCCCGACATCGAGATCGTGTTGCCCGCTGGCACCTAACCAAGCGGTTGCCCGCCGCACAACACCCCCCAACGCACACATGTCGCCCGCCCATCACGCGACCGACCTGCGCGCAAAGCAAAGGCCAGGGATGCCTCCCCAGCCCTTGCCGCGCATCGCACGATTACGGATTGGTCTTGGCTGGCGCTGGCGCTTTCAGCTTTCCGGTGACAGTGGTCGCACCGTCAAAGCGCACCCAGGGCTGCAAGTTTTTCAGCGTTTTGCGGCCGATGCCCTTAATGCGCGTCAACTGCTCCAGCCGCTTGAAGGGCACGTTGGCCCGGCTCCGGACAATGGCTTCGGCCTTGGATGGCCCGATGCCCGGCAAAAACATCAACTCCTGCAGCGTGGCGGTGTTGACGTTGATGACCCCCTCGGGTGGCAACTTCGCCGCTGCCCCTCCGGAGTCATCTGCGGCCATGGCCGGACATGCGGCGAGCATCATGGCCACCGCGCAGATCAGAGCGCCCATTTTGTGTCGTGTGTTCATTTTCATCCCTTTCCTCCTTCGTGCCACATCCGCTGTTTGGACGGGCTGTTAAACCTGGCTTGTTGGCCGCCACCCTCGGCATGACCATTGACTTTGGGCTCGTAGATGCGCAACTGCGCCACCCCGCTCATCGGAAAGCAATCAAATCGACAGGTGATCGACCCGTCTCGGTTGAGGTTGGCGAAGCCGACATCCAACCACACGTTTTTTTGCTCTCCGGGTTTTTCGATGATGGCGTAAATCTTGTAAGTACGCCGTTTCCCATCCTGTGCTCCTTCTCGCTGCATGCCTCTCTCCTTCGTGATGTCCGTTGGCGTTGGCCAACACCACGCTTCAAAAGCAGAAAACATGCCAAGGTCCCGGGAATCAAAAAAACACTGTAATGTTAGCTGGTTACATTTTTGTAGAGCGCGCGTTGGACGCCTAAGAGGTGGGCCCAAGCGGCCAGAGCGCCCGGCCAAATGGGCCTAAGAATGTCCGCAGCACTCGCACAACCGACAAGCCGCAGCCGCACAGCGGAGCATCCGATGGCCCGAGCGAGCCAACACAAAACGGAGACGATGACAGAAGAAATTAGGGGAGTTTGAAGGGATAGGTCACGGTGAGGGATTTGCTGCTGGCGGGGAAGCGCGCGCGCTTGACGGCGTTGGCCGCGCAAGTACCCGCTGGTGTGCCAGCAAAATCGCCGATCTCCTGTGCGTTTGTCACACGGCCACTGGGATCGATGGTGGCGCGCACTTTAAAGCTGCCGGACTTGCCCGCACCGCAGCGCTCAACCGAGGGTTTGACGGCGTTCATTCCCGAAGAGACCTGGGCGCGCGTCAATCCTTCGGCGGCCGGGGCGGCGGCCTGCGGCTTGGGAACGGGCTTTTTGGCAGGCGCCAACAAGCTGTCCAGGGCGCTGGTCGAGCCGGTTTTCTTGGTAGCAGCGGGCGCGGTAGTAGCCGGTGCTTTGGGCTGGGATGCGTCGTCGGTTTTCTTGGTGGCGGTCCCCGCCGCAGCGGTGGTGGTGGTGGTTTTCTTCTTGGCGGCCTCTTTGTCGTTGGCTGCCTTGTCCGCTGCGTCGCTCTCTTTTCCGGCCGCGGCACCACTCGCAGTTTTGTCGGCCACTGCCTTCTCTTTGTCGGCTTGGGTTTTGGCCAGTTGCGCCTGCATGGCAGCAATTTGCTCAGGCGACGCGTTGCCGACCTTCATCTGCTCAATTTGCTTCATGAGCTCGGCGATTTGTTCGTCGTAGGCGGACGTGTCTTCCTTGGTGTTGAGCACCACGCCCAAAACAACCAATGCCGCCAGCAACAACACGACACCTGCGCCGATGCCAATTTTGGCACCCGTGCTCAGCCCCGATTGGGGTGTGGCCGCCAAAATGGGCGCGCCCAAAGAAGACGTGAACCCGCCGCCGCCGATGGAGAGCATGTCGTCGACATCGCTCGCCTTTTGTGCTTCGGCAGCCAATGTGCTGGCCATGGCGCGAATGTCGATGAGCCCGGAGGCCTCTTCGCCGGGCTTGAAGCCACCGATGCTGGGCAAGTCCGCATCGACTGCACCTCCCGGCGAGCCACCGCTGGCCAGGGCCTGCAGGTTGGCCAACGAAAAAAGGACGGAGTTTTCGTTGCGCGCGCCGGTCATGGGCGAAGCGTCTGCAGTGGCCCCGCGACCAAACGCGCTCGGGGCTTCGGTGGAAGCGAAAATCCCACCGCTGTCACCACTGCCGCCGCTGCCGGCAAACAAATCGCCACCACCCGAAAAATCGGCGTCGCCAAACAAGGCTTCACCGCCCTGGCTTGCGGCGGCATCGGCAGAAGCAGAAGAAAAGATATCGCCGGAAATGGCGGGGGCGGCATCGAAGAGGTTGCCACTGGCTGCCGCAGCAGGAGCGGCGTCAAACAAACCGCCGCCCGTAGCGGGAACAGCGGGACCGGTGTCGAAGAGGCTGGCCCGTTGCTCGTCGGGGCCTGTGTCGAACAGACCACCGCCCGCAGCAGGTGCCGCAGCGGGAGCGGCGTC